>NZ_JAIQLH010000041.1 GCF_020037025.1 Streptomyces huiliensis | reverse complement strand
TCGCGGAGGACGCGGCCGGGGGCTACCCCTGGCTGCGCGCCCTCCCGTTCGTCACCGACCGCGGCGGCACCTGCCGCTACCACGAAGTGATCCGTGCGCCCATGCTCCGCCACCAGCGCACGAACTTTCCGGCCCGTTGGCGCGACCAGCACACCCGCCTCGCGGACCTGCACCGCGGTCGGCGAGAGGCAGCCGAGGGCGGGCGCTCACCGGGCGATGGGCCGGACGACCTCTGGCAGGACCTCTGGAAAGACGGCGACTGGCGCGAACACCGCCTCCACGAGACGTACCACCTCCTCTGCGCCCACCCGCGTCAGGCGCTGCCCGCCCTGCTCCTCGACCTGGTCCGAGCCTGCGGACAGGGCACCGAAACCCTGCGCCGCTGGAGCGACATGCTCGTCCAGGCGGCCACGGACACCGACTCCGAAGTGCTTACCGCTTGCGCCCGCCGTCTGGCCGCCTGCGACTCCGACCCGGTCCGCTCCTTGTCCGCCGTGCTCTCCACACCCGGCCTCGACCGGGAGGGCCAGATCCTCGCGCACGCCTTCCGCGGCAGGGAGCATCGCAAGGCGAACCGGCACGAGGATGCCCTGGCCGACTACGGGGCCGTCCTCACACTGGACCCCGGCCTGGCACGCGGCTATGCGGGACGGGGTGTGACGTACCGGCTCATGGGGCGTTACGAGGATGCCCTGGCCGATCTGGACCGGGCCGCCGAGCTCGTTTTCGAGGACCCCGCCCTCCTCATGGAACGTGCAGACGTCCTGCGGGCCCTGGGCCGTCTCCAGGAGGCGCTGGCCGATGACAACCGCGCCCTCCTGCTCGAGCCAGCGTCGCCGAGGGCTCTCGGAAGCCGGGGTGAGACCCTACGTTCCCTGGGGCGCTTCACCGAGGCGCTCGCCGACTTCGACCGGGCCCTGGAAGCCGACGGCGACCACGTGTGGATCCTCGCCGGCCGTGGGCAGACGTACCGGCTCATGGGACGTTACGACGACGCCCTGTCCGACCTGGACCGGGTCATCTCGGCGGCGCCCGACCACTCTTGGCCCGTGGTCGGCCGCGCGCAGGTCCACATCGGCCAGGGACGTTACGACGCCGCGCTCGCCGACTGCGACCGGGCCGTGGAGCTGGATCCCGAGAGCGCCTGGCCCGTCTCGGTCCGCGGCGAGACCTACCGGTATCTCGGGCGGTACGAGGAAGCCTCCGCCGACTTCATCCGGGCGACGGAACTGGACGCCGACTACACGTGGGCGTTCGTCGGAAGTGCCGAGACCTCGCGCCTCCTCGGCCGGTACGACCTGGCTCTGACCGCCTACGCCCGCGCCCTCGCGCTCGGGGCCGACCTTGGCTGGTGCGTCGCCGGCCGCGCCCGCACGTACCAGGCCATGGGCCGGTACGAGGACGCCCTGGACGAACTCGACCGCGTCGGCGAACCCGACCCCGACGACTTCTGGGTGTCCGCCCTCCGAGTTCAGACCTACGAAGCCATGGGCAGGCACGAGGAAGCCTTGGCCGAATGCGACCGCGCTCTCGCGCCGGGACCCGGCCATGCCTGGATCCATCACGCCCGGGCACGGGCCCACCGGGCCCTCGGCGCGTACCCGGACGCGCTCACCGCCCTGGACCGCGGCATCGCCCTGGAACCGGACGACGGCTGGTACCACGTCGAGTACGCGATGGTCCTCCGCCTGATGGGGGCGGAAGGGGCGGCCGAGCGGCTGCGCCGCGCCGAGGAGATGCTCGCGGCCGAGGCCGCCGGCGCCGACGCGCGCGCGGTGCGCGCCCGGGGGAACCGGATCGTGGCGCTGAGCGGACTGGGGCGGTGGGAGGAGGCCGCTCCCCTGATGCGGGCCTACTTGGCGGAGAACCCTGCGCGCCCCTTCGTCGAAGAGACCCTGCGGAACCTCGACGAGTGCCGGGCGGTGTTCCCCGTCCCCGGAAACGGACCGGACGCCGTACGGGGACTCCTTCGGTACACCCTCCAGACCGACAGCAGGCGGGGTTGGCCCGAAACGGGTTGCCTGCCGTCGCAAAATCCGATGCGGGCCCAGGCTGACGGGTGATACCCCTCAGGCCATGGACGATCTTGTGACCGACCGGCTCATCCTCCACCCGCTCACCGTCGACGAGGCCCGGAACATCGCGGCCGACCGGCCGGAGCGGCTTCCGCACTGGGTGCCCGGGTATCCGGAAGAGGATGACGCCAGGGCCGCCCTCCGCCTGCTGAAGGCGGCGGAGAACGGCGAGTTCGACCGGCACCCCGGCGCCTACGAGATACGCCGCCGCGACGACGGGCGGGTGGTCGGCGGGCTGGACTTCCACGGGCCGGCCGACGCGGACGGGGCCGTGACCGTCGGGTACGGGCTGCTGCCCGACGAGCGCGGCAAGGGGTACGCCTCGGAAGCGCTGCGCGCGGCGCTGGCGTCGGCGCGGGCTCGGGGTGTCCGCCGGGTGAAGGGCGACGCCGACCACGACAACGTCCCCTCCCACCGCGTCATGACGGCGGCCGGGATGCGGGTGGTGGGGGAGGACGAGCGGGTGAAGTACTACGAGACGGCCTGGGAGGAGCCGGCCTAGACGTCATCTCATTTGGTGAGCCTGGGATCGAGGACGAGGCGATGGAGCCTCGCCCACACCCTGGCCGTCGACCACTCGGCGAAACGCCGGTGGGCCGTCGCTCCGGACGGCCCGAACGCCGCCGCCGGCACCACCCGCTGGAACGACGCCCACAACTCGTCCGGCACCAGCCGCCCGACAATCCCTACCCCGACAGGGCTTATCGGACATTCCAATTGAGATGACGTCTGAAGTGAGAGCGGTGACGGACCCTTGGTGAGTGCGACGGCGAGCGCGGCCCGTACGGAGGCGGTGAGGTCCGCGGCCGAAGCGAGCGCGGCACCGCTCGACCGCTGAACGCCGGTTCACAGGGCGATCACGATTTTGCCGTGAACGTGCCTCTCGGCCTGTGCCGTCACGGCTTCGCGTATCCGCTCGACCGGGAAGGTCGCCGCGACCGGCACCGTGATCTCGCCGGAACGGATCGCGTCGGCGATCCGTTCCAGGGCACCCGGTCCCGCGTCGAGGGCGCCCGCCTTGTGCACCCCGGGCGGCGGGGCGGGGCCGTCGGCCACGACGGAGATCCGCTCGGGTGCCACGCCGAGTGCGAGTGCGGTCTCGGCCGTCTCCCGTGCGAACAGGTCGGTCGCGGCGGTGATCCCCTCCGGTGCCAGGGACCGCACCCGGTCCGCCAGGCCGGGGCCGTAGGCCACGGGTTCGGCGCCGAGCCCGCGCAGGAATCCGAACGTGCCCTCGGAGGCGGTGCCGAGCACCCGGGCGCCCGCGAGCTTCGCCAGCTGCACGGCGAAGATGCCCACGCCGCCCGCCGCCCCACCGATCAGGACGGTGTCCCCGGCGCGGAGCCCGATCGCGGCGAGCGCGGCGGAGGCCGTCAGACCGGACACCGGAAGCACGCCCGCCACCTCGTCGCCGACGCCCTCCGGGGTGTGCCACAGCGTTGCCGCGGGGGTCTTGACCAGCACGAAATCGGCGACGGCCCGGCCGATCGCAGCCCCGTACACGCGGTCGCCGGTCGCGAACCCCGTGGCGCCGGCACCCACTTCGTCCACCACTCCGGCGAAGTCGCCGCCGAAGCCGGCCGGGAGGGTGATACCGAACCGCGCCGCCATGTCGGGCTGGGTGGTGATCTGCCAATCCACCGGGTTCAGCCCGGCGGTCGTGACCCGGACGCGCACCTCGTCCGGGGCGGCGTGCGGCTCGGGTATCTCCTGCAGTTCGAGTACTTCGGGACCGCCGAATCGCCGGTAGCGGACAGCTCTGCTCATCGGTGACCTCTCCTGGGCAGTGATGGGACTTGGTCTTATCGACCGTACACCAGCGATGGGACCAAGTCCCGTACACTGTTCTCATGGCTCGCTGGCAACCCGACGCACCCGGACGACTCGCCGCCGCCGCCCTCGACCTCTTCGAGGAGCGCGGCTACGAGAACACGACCGTGATCGAGATCGCGGAGCGCGCGGGGCTCACCAAGAGCACGTTCTTCCGGTACTTCCCGGACAAGCGCGAGGTGCTCTTCGGCAGGGGCGCGGTGACCGGTCTGCTCGTCGAAGGGATCGCCTCGGCTCCGCTGGCGGCCGGGCCGCTCGACGCGGTGGCGGACGCCCTCGACGCGCTCGGCCGGACGTTCTTCACCGCCGACCGCCGGGAGTTCAGCCGCCGGCGCCAGGCCGTACTCGACGCCCATGCGGAACTGCGGGAACGCGAAGCCCTGAAAAGGATCGACCTCACCGCCTCGATGACCGACGCCCTCGCCCGCCGCGGAGTCCCGAGCCTGACCGCGCGCGTGGCCACGCAACTGGGCATGCTCGCCTGGGAGATCGCCTTCGACCAGTGGACCGACACCGGCGACACCGAGGACTTCGGCCCGCTGGCGCGGCGAGCGCTCGCCGACGTACGCGCGGCCGGAGCCGGGTGCTGAGGCGCGTATCGCGTCGCCCGCGACTCGTCCGCCGGCGCTCCGGCCGCCCGGCGGACCCCGGCGGCGTGGGCCGGGCAAGCACCACGACGACGGGGCCTACGGCAACTCCCGCCTGCGGCGACCGGGTGCTCCGCGCCGGTCACGCACGGGACGCGAGGTGCCGCCAGGCGTTCCACGTGTCGAGCCGCTCCCGATAGGCCGCCTCGACGACCGGATAGGGGTAGGTGCCGAGGAAGAGCCGCAGGGGTGGTGCGTCGGCGTCGACGAGTTCGAGGACGACGGCGGCGGTGCCCCGCGCGTCCCGTGGCCTGCGGGCGGTCGCACCGGCCCGGCGCGCGGCGCGGACGGGTTCGTAGGCGGGGAGCGGCTCGGTGTGCGCTGCGGAGGCCCCGGACCAGTCGGTGCCGTAGGGGCCGGGTTCGACCAGAGTCACGTGGATCCCGAAGGGGGCGACCTCCTGGGCCAGGGCCTCGCTCATCCCCTCCAGGGCCCACTTGGAGGCGTTGTACAGCCCCAGCGTGGGGAAGGCGGCGAGGCCACCGAGGCTGGAGACCTGCAGGATGTGACCGCTGCCCTGGGCCCGCAGGTACGGCAGGGCCGCCTGCGTCACCCACAACGGGCCGAACAGGTTGGTGTCGAGCTGGGCGCGAGCCTGTTCCTCGGTGGTTTCCTCGACCATGCCGAACAGGCCGTAACCCGCGTTGTTGACGACCACGTCCAGGCGGCCGAAGGTCTCGGCGGCCCGCCGCACCGCGGCGGTCACGGCGGTGCGGTCGGTCACGTCGAGTCTCAGGGGGAGGACAGCGTCCCCGTGGGAGTCCAGGAGAGGCCGCAGCGCCTCGGGATCACGTGCGGTGGCGGCGACGCGGTCGCCGCGATCGAGAGCGGCTTCGGCCCAGATACGGCCGAAGCCGCGGGACGCGCCGGTGACGAACCAGATCTTCATGACATCGAGCCTGCGCCGTTCGCATCCCGGCAGCCAGCACCCCCGCGGGGTTACCCTCGCGGCATGGTGGACGACAACCTCCTGGGAGAGTTCCTCAAGGCCCGGCGCGGACGGGTCGCCCCGGCCGACGTGGCGGTGCCCGCGGGCGGACGTCGCCGGGTGGCGGGACTACGCCGGGAGGAACTGGCCCGGCTCGCCGGGATCAGCGAGCCGTACCTGGTCCGCCTCGAACAGGGCGTCGACCGGCATCCCTCGCCCCAGGTGCTGAACTCCCTCGCGCGGGCGCTGAAGCTGGACGCCGACGCCACCGCCCACCTGCACGCCCTCGCCGGCCCCGCCCCCGTGCCGCCGTCACGGACCGAGGTCTCCGCGGACGTGCACCGGCTGCTCGACGCCTGGACGGACCGCCCCGCCTACGTGCGAAACCGGTACTTCGACGTCCTGGCGGCGAACAAGCGGGCCCGCGCGCTCGCCCCGATGTACGAGCCCGGGAGCAACCTGGTGCGAGCGGTGTTCCTCGACCCGGCGTCCCGGCGGCTCTTCCCCGACTGGGCGGAGGTGGCGGCGCAGACCGCGGCGGCCCTGCGCGCCGAAGCCGGTCCACGCGACCCCAGGACCGTCCGCCTGGTCGCCGAGCTGGAGACGGACGCGGAGTTCCGTCGTCTGTGGACGCGCCACGAGACGCGGCCCGCCCGGGACGAACTCAAGCGCTTCACGCACCCGGTGGTCGGCGGCCTCGCTCTGCGACGGCAGGCGCTCACCGTCGGCGGCGCCGAACAACAGGTCATCATCGTGTATCAGGCGACGGCCGGGAGTCCGTCCGAGACGGCCCTGGCGCGTCTTCTGTGACGCGCCGGACGCCACCGGCCGCTTCCCTCACACGTACTCAGGCGGCGTCCACGTACACCCAGGCACCGTTCTCCCGCACGAAGCGGCTCAGTTCGTGCTGCGCGTCCTTGTGACCCCGCACCTCGCAGTGGGCGCGGAACTCCACCGTTCCCTCCTGGTGGAAGGCCGTGCCGGCCGACGTGCCCAGGATCTCCAGTCCCGTCCAGTGGACCGTGGGGTCCAGGTCCAGGGACGGCGGTCGCGTATCCGAGTGCCACGTGCGGAGGAGGTACGCGGCGTCGCCTACGGCGAAGGCGCTGTAGCGGGAGCGCATGAGGCGCTCGGCCGTGGGAGCTTGTTTGCGGCCTTCGTGGAAGGCGCCGCAGCAGTCGCCGTAGGGGGCGGGGAGGCCGCAGGGGCAGGGGGTGGGGGGGGTGATCGCGTTTCGTGGCACGTGATGATTGTGCCCCGGCCCCGCCCCTTCGCCGTTTCCTGGGGGCCAGCCCCCAGACCCCCGAAGCGCCCTTCGGGCGCTGTCCTCAAACGCCGGACGGGCTGAAGTGCCCGCTCAGGCACCATCCAGCCCGTCCGGCGTTTGAGGACGAGCGGCGAAGCCGCGATCAGCGGGGTCTGGGGCGCAGCCCCAGGAATCGGCGAAGGGGCGGGACCGGGGCACCCTATCGGCCGCAACCCCCGCAGCGCCGCGCCAAGCCGGCCGCGCCAGGCGAAACCGCAGGCCAAAGCAGCCCCGAGCGGCAGCCGAAACAGCCGGCCGCACCCCCGCCAGCGGTTGCGAGCCCCCACGCCGCGGCACACCGTGGGCCTCGTCCCCTGAGGGACGTTCCTGGAGGGAGTTGCCCGCATGCGCATCAGCAGAACGACCACCACCGTCCTAGCGGCCTGCTGCTCGCTGGCCCTGGCCGCGGCCGGACCGGCGCTCGCGGCGGATCCGGAGCCGGAGCGGCCGGCGGCGGTGACGTCGGCGCCCGCGCCGGGCACCGCCGACCGGCTGACCACGGTCGGGAGCCTGGGCGACACCCTCTCGCTGGGCGCCCGGATCGCCAAGGACGCCCAGACGGCCAAGCCGGACATGACGAAGCTCCGCGAGATGCAGCGTCAGCTCACGGAGCAGGCCGCCGCGCTGCGGGCCTCGGTCAAGGCGCACACCCAGCAGGCCCAGCAGCCGGCGAAGCAGAGCCGCCCGGGCACCGTCCCCAGGCGGGACGTCGCCGATGACATCACGGCCACGTTGGACAAGCTCGTCCAGGACGTCGCCAAGCTCCTGGAGGACCTGCTCACGGCCAACCTCACCGCCGTCCCCGGGGACGCGCAAGCGGTCCTCGACGACCTCACGAAGCTGGTCAACCTCGTGACCTCCCTGCTGGGCGGCACATCCTGACAGCAGGGCCGCGGGCCCGTCGCGTAGGGTGCGGGCCATGCGCATCCCCGCCCCCCGGGAACTGGCCGAACTGCCCTACGCCCACCGCCTCGCACCCTTCACCGGCGCGATGGAACGGGCGGAAAGCCACGAGGGCGTCCACTTCGACGGCTGCGTCTTCGAGGACGCGGAGGGCGGCCGCTCCCTCTTCAGTGAGGCGGCGTTCTCCTCGGCGGTCTTCGAGCGTGGCAGCTTCCGGCGCTCCCGGTTCGACGACGTGTGGCTGCACGCCACCCGCATGGTCGGCACCGGCCTCGCGGACACCACCTGGCTGGACGTCGAGTTCACCGCCGGCGTCCTCGCCGGCACCGAGATCCACGGCGCCGAGCTGCGCCGCGTCGTCTTCCGCCAGTGCAAGCTCGACTCGGTCAACCTGCGCGCGGCCACCCTGCGCGAGGTCGCGTTCGTCGACTGCCTGCTGCGGGACGTGGACTTCGGCGGCGCGACGCTGACGGACGTCCACTTCCCCGGCTCCACCCTGGAGCGCGCCCGGTTCGACCGGGCCACCCTGGCCAAGGTCGACCTGCGCGAGGCCACCGCCCTGGGCATCGCCGCCGGGCTGGGCGACCTCGGCGGCGCGACGATCAGCACACCGCAGCTCTTCGACCTGGCCCCCGCCCTCGCCCAGCACGTCGGCCTCGCCGTGAAGGACGACTGACCCGGGCGCGAGAGAACGTGGTGTACCGGGGCAATCCGCCGTCCGCCGGACCCGGAGCGCCCCCTGCGCTAGCGTCAGCCCGGTGCGCAGACGTCCGTTCGCCGCCCTGCTCGCCGCCGCCATCCTGCTGACCGCCTGCGAGGCGGGCTCCGACTCCGAGGACTCCGACGGGTCCGGCGGGTCCAACGGCTCCGACGACCGTGAGAACCCCCGTTCCCCACGGTCCGCCGGCCCGCACCCCGAGACCCGCCGCGACGGCGCCGAACTCCTCCACCGCCCCGGCGGCCGGGCCAGCGCCCAGAACCCCGCCTTCTCGCCGGACGGCGCGTCCCTCCTCTTCACGGTCTTCCACGACGGCTACAACGCCGGCCCCGCCGCCCTGCGCACCCTCCCCCTCGGCGGCCCCCGCCGGCAGGCCCCCCGGACCCTGCTCGACGAGAGCGACCGCGCCGCCGTCAACCTGCCCGGGACCAGCTGGAACCCCGCCGCCGGCGTCACCTTCGCCTCCGACCGCGCCGGCCGCGACGAGGTCTGGGTGCTGCGCCCCGGCGGCCGGCCCGAGCGGGTGACGGAACACGACGGCGACACCGGGTACCTGGAACCCAGCTTCTCCCCGGACGGGCGGTGGATCGTCTTCCAGGAGAGCACCGAACGCGAGGACGGCTCCGGCGGCGACGGCTCGCTCTGGAAGGTCCGGCGCGACGGCACCGGACGCACCAGACTCGTCGACGGACCCGCCACCCGGACCGACAACCGGCAGCCCAACTGGTCACCCGCCGGCGACCGGCTGGTCTTCCAGCGCCGCCGGCAGGGCGGCGAGGACTGGCGCCTGTACGTCATGGACGCGGACGGCGGCGGGCTCCGCGAGCTCCCCGTCCAGGGGGACGGGGAGCACACCGACCCCAGCTGGTCACCCGACGGGAAGTGGGTCGTGTTCTCCTCCACCTCCGGCGGACTGGAGCTGCCGCAGATCTTCGCCGTCCCGGTGACCGGCGGCCCCCCGGTCCGCGTCACCCGCCACGACGGCTCGTACGACGGCGCCCCCAGCTGGTCGCCGGACGGGAAGTGGATCGCGTTCGAGTCCCATCCGGGCGGGGACGACCGCCCGTCCGCCCTGTGGCGCGTCCCCGCGCCGCGCGGTACCGCGGTGGGCCGCGCCCGGCCGGGCGCCGTGCCCCGATCCTGAACGCCGAGGGCATAGCGGGCATTTCGCTCCTCCCAGAGGATATGGACCGTCCGGTGCCGGGCCGCGGGGCCGTTCCCGGCGTACCCCGGCGACCGCGCGAGGCCGCACGCGGTGCCGCCGGTACGCCGGGCCCGCGGCCCGGCACCGGACGGTCGGGAACCACAGGACGTACGGGAAAGCGGAACCAGCATCCCCCGGTCGGTGCCCCGCGAGGGAGGGCAGGACTCGCCCTGGCAGCGGGCTTGGCAGGGCACCCGGAGCCGCCGGAAAGTGGCCGGTTGGCGACTGCCCCGCGGCACCGGCGGCTGCGGAGAATGCGGGAGTGGACGCCAAGATCGCCCTTCGTGACTTCCTCGTCTCCCGCCGCACCCGGCTGAACCCCGGCGACGTCGGGCTGCCCGCGCACGGCCCGCGCCGCGTGCCCGGCCTGCGCCGCGAGGAGGTGGCCGCGCTGGCCGCGGTGAGCGTCGACCACTACATCCGGCTGGAACGCGGCAACGCGTCGCTGGTGTCCGACGCCGTGCTGTACGCCGTCGCCGACGCGCTGCGGCTCAGCCCCGGCGAGCGGCGCTACCTGCGCGACCTGGCCCGTCCCGACCGGCACGACCCGCTGCCCGGGGGCGTGCCGCCCGCGGCCGGCCCGCAACCCGCGGCCGCCGGGCCCCGGGTACGGGCGAGCGTCCGCCGGCTGCTCGACACCCTGGACGGCAGCCCCGCCTACCTCGTCGGGCGCGACGGCGCCATCCTCGCCTGGAACCGGCTGGCGACCCGGGTGTTCGTCGACTTCGCCGGGATCCCGGCGGAACGCCGGACGATCGGCTGGATCGTCTTCACCGATCCGCGGGCCCGGACGCTCTACCTCGACTGGGAGGCCAAGGCCCACGAGACGGTGGCCTATCTGCGCTCGGTGACCGGCCGGTGGCCCCACGACCGGGAGCTCGCCCGGCACGTCGCCGAACTCCGGACGGCCAGCGCCGATTTCGACCGGATCTGGTCGGAACTGCCGGTCCTCGACATCACCCACGCCACCTGTCGGCTCAGCTGCGCGGCGGCCGGGACGACGCTGGAGCTGAGCTGGGAGACCTTCCAGCTCACCGACAACCCCGAGGAGATCATGGTGGCCTACACCGCGGCGGAGGGGTCGCCCTCCGCCGCGGCGCTGCGGGCGCTGGCCCGGCCGGAGGGCCCGTCAGGCCAGGGTGACGGTCAGCAGTGAGTACTGCGCCACCGTGAGCTCGACGGTGGCCGTCGCCCCGGACGTCGTCCAGGTCACGGGCCGCGGCGCCGGCGAGGCCGCGTCCGGGGAGCTCACCGCGGCGGCCGTCACCCGCTTGCCCTCCGGCACGGCGACGGTCACCGAGCAGGCGGCCGGCTTGACGGCGAACGCGGCCGGCTTGTCGCCGAAGCAGGTGAAGTTGACCAGCTGGACGACGAGGTCGTCGCCGAGCCGGCTCAGCTCCAGGTGGACGCGCCGGTCGCCCGCGAACGTGACGGCCGGCGGGGCCGCCGCGAGGACCGGTGCCAGGAGCGCGTCGGCGCCGGCCTGCCCGGTGGCCGACAGGAACGTCCGGCCGAGCAGGTCCTTGACGTAGTGGCAGTTCCCGGCACCGAAACGGTTCTCCTTGGTGGCCGGGAGCGGATCCCGCTTGCGGAACCCGAGCACGTCGGCGAGGGCGAACTCGTCCCGCGCCGCGCCCAGTTCCGTGAGCGCGGTGGGCGCCGGGCCGCTGATCACCGCGGTGCCGCCGGCCGCCACCCAGGTGCGCAGCACCTCCGCCTCGGCGTCCGAGACGGCCTGGAGGTTGGGCAGCATCAGCACCTTGAACCGGGCCAGGTCCGCCGCCGTCACCCCCACGCTCGGCACGGTGTCGAACGGCACGTGCCCGTACACCAGCGCCTTCACCGTGCCCCGGAACTCCCCGAGCCACGGCATCGTGGTGCAGCTGTCCTCCGGGGTGCCCTCGCTCCACCACTCCTTGACCCCGGACGGCTTCTTGGCGTTGACGTACATGCCGGTGCCGGCCGAGGGGCTGACGTAGTCGCGGGAGGCGGTCGAGTGGTAGACGCCGACCTCGGCGGCCGGGACCGCGTCGTACAGCCGCTGCTGGTGCGCCGCCACGAACCCGTACATCCGGGTCCGCATCTTCGCGTCGGTCGTCTCGTTCTTGAACGGGCTCTTGACCTCGTACGGGTTGCAGCCGGCCGCCAGCAGCTCGGCCATCACCAGCGAGGCGTCGTCGGCCTTCCAGCCGTACGAGAACGCCCAGGCCGGCTTGGCGCCGCTCGCCGCGCGGGCGTACTTGTACATGGAGATCAGACACGTCCAGTCGGACGCGGTGGCGTGCCGCATGCCGTCGTAGTTGCCGAGGATGTCCACCTCCCAGGCGTGGCTGACGCCCTCAGCCTGCCGCAGGTACGCGCCGTCCAGACCGATGGAGGTGGCGTACTGGTAGTCCATGCTCACCGTCTCGACGAAGGTGACCAGGTCCTTGTTGGCCGACTTGCCCGCGGCGGCGATGTCGAGCTGCCACTGGAGCAGGTTGCGGTGGCGCCACTCGACGAACCTGCGGAACGTGGTGTCCCCGAAGTCCGCCTTCTTCGGGAGCGGGAGGCCAGTATCGGCCTTGAACGCCGCCGCGGCCCACGGCGAGGCGTCGCACCAGCTGGCCTTGCCGTCGAAGTAGATGGGCACGTCCGGCCAGATCGCGTCCAGGCCCGAGCCGGCCAGGGCCTTGACCCGCGCCAGGTAGTAGTCGCGCCACGGGGAGTTGGGGCTGAGCCAGCAGCTCTCGTCGCCCGGGTCCACCCAGACGACGAGGCTGCCGTAGAAGACGTTCGGCTGGCCGTCGAGGGAGAGCTGTACCCACTCCTTGCCGTGGTCGTTCTTGTAGAAGGAACGTCCCTTCTCGCCGCCGACGCTGATCAGCTCCAGCGACGGGTAGTACATGACCACCCGGATCCCCGCGGCGTGCGCCAGCTCGGTGAACCGGCCGACCTGCTTGACGTGGAAGTCGAACTCCTCCTGGGTCAGCCAGTTCGAGAGGATGGTGTCCAGCTCGATCACGCTGACGTTCTGCGCCTTCAGGGCGTTGATCACCGGCTTCATGTCGCGGACCGGGTCGGCGTCCTCGTCGAAGGTGCCGTCCGCCACCCGGGCGTACCGGGCCCACTCCGGGAACACCCCCTGCCGTACGGCCGGCGCGGCCCAGGGCGCGGAGCCGACCCGCCCCGCGGGCGCCGCCGCCGACGCCGTCCCCGGCAGCGCGTGCGCCGCCGCCCAGGCCGCGCCCCCGGCGCCCAGCCCCGCCCGTAGCAGTCCTCTACGGCTCATGCCCCGCATGCGATGCACGTTCCCCCCTGGTGTCTCAGTGGTGTCTCAGGAATGGTCGTTCATGGTCGGTCGTGGTCGGTCGTGGTCGGTCGTGGTCGGTCGTGGTCGGTCGTGGTCGGTCGTGGTCGGTCGTGGTCGGTCGTGGTCGGTCGTGGTCGGTCGTGGTCGGTCGTGATCGGCTCGGTCGGCCCGACGGTGTGAACGGCCGGCCGGGCCGGGGGCGTCGGAGCGACGCCGGCGCGCCGTCGGCCGGTTCGGATGGTCAGGCAGTGCCCAGAGATTCTGTCGGGAAAGCGGCCGGGAGGAAGGCTCTTGCAAGAGGCCGGGGACCGGCAGGGGATGTTTTCGGACGCGCGGCGACGGCCGGAGAGAGAGCCGTGGACGGGACCGAACGGGCGGAATGTCCTGAAACGCCTCCGGTGTGCGCCCGAGTGCTCCCCCTGCCCCCGCAACGCCCGTCCCGGCGCCGTCGTTGACACCGCGTGACGACTGCGGCGGGACCGAGGGGCGGGGGAGTGGTGCGGTGACCGGATCCGGAACGGCGCGGCGGGCGGCCGTCGTCGCCGCCTCGCTGCTGCTCCTGCTCTCCCCGGCCGCGGCGGACCCCGCGGGGGCGGCCCCGGCCGGGCCGGCCGGGGGTGTCCCCCACGAGCTCCACTGCGCCGGGCCGCCGGCCGGCTGCGCGGACGAGGCGGCCCGCACGCTCGGCCGGCTCCGCGACGGCCTCGGCTGCGACCACCGGGCGCCCTTCGCCGCCGTCTACACGCGGCTGGAGGAGTCGCTGGCGGCGGCCGTGCGCGAGGGCGCGTTCGAGGAACCGGCCTGGGCCGGCGGCAGCCTCAACACCGGCTTCGTCAACCGCTACCTGGCCGCCTACCACGCGGACCGCGCCGGCCGCCCGGTCCCGGCCGCCTGGCGCGCCGCCTTCGCCGCCGCCCGCTCCGGCGACCTCAACGCCGGCCAGGACGCGCTGCTCGGCGCGAACGCCCACATCCAGCGCGACATGCCGTACGTCCTGGCCGCGCTCGGGCTCCGGGCCCGCGACGGTACGTCCCGGAAGCCCGACTACGAACGCGTCCAGGCCGTCCTCGACCGCGCTTACCAGCCCGCCGTCGAGGACATCGCCCGGCGCTACGACCCGCTCCTCGCCCTCGGCGACGCCCGCTGGAACCCGCTCGCCCGGCCCACCGCGGGTGAACTGTTCCACCTGTGGCGCGAGACCGCCTGGGAACACGCCCGCCGCCTGGCGGAAGCCGACGGCCCGGAGGCCCGGCGGCGCGCCGAGGACGCCATCGAGGCGAACGCCGCGCGTTGGGCGGTCCTGTTGAGCGTCCCCGGCGCACCGGGATACCGCGCGGGGCGCGACGCCTACTGCCGGACGCGGGCGGGCGGCGGGCGGTAGGCAGGGTCCGTCAGCCGTCCGTCAGGGTGCGGCCGAGCAGGGGCAGCAGGCGGCGTAGGAGCCGCCCGGTGCGGCGGGCCACCGTCGTTCGCGTCACGCGGCGGCCCCTGTTCCGCGTCCGCCGCGCGGACGAGGGCGTCCGCCACCCCGGGCGGCAGGTCCAGGTACCGGCGCAGCCAGGCCGCGTCGTGTCCGTGCCGGGCGAGGATCCAGGCCACCTGGAGCCGGTTCTCGGCCGCCGGGTCCGACGAGGGGAGGGCGGCGCGCAGGGCGGCCGGCGGGAGGCTGTCCCGGGTGGCGGCGTCGAACAGGGGGTCGTCGGGTGCCGGGGCACGCGGGCCGCGGCGGGACGGGAGGTAACGGCGGGTCCGGAGGGAGCAGAGGGGCGGGAGGGAGCGGCGGCCCAGGGCGTGGGCCGTCACGGCGACCGCGGCGAGGGCGGCGCCCAGGGCCACGGTGGCCAGGGGCCAGTCGGCGGTCGGTACCAGCCGGAGGGCCACCGCCTCCAGTACCACGAGGGCGGCCACCGTGAGGGCCGCCGTGCCGTCCCGGCCGTGTGGGCGGGGAGCGCGGGGATCGCGTCGGGCGGCCGGTGTCCTGATCCTGGTCATGAGGTCTCCTCCTTTCCCAGTCCTTTCCACGCCGCCCACGCTAGGCGGCGGCCCGCCCGCCGCGTCCCGGCCGGCCGGGGGACCGGGCGGGGGGTCCCGTCGTCCCCCGACCGGGGGACGACGGTCGTAGGACCGGCCTAGGACTCGCCCCGCCCGGTGACCTCCAAGAGTCGGCCCCCATCCCGTCCGGCGGCTGATGTCACCCGGGCAAGCGGCGCGTAGGGTCGAACACGTACCGGTCGTTGAAGCAGAGACCACCGGTACACGCCCCCACACACGCACGACAGCGGACCTCCACGGTCCGGAAGGGTGGAGTCATGACCGCGCCGCACACCGGCCAGCCGAAGACCGGTCAGGGATGGCACGGCGACCTCCTGGACCTGGACGCCTATCTGGAGCGGACCGGGTACGCGGGGGAGCGCCGACCCACCCTGGAGGCGCTGCGGGCCCTGCAACGGGCGCACGTCACGTCCATACCGTTCGAGAACTTCGACGTCATGCTCGGGGTCCCGATCGCGCTGGACGTCGAGTCGGTCCAGGACAAGCTGGTGCGGCGGGGCCGTGGCGGCTACTGCTTCGAGCACGTCGTCCTGTTCGCCGCCGTCCTCGAACGGTTCGGCTTCCGCTTCACCGGTCTGCGGGGCCGGGTCACGCTCGGCGCGGACAAGATCCTTCCCGCCACTCACGCCCTCCTGGCCGTGGAGGCCGAGGACGACGGCCGGACGTGGCTCTGCGACGTCGGCTTCGGGTCCGGCCCCCTGGAGCCGATCGAGCTGGCCGACGGCGTGGAAGCGGACTTCGAAGGCTGGCGGTTCCGGGTGGAACGGCGCCCGGGGGAGCGGGGGATCGACGACTGGTGGCTGCACGAGCACCGCTCCGACGGCTGGCTCGACCGCCACACCTTCACCCTGGTCCCCCAGTACACCATCGACTACGTCGTCGGCAGCCACTACGTCTCCAGCCACCCCCGCTCGCCGTTCGTCCGGCGCCCGATCGCCCAGCGGTTCGCCGCGGACCGGCAGCTCTCGCTCGACGCCGCCGCCGTGACCACCCTCCGGCCGGACGGCTCCCGCACCGAGCGCAAGCTGGAGGCCGACGAGCTCGGGGCCTGCCTCGCCGAGGAGTTCGGCATCGCCCTGTCCCCGGAGGACGTCGCGGGCCTCGCCGCCCGGTTCGACACCGCCTGACCGGGCGCCGCCCGCCGCCCGTCGCCCACCGCGCCCGCCGCCCGCCGCTCAGGCCGGTGCGGGCGCGGTCAGGAAGTCGAGCACCAGCGGGCTCGCCTCCGCCCGGAACTCGTCGAAGTAGGCGTGCCGGCCGCCCGCTATGAGATGTGTCCGCGCGCCCGGGATCCGGGCGGCGAGCAGGTGCGCGTTGGCGGTGGGGTTGAAGCGGTCCTCGGTGCCGTGGACGACCAGCGTGGGCGCGGTGACGCGCGGCAGGGCGTCCCAGGCGTCGTGCCGCGCGCTGGCCAGGCGATGCCTGCGCCGCGCGTGGCCCGGCATGTCCGGGTCCCCGAGGACGGTGTACGGACCGGGGTGCGCGGCCTGCCAGGCGGGCGTGTACATCAGGTCCAGCAGCGTCCGTTCGGCCGCCGCCGGGTCCGGGTCCGCCAGGGCCGCGCGGACGTCCTCGCCGGCCGGCACGCCCCGGACGCCGGGGGACGTACAGCCCAGCACCAGCCGGCGCACCCGGTGCGGATGCCGGACGGCCACCCACTGGGCGACCCGGCCGCCCATCGACGTCCCGTAGACGTCCGCCCGCCCGATGCCCAGCTCGTCGAGGACCGCGACGACGTCGTCGGCGAACTCCTCGGTGGAGTACGGCCGGTCGGGTTTGTCGCTGGCGCCGGTGCCCCGGTGGTCGAGGGTGACCGTGCTGCGGGCGGCGTGGAAGTCGGCGCGGACGGCGTCCCACCAGCGGTGGGAGTTCGCCTGCCCGGCGAGCAGGACGAGAGGGGCCCCGGACCCGCGCACCTGGTGGGCGATGCGGGTTCCGTCGGCGGCTGTGGCGTACGGCATGGGGTCAGTCGATCACGGGCGGGCGGCAGCCCGGCGCCCGGCCTCACGTACCGCCCTGGCTCTCCGGCCGGGCGGCGGTCGTGGCCCTGATCAGGTGGTCGACGACGTCGGTGAGCCTGCCGCGGGCCCGGTGGGCGGCGCGCTGCCGGTCCGCGCCGTTGCCGTGGGCGCGCAGCCGCGCCCAGCCGGCGCGGATCGCGGCCATGTCGTCGTGGCGCAGCACATCGGGGCGTAGGCCGTCCAGGAAGCGTTCCACGAGCACGGGCGCGGGGGCGAGGCGGCCGGTGCGCAGGTCGACGCCGGCACCGGAGAGGCCGTCGCGGGCCGCTCGCCAGTACGCGGCGCGGAGGAGTTCGTCCGAGGGCCGGAACGCGGCCTTCCCAGCCTCGATGTCGGCCAGGGCCGTGGCGACGGACGACCGGACGAGTGCCGCGAGCAGGACCGCGTCCTCGACGGAGGACGCGGCGTCGGCCGCCCTGACCTCCAGCGTCGGCACGTGGTGCGAGGGCCTGACGTCCCAGTACAGCCCCGAACGGTCCATGATCGCGCCGGTCGCGGTGAGTTCCGCGACGAGGTCCTCGAAGTGCGCCCGGGACGCCAGGTACGGCGGCGGGCCCGCGGCCGGCCAGCGGGCCCAGGTGATCGTCCGCCAGCCGGCGTAGCGGGTGTCGCGCCCTTGCCAGAAAGGGGAGTTGGCCGCCAGCGCGACGAGGACGGGGAGCCGGGCGCGCAGGTGGTTGGAGACGCGGAGGGCGAGCTCCTGGTCGGCGATCCCGATGTGCACGTGACAGGCGCAGACGCTCTGCTCGTCGTCCAGGGCGCCGAACTCCGCGACGCTCCTGGCGTAGCGCGCCCCCTCGCTGAACGGCGTCGGCGCCGGCTGCGCCAGCACGGGCGTGCCGCTGGAGACGGCGGCGAGTCCATGGCGCGCGGCCGCCCGGGCCACCGCGCGCCGCAGCGACCGGAGCTCCTCGGCGAAGGCGGCGAGGTCGCGGTGGGGTTCCGTGCGGACCTCGACCTGGTAGCGCGTCAGTTCGCGGGTGACCCGCCCGCCGAGCTCCGCGGCGGCCTCGGCGACCACCTTCTCGGCGTCGGGCCGCAGCCGCCGGGAGACCGGGTCCACGAGCAGGTACTCCTCCTCGGCCCCCAGGGTCAGGGAGCCTGGATCCCGGCCGGTGCGCGGCCCGCTCCCGGAGCCTCCCGGGCCTTCCGGAACTTCCGTCCACCACCCACTGGTCATGTAGTCATGGTGTCACCCTTCGTAAGGGGCGACCGAGGAAGTGAGCCATGGTCGAAACAGGCGCGGATGCCGGTCGCCGGTGGCGCGCGACGGCGCCCGCCGCGCCCCCGTCAGCGCCCCGCCGTCACGCCGCCCGGGCCCGTGGTCGCGCCGTCCCGCCGAGGGCCGGCGCGTCCATGCGGGGCCTGCCGTCGGGGACCGGCGCGGCCCGGTGGTCCGCCGGGCCGGGGTGGACGACGAGGACCGGGCAGCAGGCGTGCCGCAGGCAGTGCCGGCGCACCGAGCCGCGCAGGACGCGGTGGAGCGGTCCGTGCCCGCCGGTGCCCACGACGAGCAGGGTGCCGGGGTCGCGGGCCAGGGTCACCAGCGCGGGGCCGGGAGCGGCGCGGACGGCGCGCGGGCGGAGGACCGTGCCCGGCGGGGTCGGGCCGAACGCCGCCTCGCAGGTCTCCCGCACCACGGCCGCCGCCGCCCGCTCCCAGTGGTCGCACACGTCGGACGGGGCCGGGCTCACCGCGTCGGCCGCCTCGCCGCCGGGCGGCGCCCACGCGTACACCGGGCAGAGGGCCGCGCCGTGCCGGGCCGCCTCCCGGGCGCCGTACCGGAGGGCCGCCACGCTGCCCGCCGAACCGTCCACCCCGACGACGACCCGTTCGATCGTCTCCGTCGCCATGCTCACTCACTCCTCCAGGTCGCTTCCCCTCCACCCTGCGGGGCGCACCGAGGCCCCGGGATCCGGCGGACGGGCGGCGGGGCGGGGGAGCCGGGGGTCCCCCGATCGGCGGGCGGGGCGCCCGGAGCGGCCGACGGGCGGTGGTCCGCTTATCGTGGACGGAAGGGACATTCCGGGCCAGTGGCCCGGACGGTGGCGACCGCGAGCACGGAAGTGGCGAGCCCATGGAGTCCGATTCCGGTACGCAGGTGACGGTGGTGGTCGCCGACGACCACCCGGTCTACCGCGAGGGCATCACCCGCGGCCTCCGGCTCGACGGCCGGATCGCCGTGGTCGCCGAGGTGGAGGACGGGCCCGCCGCCCTCGACGCCGTCCGCCGGCTCGAACCCCGAGTGGCGCTGATCGACTACCGGCTCCCCGGCCTCGACGGCCTGGCCGTCCTGCACGCGGTCGTCCGCGACCGGCTGCCGACCCGCGTCCTCCTGCTGTCCGCGACCACCGACGGCGCGGTCGTCTACCGGGCGGTCGAGGAAGGCGCCGCGGGCTACCTGGCGAAGGACGCCAAGCGCTCCGAGATCGTGGACGCCGTACTGAAGGTCGCCCGCGGCGGGCAGGTCGTCTCCGAGGACCTCTCGGACGGCCTGGTCGACCAGATCCGGCTGCGCGCCGACCGCGACGAGACGGTCCTCTCCGACCGCGAACGGCAGGTGCTGCGGGGCTTCGCCGAAGGCAAGAGCATCCCGCGCCTCGCCGACGAGCTGTACCTCGGCGCGAGCACCGTCAAGACCCACACCCAGCGGCTCTACGAGAAGCTCGGGGTGTCCGACCGCGCCGCGGCCGTCGCCGAGGCCATGCGCCGGGGGCTGCTCGAATGACCGGGACCCGCCCGTCCCGGGCCGCCGGGCCCGCGCCGGGGAAGCGGCCGGACCGCTGGGCGGTCCTCGCGGTGCTGTGCGCCAGCCTGCTGCTGGTGGCCATGGACGCGACCATCCTCAACGTCGCCCTGCCGTCGCTCGTCGACCACCTGCGGCCCGGGCCGATCGCCCAGCTGTGGATCATCGACATCTACGGGCTGGTCCTCGGCGGCCTCCTCGTGACCAGCGGCGCGGTCGGCGACCGCTTCGGCCGCAAGCGGCTGTTCCTGACCGGATTCGTCCTCTTCGGCCTCGCCTCGGTGGTCGCCGCCACGGCGGACAGCACCGCACAGCTCATCGCCGGGCGCGTGCTGCTCGGCCTCGGCGGCGCCATGGTGATGCCGTCGACGCTGTCGCTGATCCGGGCGGTCTTCACCGACGACCACGAACGAGCGCTGGCCATCGGCATCTGGGCGGCGGTGGCCGGCGCGGGCGCCTGCCTGGGGCCGCTCGTCGGCGGGTTCCTCGTCGAACGGTACGGCTGGTCGGCCGCGTTCTGGGTGAACGTCCCCATCGTCGTCGCCACCGTGGCGGCCGGCCTGCGCCTGCTCCCCGAGTACCGCGTGCCCCAGCACGGGCCGCTCGACAAGCTCGGCGCCCTGCTCTCCGTCGCCGGTGTCGTGGCCCTCGCCTGGGGCGTCAAGCACGTCGCCAAGGGCAGCCTCGCACCGGCCGACGTCGGGATGCTGCTCCTGGGCGTGCTCCTGCTCGCCCTCTTCGCCCGGCGGCAGCTCGCCTCCCACGACCCCCTGCTGGACGTCCGGCTCTTCCGGAACGGCCCCTTCCTGGCCGCCGCGCTGGCCACCCTGCTCGCCATGCTCGCCATCGGCGCCGCGCTCTTCCTGATCTCGCTGTGGCTGCAGTACGTCCACGGCTACTCGCCGGAGCAGGCCGGGCTGCGCACCCTGCCGTCGGCCGGCGCCATGCTGGCCGGCTCCCTGTCGTCGCCCTGGATCATGCACCGCGCCGGCGTCCGGACGGTCCTCGCCGCCGGCCTCGGCGCACTGGTCGCGGGCTTCCTGCTGCTCGCCCTGACCCCGCTGCCCAACGAGTACCCGGTCGTCGCCGGGGTCCTGGCCCTGCTCGGCCTCGGCGACGGCCTGGCGATGACCGCCGCGGCCTCCGTCCTCGTCTCCGCCGTGCCGCCGCACCGCGCCGGGCAGGCGGGCGCCGTCTCGGAGACCGCCTACGAACTCGGCGTCGGCCTGGGCGTGGCGCTCCTGGGCAGCGTCCACGGCGCCGTCTTCACCCGGCACATGACCGGACTGCCGCTCCGCGGCGCCGACCTGGACGAGGCCCGCGGCTCGGTCGGCGGCGCCGCGGACGTCGCCCGCCGCACCGGCGGTGAGACCGGGCGGCGGGTCCTCGACGCGGCGCACACCGCCTTCGACGACGCGCTGACGACCACCGCGTACGTCTCCGCCGGCATCGTGGCCGTGGTGACCGTCCTCACCGTGTGGCTGGTCCCGCGCGGATTCAAGGTCACGGGCGGGCACTGACTCGGGTAGAGGCGGCGGCGCGGCGGAACGCCGGGAGAAGGGGAGCCATGGAGATCACACTCGACTACGACTCGATGGGGACGCGGCTGCGGCACATCGGCCCCGCCGAGATCACCTACGCCAAGTGGGCGGGCCACCCCGTCCGGGTGGGCCCCTGGGAGCTCGACTACGACACGATGGGCACCCGCCTCCGCCGCATCGGCACCACCGAGATCGCCTACACCAAGTGGACCAGCCGGGCCCTCACCGTCGGCACCTGGGACCTCGCCTACGACAAGCTCAACAGCCGGCTCCGGCGGATCGGCCCGTACGCGCTCGACTACGACCAACTCGGCAGCCGCGTGCGGACGGTCGGCCCCCTGGAGATCTCCTACGACAAGCTCGGCAGCCGGCCGCACGTGGTGCGGCTGGACGGCGCCGACGGAGACGCGCTCCCCGACGACCTGCTGCTCGCCCTCTTCCTCGTCCTGTACTGGCGGACGGAGGCGCAGCAGAACAGCAGTCGCTGACGTCCACCCGGCGAGCCCACCGCACCGATTCGAGGTACGTACGATCACCCGCCGCCCGGTTCGGCCGTCACCCGCTCCTCCGGCCCCGCCCCCACGCTGTCAGGCGACCGGCCGCGGCTCGGCCGGCAGGAGCGGCTTGCGCGGGACGGGCGACGACAGGACCACCGAGGTCGTCGTCCGCCCGAACGCCGACACCCGCTCCAGCACCTCCTCCAGGTGCGCGGTGTCCACCACGGCGACCTTCAGGATCCAGCAGTCCTCGCCGACGACGTGGTGCGCCTCCAGCACCTCCGGGCGGTCGGTCAGCACGGCGACCGCCGGGTGGCGCAGGGTGTAGCCGGCGTACGGGTTGACGCGGACGAACGCCTGGACGCCGTACCCCAGCCGGGCGGGCGACACCTCGGCCGTGTACCCGGTCACCACCCCGCCGCTCTCCAGCCGCCGCACCCGCTCGCCGACCGCGGCCGGGCTCAGCCGCACGCGGCGGCCCAGCTCGCTGAGAGTGATCCGGCCCTCGCTCTGGAGGAGGCCGATCAGCCGCCGGTCGACCGCGTCGAAGGCCGCCATCGGATCGTTGGCCGCGGCGCGCGGATACCGAGGTTCTTTCGGCAGGACGGCCGGATCTCCCATGACTCCCCCTTCAGGAAACGATCCGTCACGGTAACACTGGTGCGGCGTCGGAAAAGGGGCGGGAACGGGCGGGGGAATCCGCTCGGGACCGGCTCCGGAACGGCCCTGTATCGGCGATGAATCGGCCCTGGGCCGGCCCTGGATCGGGAGGAATTCGGCAATGCCACGCGACGGTGTGCCGCGGGACGTCTGCGTCATCGGCGGGAATCGCTATTTCGGAAAACGGCTGATTTCCCGGCTGCTCGACGCGGGCGCGTCGGTCACCGTGGTCAACCGCGGCTCCGCCGCGCCCCCGCCCGGCGCCGCCCACGTCGTCGCCGACCGCGACGACGAGACGGCCCTGCGGACGGCCCTGGGCGACCGGACGTTCGACGCCGTCGTCGACCAGGTCTGCTACACGCCCGTCCAGGCGGACATCGCCCGCAGGGTCTTCGCCGGCCGCACCCGGCGGTACGTCATGACCTCGACGATCGAGGTGTACGACCAGGTGGCCGACGCCTCCGGGCCGCTGCCCGAGACGGCCTTCGACGCCGCGTCGTGGCCGGTGGACCGCGCCCCGGCGACGCCCTGGGAGTACGGCGAGGGCAAGCGCCAGGCCGAGGCCGTGTTCGCGGCCGACCCCGCGTTCCCGTCCGTCGCCGTGCGCACCGCCCATGTGCTCGGCGGTTCCGACGACTTCACCGGACGGCTCGCGCACTACGCCGACCGCATCCGGACCGGCGCCCCGATCGCCGTTCCGCCGGCCGTCCGTCCGTCGACGTTCATTCACGTCGACGAAATAGCGGACTTCCTCTTCTGGGCGGCCGGACGGGAATTCACCGGACCCGTGAACGCCTGCTCGCACGGGCTCACCGACGCCGCCGAGCTGTGCCGTCTGTTCGCCGAACGCATTCCCGGCGGGCGCACGGTCCTGGAGGCCGCGCCCGAGGGCCCGTACTCGCCGTTCGCCTTCGACCGCTTCTACGGCATGGACAACTCCCGGGCGACCGGCCTGGGATTCACGTTCCGCGACACCACGGCGTGGCTGCCGGACGTCATCACCGCCACGCTCCAGGGAGACAACTGACATGCGCCACCGCACACTCGGCGACCTCAGCGTCAGCGCCATCGGCTACGGGGCGATGCCCCTGTCGATCGAGGGCCGCCCCGACGAGGCCCGCGCCCTCGCCACCGTGCACGCCGCCCTCGACGCGGGCGTCACCCTCATCGACACCGCCGACTCCTACCACGCCCCCGACGGCGAACCCGGCCACAACGAACTGCTCGTCGCCCGCGCCCTCGCCACGTACGGCGGCGACCGCGACGACGTCCTCGTCGCCACCAAGGGCGGCCGGGGCCGTACCCCGGACGGCGGCTGGACGGTCGACGGCGACCCACGCCGGCTGAAGCGCGTCTGCGAGGAGTCGCTGCGCCGCCTCGGCACCGAGGCGATCGGCCTCTACCAGCTCCACAAGCCCGACCCGGCCGTCCCGTTCGCCGACTCCCTCGGCGCCCTCCGCGACCTCCTCGACGCGGGCACCGTCCGCCTCGCCGGCATCTCCAACGCCGACACGGCGCAGATCCGGCTGGCCCGCGACATCCTGGGCGACCGGCTGGTCTCCGTACAGAACCGCTACTCGCCCGCCGTCCGCGACAGCGCCCCCGAACTGCGCCTCTGCGCCGAACTGGGCATCGCCTTCCTCCCGTGGAGCCCCCTCGGCGGCATCTCCCGCAGCTCCCTGGACGGCACCTCCGGCCTCGCCGCCGACACCGCCTTCGCACCCTTCCACACCATCGCCGCGGAGCGCGGCGTCAGCCCCCAGCAGATCTGCCTCGCCTGGCTGCTGTCCGCCTCCCCGACCGTGATCCCCATCCCCGGCGGCAGCCGCCCGCACAGCATCCGCGACTCCGCGGCGGCGGCCGACCTCGTCCTGACGGCGGAGGAGCTGGCCCGGCTGGGGGCGCACGGGGTGTGACCGCTCCGGGGGCCGGTGCGGGGCCTGGGGGCCCGGGGCCTGGGGGACGGTGACGGCCGACGGACGCACGCGCGGTCCGGCCGCCGGTACGGAGTGCGGAACCGGCCCGCCTCACCCCTCGTCGGCCTCCTGGCCGGCCGCTTCGTTGGCGCGGTCGATCTCGGCCATGTGCTCCTCCGCCCAGGCCCGCAACCCCGCGAGCGCGACCTCCAGGGACAGCCCGAGTCCGGTGAGCCGGTAGAAGACCCGCGGCGGCACGGTCGGTTCGACGCGGCGTGACACCAGCCCGTCGCGGGTCAGGTTCCGCAGCGTCACGGACAGCATCTTCTGCGAGACGCCGGGCATCCGGCGTCTCAGGTCCGCGAAGCGCACCTCGTCCGGTGCCGCGTCGGCGAGCGTCTTGACGGCCATGGACGTCCACTTCGTACCGATGCGGTCGAGCAACTGCCGCGTCGGGCACTGCGGATCGAACAGATCGCCGCGTACCCCGCGACCGGCGGCCCGGGTTCCTCGGGTGGTCACCTGGGACTCACCACCTTCCCTGAAAGTGCCGTCTGGGAAGCGGCTGGTCAGTTACCTATCGTTCCCTGGTAACCAATCGTAACCACACCGGGGAGCCGTCATGCCCGACACCACCGCACACCACCTGCGCCGCGTCACGACGAACGGCGTCCGCCTCAACGTCGCGATCGCCGGGGAAGGACCCGCGGTCCTCCTGCTGCACGGCTTCCCGCACACCTGGCGGGTCTGGAGCGGCATCATGGACCGGCTGGCCGGGCAGTACCGGGTCATCGCCCCCGACCTGCGAGGTCTCGGCGCCAGCGAGCGCGCCGCCGAGGGGTACGACGCGGGGACCCTCGCCGCCGACGCCGAAGGGCTGCTCGACGCGCTCGGCGAGCCCTCCGCGGCGGTGGTCGGCATCGACGCGGGCACCGCCCCCGCCGTCCTGCTCGCGCTGCGCCGGCCCGGCCTCGTCCGGCGCCTGGTCGTGATGGAGGCACTGCTCGGCCGGCTGCCCGGAGCGGAGCACGTCGTCGCGGGCGGTGCCCCGTGGTGGTTCGGCTTCCACGGCGTCCCCGGCCTCGCCGAGACCGTCCTGGCCGGCAACGAGGCCCCGTACCTCGACTGGTTCCTCGACTCGGGAACGCTCGGGCGAGGAGTACCCGACGACATCCGGGCGGCCTTCGTCCAGGCGTACACCGGGGGCGAGGCGCTGCGCTGCGCGTTCTCCCACTACCGGGCCCTGCCCACCAGCGCCCGGCAGCTCCGGGACGCCGTCGCGACGGCCCGGCTGACCATGCCCACCATGGCCGTCGGCTCCCAACCCGTCGGCACCGGGCTCGAGCGTCAACTCCGGCCCGTCGCCGATGACCTCGTCGGACACCACCTCCGGGACTGCGGCCACATCATCCCCCTCGACCGCCCCGACGCGTTGGCCGCGCTTCTCGCTCCTTTCCTCTCCGCCGACCTGCCCGCATGACCGGGGCAGGGCCGAAGGGCCGGCGGCCGGCTCGATCGCCCGCGCGCCGTGCTTCCGCCGAGCTTCCGCCGTGCTTCCGCGTGCTTCCGCCGCGTCTCAGCGGCGCCTCAGTGGCGGAGATCCTCCCAGGTCACCACCGGGCTCCCGGCCCGCAGGCCGAAGTCCAGGGCCGGGTCGCGTACGGGCCACTTCAGGCGGAGCCAGCCGGGTACGGTGGCGAGGATGCCGTCGTCTCCGGCCAGGTGCCAGAAGGTGTTGGAGTCGCGGCGGGCGAAGTAAGGGCAGAAGAGGGAGATCACCAGGGTGACCCGGCGGCCCCGCGTGACCGGGGTCACCGCGTGGAAGATGCGGCTGCCGTGCAGGAAGAGGGTCGCCCCGCGCGCCCGGCAGTCGGCCTCGCGGACGCGCGGGTCGTCGGCGGCCACGTCGTCGAACTCGCCGGTGCGGCCCTGGAAGTAGGTGAAGTGGCCGCCCTCGTAGTCGGCGCCGTCGCTGAGCTGGATCGTGAAGACGTAGTCCATGCCGTCCCGGTGCCACCGCACGATCTCCGGACGGCCGCGGCCCTCGAAGTAGTTGATCTGCGCGGTGGGGAGACGCAGCGGGTGCGGGATCAGCGGGACGCCGGCGATCCGGGAGCAGGCGAGCAGGAAGCCGCGGTCGCGGATCATGTTGTGGAGGAACGGCGACGCGAGGTCGGCGCCGCGCAGCCGCCGGGTGGCTATGAACCCGCTGGAGCCGGCGGCCGGTTCGAGCCGGTCGCACACCTCGGCGAGCCGGTCCAGGCCCTCCTCCGTCAGGATGCGGAACGGCCCGACGAGCGCGGTGTCGTCCACCGTGCCGCCGTGCCGGGCGAGTTCGCGGCTCGCGTAGCCGAACTCCTGGAGCGCGACCCGTGGTCCGTCGGCGTCCGGGACGACGAAGTCGCCGCGCCAGCGCGGCTCCCCGGGCCTCCCCGGCGGCCGGCGCGGCCGGCGGGCGCGGACCGCGTGGAAGAACTGGTCGACCCCCGTCGCCGTACGGGGAAGGTTGAGGACGCCGTCCTCGCCGCGCCGTGTCCTGACCATCGCCACGAGTCATCCCTCCTGACGGACAGCGCTCCGGCGCGTCACCGGCCCGCCGTCCGGAACGCGCGCTCCGGCAGGCCGGGCGCCGGCCGCGGCCAGTATCCACCGGCCGAGGGCCCGCCGGGCAAGGACGCGATCCCGCCACCTCCGCCCGGTGTCAGCCCACCGCCCCCGCCACCTGCCCGGCGACCCACCGGGCCTGCCGGGTCACCGTCCGCAGGTGGTTGGCGAACGGGATGCGGACGTGGGTGCCGGTGCCGGCCACCCAGACGCGCTCGGGCGGCGCACCCGGGGCCCGGCGCACCCGCAGGTCCGCCTCCAGTCGGTCGACGGCCTGGTCGCCGGGGGCGAGCAGGGCGCCGGGGGCGAGCAGCAGCTCCGTACCGTCCGCCCGCCACGTCAGGTCCGGCGGGTGGAAGCCGGTCGCGTTGACGACGTGGTCGTAGGTCTCGGGCGGCGAGCCGGGCGGCCCGGACACCCGCCACACTCCGTCGGAGAAGCCGACGGACTCCGGGTACGCGGGGGCCACCCGCAGCGCACCCGACGCGCAATGCGCCAGCAGGCGGCGGGCGTTGACCACCGTGAGCGCGGTCAGATAGCGGCCGACGAACCAGTCGAAGCGCCGCATCAGGGCCCGGGTGCGGTCGGCCGGCAGGCCGTCGGCGAAGGCGGTCAGCGCCTCGATCACGGCCACCGCCACCCCGGGCCACAGACACATCCCGGCCTCGGCCAGGGCCGTCTCCTCCGCCAGCCGCCGGACGGGATCGGCGGCCCGGGAGCCCTGTGCGCGCAGCGGACGGTCGCCGAGCAGCCGGACGGCCTCCACCGCGCAGCGCGTCAACCGCCCTTCCAGTAGCGGGTCCTCGGGGTCCAGCCTGGCCATGCGCTCCAGCGGCGGGAAATCCCGCGGCGGCGCGTGCAGCGAGAGCCGTACCGCGGGCAGGGAGCCGGACGGCGAGGCCAGCGTGGTGCGGTGGCCGTCCCGGCACAGCAGCAGGGCGGCGTCCACGGCGGACTGCCGCGAACCGAGCACGAGGACGCGCCGCGGCCCGGTGCCGAGCGCGGCGCGGAGCCTGGCGGACGGGTAGGGGCTGTCCAGATAGCGGGGGTGGCCGGTGAACGCGGCGAACCCCCGCGGTACGCGCGGCCGGTGCACCCCGGTGGCCAGGACGACGTCGTCCGCCGCGAGCTCCGTACCGTCGTCCAGCCGTAACCGCGCCGGCCCGCCCGGCAGGTGTACGGACCGCACGGTGGACGCGATATGACGTACCGTCACTCCTGCCCGCTCGGCCGTGTCCCGGGCACGCTCCCAGCGGTCCGCGCAGTAGGCGGCCATGGCGGCGCGGGGCACACACGTGTCGGGGGCGCCCGTCCAGCCGCGGGCGCGCAGGTGGTCGACGAAGTCGTCCGGCCGGTCCGGCAGCAGCGAGTTGACGTTCGCGGCGCTGTTGCACATCAGCAGGGGATCGTCGTCGCCGAAGGCCAGCCCCCAGCCGGGCGGCGAGGGGTCCACCACCAGCACCGACCGGATGGGCCGGCCGCCCCCGCCGCCGCGCGCCACGGCCGCCGCCAGGTGCGCGAAGACGCTCGTCCCGGCGGCCCCGGCCCCCACGATGGCCACGGTCCGGCCGTCGCCGCCGCCGTCACCGCCGACGTCGTCCCGTCGCGTCACGCCCGCACCCGCCTTCCCGTACCCCGGCCTTCCCCGGAATCCGACCCTCCCCTGATTACGCCCAGAGCATGCGGGGGTTCCGCCGGAGAGACACCAGGGGCAGGGTCACGCTCATGAGACTGCTGATACTCGGAGGAACGGAATTCGTCGGCCGCGCCCTGACGGACGAGGCCCTGGCCCGCGGCTGGGAGGTGACGGTCTTCCACCGGGGCCGCCACCCGGCACCGCCCGGCGTGACGGTGCTGCGCGGCGACCGCACGGCCGAGGGAGGACTGGCCGCGCTGGCCCACGGCACCTGGGACCTGGTCGCCGACACCTGGTCGGGCGCCCCCTCGGCGGTCCGCGACACCGCCCGGCTGCTGGCGCGCCGGGCCGCGGGCTACGCCTACGTCTCCAGCCGCTCCGTCCACCGGCACCCCTGCCCGGCGGGGCTCGCGGAGGAGGGCCCGCTGGTCGACGGCTCACCGGACGCCGCGGACGTCCCCTATCCCGAGGCCAAGCGCGGCGGGGAACTGGCGGCGTGCGAAGCCTTCGGCGACCGGGCGCTGCTGGCCCGGGCCGGCCTGGTCCTCGGGCCGGGGGAGAACATCGGCCGGCTGCCCTGGTGGCTGCTGCGCGTCGCGCGCGGCGGCCGGGTCCTGGCCCCGGGCCCTTCCGCGTCGCCGATCCAGTACATCGACGCCCGTGACCTGGCCGCCTGGACCCTGGACGCCGCCGCCCGCGGCCTCGGCGGCCCCTACAACCTCGTCAGCCCACCCGGCCACACCACCATGGGCGAACTCCTGGAGACCTGCGTCCGCGTCACCGGCTCCGACGCCCGGCTGTGCTGGACGGACCCCGAACCGATCCTCGCGGCCGGCGTCGCCCCCTGGACCGACCTGCCCATCTGGCTGCCGCCGGGCGAGGACCACACCACGATCTTCGGGGCCGGCGTCGGCAAGGCCCTGGCCACCGGCCTGCGCTGCCGGCCCGTCGCGGAGACGGTCGCCGACACCTGGACCTGGCTGGAGTCCCTCGGCGGGAAGCCGCCGCTGCGCCCGGACCGCACGCCGGTCGGCCTGGACCCGGAGACGGAGGCGAAGCTGCTGGAGAACTGAGCCCGCGCTCACCCGTCGACGCTCATCCGCCGACCCGCTATGCTCGGATCCGAGTAATTGGATCCGAGCACGGTCGTGTCCCGAGAAGCGGAGTGAGATGCCCGTCAAACGTCCCGCCAACCCGCTGGCCCTCGCCGTCCTGGGCCTCCTGCTGGAACAGCCGCTGCACCCGCACGCGATGGCCGCCGTCCTGCGCGAACGGCAGCTGGACCTGACCTTCAAGCTCACCACCGGATCGCTCTACGACACCGTCCGGGCCCTGGCCCGCGACGGCTGGATCGAAGAGGCCGGCACGGAGCGGGCGGGCGGGCGCCCCGCGCGGACCGTCTACCGGCACACCCCGGAAGGGCGCGGCCACTTCACCGCCTGGCTCGACGAGCTGATCCGCGAACCCACCCGGGAATTCCCGAAGTTCCTGTCCGCCCTCAGCTACCTCGGGGCCCTGGGACCGGCGCGCGCCGCGGCGGCGCTGCGCGAGCGGGCGGCGGCCCTGGAGGCCCGGGCGGCGGCCGACGAGCGGGCCTACCAGGCGGCGCGGGACGAACACCGGGTCCCCCGGCTGTTCGTCATCGAGGCCGAGTACGCCCGCGCCATGGCCGAGGCGGAGCTGCGATGGGTGCGGCACACCGCCGAGGAGATCGAGCGCGGCGCGCTGTCCTGGCCGGGGGAGGAGAACGGCGAGGGGGACAACGAGGGGGAGGCGCCCGGTGCCTGACGCGACGACGGCCGACGCCCACACCGACGTCCTGGTGGCCGGCGCCGGCCCCGCCGGGCTCATGCTGGCCTGCGAACTGGCCCTGGCCGGTGTGTCCACCACGGTCCTCGAACGGAACCCGTCCCCGCCCGGCTTCTGCCGCGGCTTCAACCTCAACGCCCGCAGCCTCGACCTGCTGGACCTGCGCGGCCTCGCGGACCGCTTCCTCGTCGAGGGCCCGACCCTGCCGGCCACGGCCTTCGTCGGCACGGCCGCCCTCGACCTGGCCGCCATGCGCCGCACCCGCCACCCGTACGTCCTGGGCATCGCCCAGACCCGCGTCGAGGAACTGCTGACCGAACGGGCCCGGGAGTTGGGCGTACGCATGCTCCGCGGCCACCGGCTCACCGGCTTCCGCGAGGACGACGAGGGGATCACCGCCGACGTCCGGGCGCCCGACGGGCCCCTCCGGCTGCGCTGCCGGTGGCTCGCCGGCTGCGACGGCGGGCGCAGCACGGTCCGGAAGCGGGCCGGTATCGCCTTCCCCGGCACACCGGCCCGCCGCTTCACCCTGCTCGGTGACGTCGTCCTGGCCGACCCGGCGGCCCTGCCCTTCGGCCCGACGGCCGGACCCGACGGCGGGTCGGTGTTCGTCATCCCGCGCCCCGGCTACGTCCGCCTCGTCACGGCCGAGCCGGACCCGCCGGAGGACCGCGACGCACCGGTGACGCCCGCCCGCTTTCAGAAGGTGCTGGACCGGGCGCTGGGCCGGCGCGTCGAGATCGCCGGGTTCCGGTGGCTGACCCGGTTCGGCGACGCCGCCCGGCTGGCCGAACGCCTGCGCGCGGGACGGGTGTTGCTCGCCGGTGACGCCGCCCACGTCCACCCGCCGGCCGGGGCGGTCGGCGTCAACGCGGCCATCGACGACGCGATGAACCTTGGCTGGAAGCTCGCCCTCGTGGCCCGCGGCCGGGCTCCCGAACGCCTGCTGGAGAGCTACCACACCGAACGCCACGCGGCCGGCGCCCGGCTGCTGCGCGACACGCGCGCCCAGGCGCTGCTCGCCGCCGAGGGCGAGCGGCTCGCGCCGCTCCGCGACCTGCTCGGCGAACTGGCCACGGCGGCGGACACCGCCGGCCCGCTCGCCGAGACCGTCACGGGGGTCAACACCCGCTATCCGGCCCACGATCCGCACGGCCACCCGTGGGAAGGCCGGATGGTTCCCGCCGGCCTGCCCGTCACGGCCCGGAACGGCGGGGGAGTGCTGCTGCTGGACGACGCCACGGCACCGGCCGCCGTCCGTGAGGCCGCCGCGCCCTGGGCCGACCGGGTCACGGTCACCGCCGTCCGTCCCGGCGCGCTGCCGGACACCTCCGCGGTCCTGGTCCGCCCGGACGGCCACGTCGGATGGGTGGCCCCGCCGGGCACGGCCGGGGGCGCGGCCCGGTCCGCGCTGGAACGCTGGTTCGGCCCGCCGGCGGAGCCCGGCCACCACGACGTCGCGGACTGAACCCGCCCTGCGGCCGGGCCGGTTCGCGCTCGGTCACCGTGTCGGCCGTTCCCCCGCAAGGGGGACGGCCGCATTGGGCCGGCCGGGTGCGGGGCAGAGAGAAGAGGCGACGGCGGCGCCTGCCGCCGCGTCGAACCCCTCGGCGGAGGCAGGGAATTGAAGACGTACCGGTGGTTCACGGCGGTGGCTCCGCTCATGGCACTCGTCTGCGCCGCGGCGCCGGCACCGGCTGCCGTGCAGAGCCGGACGACCCTCACGAACCAGGACAACGGACGGCCCGTCACCGTCCACAAGGGAGACGAGATCTCCGTCCGGCTCACCGCGAAGCGCACCGCACAGGAGCAGTGGGCGTGGAGCGCGCCCACCGCCGCCGACACCACCGTGATCGGACGGACGTCCGCCCGGACGGCACCTAACGGTGACGCCGCCGCGGTCTTCCACGCCGAGGCCGACGGAACGACCGCGCTCACTGCCCAGGCGAGGTGCACGCCCCGCGTGAAGGGCCACCTCTGCCCGCACACGGTGACCTCGTGGCGGGTCACTGTCCAGGTGCGGTAGCAGGGCCGGGCCGGGCGGTCAGCCGCCCTGGCCCGCGCTCCCGATCGGGCCCACCTTCACCGCCGAGCCGCCGCCCTCCGTGACGGGCAGCGTGCCGCCGCCCGGCCAGCGGAGGGTCACCGTGTGCGTCTCGCCGGGCGGGGTCACCAGCAGGCCGGTGACGCGGACGCCGGAGCCGCCCGACTTGTTGACCGGGTAGGAGATGCCGAAGGCCACCGTCTGCCCGTTCTTGAGGACGACCCGCGGGGCCTGCTCGCCCGTCCGCTTGGCGGACAGCGACCCGGCGGTGGTCTTCAGGTCGACGCCCGCGTACCCGGTGACGGTGCAGTCGTGGCCGCCGCGGTTCTTGAACTCCACGGCGACGGTGCCGTCGGGGTCACCGTCGATGGTGTGGTCCTGCGCCGTGATCGTCAGGTCGGCGGTACGGCACTTGGCGGTCTTGCCGTTGTCGTGGGAGCCGGCCCCGGCGGCCGTGCCCTGCTCGCCGGATCCCTTCCCGGCGGAGCCCTTGCCACTGCCCTGGCCGGAACCGCCCTGCTCCGAACCGCCCGAGCCCGAACCACCGCCCGACGAAGACGCGGAGGACGCGGAAGACGCGGAGGAAGCGGACGACGGGGCGGCCTGCCCCTTGTCGTCATCGTCGTTCTGACAGGCCGTGAGCGAGAGCCCCGCGGCGACGGCCAGGGCGGCGAAGGTGAGCTTGCGAACGCGCATCGTTCATTCCTCGATATCGGTCGGGGGTGCGGGTCGCTCGGGACACATCGGTACGAGCGGGCGCTTTCGACCAACAGGATGCGATCGGCCCGGCGAACCGTTCCGCCCCACCAATCCCTGGTACATGCCTGTTACATGAACGCTTCGGCGTGCACCCCCGCGGCGCTACTCACCCTCCGTCAGCCGCTCCAGCAGCCCGATCGCCTCCGTCACGACCGCCCGTTCCCGCTCGTCGAAGCGCTCCGCCAGGGCCTGCGCGATCCAGCCCTCGCGCACCCCGCGCGCCTCCCGGAGCCGCCGCAGCCCTTCCGGGGCGAGGGAGATGAGCACCTGGCGCCGGTCGCTGGGGTGCGGCGACCGCTCGATCAAGCCCGCCTCCTCCAGGCCGGCCAGCGTCGTGCCCATGGACTGCGGCCGGACGTGCTCGGCGCGCGCCAGCTCCACCGTGGTGGCCGGGCCGTGGCGGTCCAGCCGGCTGAGGACGGCGGACTGGGAGAGGGTCAGGTCCGTACGGTCCCCCGCCGCGCGCAGCCGGCGGGCCAGCCGCCCGGTGAGGACGCGGATCCGGGACGCCGTCTCGTGCAGCTCGGTGAGCTCGGGGGCGGCGGCCGGGGCGGGGGACTGCTGCTCATGGGCCATCACCGGGCCAGCGTACCCGCCGCGTCCGGCCGGGTCGGCCGGGCCCGCGCCGGTCAGCGGCCCGCCCGGCGCAGGGCCCGGTCGAGCAGCGTGGCCGGCAGCAGCAGCGCCGCGAGGACGGTGAGGACGACGGCCGCCGTGTGCAGGCCGCCGGTCGTCGCGCGGTCGCCGTAGACCAGGCCGATCACGCTGGTGGACGCGACCGCGCCGACGTACTGGGCGGTGCGGAACAGCCCGGCGGCGGTGCCCGTCGCCCCGGCCGGCGCCTGCGCGTACAGCGCCGCCTGGTTCCCCGCCGCGTTCAGCCCGTTGGGCAGCCCGAACACGACGCCGACCAGCACGAGCAGGGCCGTCGGCGTCCCGGGGCCGACGAACAGCAGCGCCGCCGAGGCCGCCACCATCGCCGCGGTGCCGAGGAGCAGCGGCCCCCGGACGGTCGCGCGGCGCGCGGCCGTCCACGAGCACAGCGCCGCCACCGCGCACATCGGCAGCATGATCACCCCGGTGACGGCGGCGGAGAACCCCCGCGCCTCCTCCAGCCACTGCGTGTAGCCGTACAGCACGCAGTAGACGACCAGGAACGACGCGCCGTAGCGGACGTAGGTGCGCACCAGCGGCCGGTTCGCCGCCAGCATGCGCAGGTTCAGGAACGGGTGCCGGGCCGCCCTGAGTTCCCAGGCCGCCAGCGCGCCGGCGGCGACGGCGCCGACGGCGAGCAGCGGCCAGTCGGGCCGGGCGAGGTCGGTGAGGAAGAACATCAGGGGCAGCAGGGTGCCGGCGAACAGCAGGACGCCCGCCGGGTCGAGCTCCGACCACAGGCCGCGGGCGCCCCCCTCGCGCGCCCGCGGCTCGTCGCCCGGCAGCCAGGCCAGGGCGAGGACCAGACCGGCCAGCGCGAGCGGGATGTTCACGGCGAAGACCGCCCGCCAGCCGGCCAGCCCGGTGAGCAGTCCGCCGAGGGCCGGGCCGAGTGCCGCGCTGGCGAGGGCGGCGACGGTCAGCGCGCCGAGGGCACGGGCGGGCGCCCCGCCGGGTGCCCGCGCCGACCGTGTGCGGATCATGGCCATGGCTGCCGGGTAGGCCGCCGACGTGCCCACGCCCGTCAGGACGCGGACGGCGACCAACTGGCCCAGCGAACCGGCCACCAGGCCGGCCGCCCCCGACAGTCCGACGAGGACCAGCCCCGCCGTGTAGACCCGGCGCGCCCCGAGGTGGTCGGCCACCCGGCCCATGACCGGCTGGGCTACCGCGCTGGCCAGATACAACCCCGCGACCAGCCACACCGTGGCGGACGGACCCGCGCCGAAGCTCCGGCCGATGGGGACGAGCGCGGTGGAGATCATGGTGGAGTTGACCGGGTTGAGCATCGAGCCGACCGCGACCGCGGCCACGAACCGGCCGCCGATGCCCGGGGGCGCGGCCTCCCCGCCGTCGGTCCGTTCCCGCTCCGGTGACCGCACCGGTATCCGCATGGCGAACCCTCCCTTGGTCGTGGCGTGCGGCAGCGCGCGCCCACAAGAAAGGAAGGTTAACTGTCATTCAGGAAAACTGGCAAGGCAACCTGTGTTTTCGCTTCCGTTCGGCGCTACTCCCGGCGGACCGCCAACAGCGCCGCGTCGTCCGCCAGTTCCCCGCCCGCGTACGCCAGCAGATCCGCCACCAGCCGGTCCGCCACCGTCCCCGGCGCCCCCTCGGGCAGCGCGGCCAGCCGGCGCTCCAGCGGATAGAACCGGCCCGCCGCGTCCCGTGCCTCCGTCACGCCGTCCGTGTACAGCAGGAGCAGGTCGCCCCGGCGCAGGGTGAAGGCCGCCGACCGGTACGAGCCCTCCGCCAGCTCGCGCAGGGCCAGCGGCGGATCCGACTCCGCGTCCTCCGCGTCCTCCGTGTCCTCGGCGCCCACTGGGCTCACCCGCCCGTCCCGGCGGACCAGCGGCGGGAGATGGCCGCAGTTCACCAGCTCCACCGTCTCCCCCTCCCCGGCGCGCGGAACGGTCAGCAGCGCGGCCGTCACGAACTCCTCGCCCACCCCGCGCCGCCGCACCGCCGCGTCCAGCCGCCGGGCGACCGCGCCGAGTTCCGCCTCCACCTGCGCGGCCTCCCGGAACGTCCCCAGCACGTCCGCCGCCGTCTCGACCGCGCCCAGCCCCTTGCCCCGGACGTCCCCGATCAGCAGCCGCACCCCGAACGGCGTCGTCAGCACCTCGTACAGATCACCGCCCACCTGCGCGTCCGCCGCCGCGGCCAGGTAGCGCACCGCGACCCGCAGCCCGTCCACCCGCTCCGGCACCGGCCGCAGCAGCGCCTGCTGCGCCGCCGAGGCGACCGAGCGCGAACGCAGCAACTCCCGCTCGCGCGTGGCCACCAGCACGACGTTCGCCGTGCTGATACAGGTGAGGGCGAGCACCGTGAACGCCGCCGTCACATGCAGCGCGACCGGCACCTCCGGGTCCGCGAGCGTCAGCGGGGCCACCAGGAGCAGCGCCACCACGCCGGTCAGCAGCGGGACCCGGGCGCGCCGCGTCCCGATGCTCGCCAGCACCGGAGCCGTGCCCAGCACGGGCGAGAACGTCAGCCGGGGATCCGACGCGAGGTCGACCCCCACCGCCGTGGCCAGCAGCACATACGCGGCGACGACGAGCAGACGCGCCGGGCGCGGAAGGGCCGGGACCGGGCAGGGCCCGGCGGGGCCGGGGGCTCGCTTCATGGCTGTCTCCACCCTAGGGGGCGAGGGTGTGCGTGCAACCTGGGGGCGTTGGAGGGGGTCCCTGTCCCTCCCCCCAGCGCGCCCGCGGCGCGCGTCCTCAAGCGCCGGACGGGCTGGAATCAGCCTGTCCGGCGCTTGAGGACAACCGCGCGGAGCGCGGTTTCAGGGGGTCTCGGGGGCTTGCCCCCAGGAATCGGCGAATCCCGGATCTCTCTACGGGGACTCCAAAGGTAGGGCCTGGTCAGAGCATGCGAAAGCCCCGCCCGGCATGATGTCCGAACGGGGCCGTTCGATGGCTGATCAGTGGCAGAACGACGACTCAACCGCCTTGACGATCTTGTCGGCCTGGTCGTCCGTGAGCGTCGGCTCGGAGCCGCCTTCATAGCGCTTGCGTGCGTTCCCGCGGACGGTCGCCGGATCCTTCGCTTGCGTGATGTCGAGACACACGTCCCGCGCCCTGCTTACGGCCCGCTCCTCTTTCACGACGAGCCCCGGATGAACTTCTCGGAGCGCTGCGACGAGCCGTGCCGTCTGCTGCGCGTCGGGTCTCGGTATGCCGCTCGTCGTCTTGGGTGCGGTGGTGTGCTCGTCGCCGGCGGGGGCGGTGGGGGCCGATGCGGACGTCTTCGGCGTGGCCTCGGCGTCGGCTTTGTCGTTGTCCTGGAATAGAGAGAGGACACCGCCGAACCCGATCACTGCTGCCCCTACGCCCAGCCACATCTTTGCCTTTTGCTGCATCGGTCCTCCCCTGGTCGGCCCCCGTGGATCACCGCTTGCCTATCACGTGGCCTATGCACGCGTCCGGTGATCGGCGGAAGTGGCAGCGAGGTAGCCGGCGAGCCACCATCCCGCGGCGTCAAGGTCCGGCACGGGGGCGGAGACGGTTGCCGCGCGGAGGCACGGTCCGGGGCCGACCACCCATCCCTCTCCGGCGGGCGCTTCCTCTACCCACCCGTGCGCAGGGCCGGTAGGCGCCTCTGTGAGGGGCCGGAGGCGTCCGGAGTCGAGTAGGGGCCCGTCGTCCCACTCGATGGTGTAGGGGCCCGCTGTTGTGGTCCTGGTCGTCATGTGGGGCATGACAGCAGAAGCCCCGCCCGGTGGTGTGCCGGACGGGGCAGGGTCGCTCTTTTAGGTGGGTCTAGTCAGTGTTCGTCGGCGCGGGCGCCATCCCCGGCCACCACAGTGGGTTCTCCGGAGCCTCGTTGCTGCCGGGGCAGCGCTCGTACGAGCCGGTGAACTCCCGGAATCCGGTGAGGCTGTTCCGTGCCCACACTTCGCGCTTGTGGTTCCTGAGTCGGCGGTCCGACATCCTGATCAGGACGCCTTCCCCGCAGGTCTGGCACGTGTCGCGTCCGGCGTAGTAGGGGCCGCGCGGACCGGAGCGCGTCATCGCGTGTTTCCCTTCTTGGGCGCCGTCCCGCTTCCGGGGCAGAGTTCGAGCGCGCGGACGCGAAGCAGCCCCGTGCGGACCCACACGATGCGACGGTGGGCGGCAAGGGATCCGTCCGGCCGGACGTCCCACTCATCTGCGCACACGGTGCACACGCCCGTGCTGCTGGTCTCCGGGCGGTTGTCCATGGCCGGGTGCTGCCTCACCGGGATGTCGTCCTCGGCGAACGTGTGGGCGGGGGCGTCGGTCACGCAGAGGGCGCAGACGTGGCGCCAGTTGCCGGGGCCGGACGGTCGTACCTCCGTGTACGTGCTGACGACGGGGGCGGGGGTGGACCGTCGGCACTCGGAGCATGCGACGGCGGGGCGGACGGCGGGAGCGTCCACGGGGATGCGGTCGGCGAGGCTCACGCGTCCACCTCCGGCCCCATGCCGGGGTACCACTCGGGGTTCACGGGGATGCTGTTGCTGCCGAGGCACTTTGTCCCCAGCGGCGCGAGGCGGGCCCGGTGCCGACGGATGAGGCGGTCGGTCTTTCGGATGTACTCGTGCCGCTCGCAGTGCGGGCAGGTGGCGCGTCCGGCGTACCGGCGGTGCGTGGGCGCCTTCTTGGCCACGCACTCGGCGCACGTGTAGAGCGTGTAGCCGCTGTTGCTAGCGGTTTCCCAGTGCTCCACCGTCATGGGGTTCGTCGTCTCGTTGCCGCATCGGTGGCAGGGCACGGGTTCGGTGACGCTCACGCGCTCACCCCCATGCGGCGGGCGCGCTCGAACGGGTTGTCGGGATAGGCGTACGGGTAGTCAATGCCCAGTTCCGCGAACGCCACCGCGTAACGGCGTTCCCGCTGTGCGACGGTCAGTCCCTGCACGTCCTCGGCGTGGAAGATGGCGCGGACGTCTGCGCTCGACGGGCCACTCCACCCTTTCCGCCAGACCGACAGGGGGCGGGGGGCGCTCGTCTCGGCGACGGGCGTCTCGGGGGTGGTCGTCGTCCTGGTCGTCGTGGTGGTGCGGTGCGTGCCGTGTGCGGGCAGCAGCAGGCGGAGCACCCACAAGAGGGCGCGAGCGATAGGGTCACGCATAGGTCGTTCAGCTCCCCTAGGTAGCTGTTCGGCTTAGCCCCGGCGGACCGGTCCTACGCGGTCTTCCGGGGCGCTTTCGTTTCGACGGTAAGAGACTGGTCTACCCTCGTCTACCTAAGTAGGTAGACGTTGGCTCAGTTACGCCGACATGGCTGGTTGTCTACGCTTCGAGATATGGCTGCACCTGAGATCGATCACGAATCCCCGACGCCGGTCTACCGGCAAATTGCCGCGTTGATCGTCGCGGACATCCAGCGTGGCGCCCTGCCCGTGAACAGGCGGATTCCGTCGGAGGCGTCGATGGTGCAGCGCTTCGGCGTGGCGAGGGAAACCGTGCGGAACGCGGTGAAGTACCTCCGCGACGAGGGATACGTCTTTACCGTCCCTCAGCGCGGTACCTACGTCGCCGACCGGGGCGCGTCCGCCGGCGGGGGCAACGCCCGGGGTTAGGATCGTGTCGGCTCCGGTCTGTGGGTCCGGCGACGCGGAGCAGGCTTCCGCAGGTCGGTCCCTATGGCTACAGGCCGGAGCCGATAGAACGAACCCCACCCGCCCTGAGACGGACGGGGTTGACCTTGACGACGATCATCCGTCTCCGGATGTGGCGCGCAACTCCGCAAGGCGCCGCTGATACAGCGGACCCCCGGCGTACGCCGCGTGCGCGGGGGCCGGAGCCGCAGACTCGATCACATGCTGTGCTGCCGCCTTGACCGCCGCTCCCCACGCCAGAACGTGTTGGTGAGCACTGCGCCCGCATTCCTGCGGTTCACCGGGCAAGCACAGCGGCAGCGCAGGACCGATCTTGTTTGCCGCGTGCCGCAGGTAGCGGGCAACGTCCGCCCACTCTTCGTCGGTCCGGTGTGCCGGCGCCGTGTGCTGATTCCCGATCCACGCCCCGAAGTCGTCGCCATGGTCCACGGTGGTTCTCCTCACTTGTGACCTACGTGGGGGCGCCGATCGTAGCGGCGGGCGGTGCGGATTCCGCTTCCTTCGGGTCGCATGACCCTACGGAGGGAACGCAGGGTCCGCAGGGTCCGCAGCTCGGGAGGAACTGCGGGGGCGAACAGGCTTCGGCGGGTTTCAAGCCGTGCGCCGAGGCAATTTCCGCCCGCGCGTCCACCATGCGCCGGCTATGCCAGACCTCGGCGAGGGGGGTGTCACGTACGTTGCCGAGGGTGATGAAGCGGCCGAGCACGCACGGCCAGACGCCACCGTCGGGACCAATGGCCACCTGTCCGAGGGCGCAGTGCCCGCAGAGGTCGTTGACGGTCGGCGTGGCTCCCTGACTGGCCCTTCCGAACGCCCGTGTTCGGTCCCCGCCGACCTGTCCGACTCCAATGGCCTGAAGGTCAGTCACCGCCTGGTTGACGCGCTGCGCCGTACGGACCGCGACGACGCCCCCGCGGATCGGGATACCGAGTTCCACGGCTTTCGCGATGTTCGCTCGCGTTTTTCGGTGCGACCCGCGCAGGTTGGTCACCGCGTCGTGTTCCTCCGCGTTGTCGGAGTAGTACGACGTAGCGAGTTTGACCCCGCGCGCCTTGAACGTCTCCCACAGGCCATCACGGATCACGGTCATGTTCGAGAAGATCTCGATGCCGAGACGGCGGGTGGACGCGTGCGTGATGAGGTCGGACAGGTGCGGGTACAGGGTCGGCTCCCCGCCGATGAACTGAACGTCGCGCCCACCCATGTCGGCGAACTGGTCGATGGCGCGTTTCCAGTCCGGCACGGTCATGGTGCCGTGCGTCCCCGTGGGGCCCGAATCGGCGTAGCAGTGGTCACAGGTCTCGTTACAGCGTCCCGTGACTTCCAGCCACACGAACCGAAGGCTCCCCGGGTTTGTACACGTGCGTAATGTGGTGGTGCCCATGGTGATCCTCCCTTGAGTCTGGGGATCTTGGGTGTTCGAGCCGGCGGGGAAGTAGCCGCTTCCCCGCCGGTACAGCGACGCGCTATGGCGTCAGGCCACGAGCAAGACGGCGCCGACCAGATCAACGGTGGCGTCGGCCTGGTCGGTGTCGGTCTCCGTGCCGGTCTCCGGCGCCTCGGTGTCGCTGCCGGTCTCCTCCCTCTCGGGGTCGGTCTCCGGGGGTTCGATCGAGGGCATGCGGTCCTCTTCTCTCTTCTCTGGGGCACTCCGCTCGGATCGGCGGAGTGCAGGGGACCCGTCCGGCCGGACCGTCCTCACCATGGGGTCGGCCGGACGGGCGTGGTGCCCCGTCTGCCTCGCCGGATTTCGTCGCCGTGGGGAACGGTCGCGGTTCGTCGGCGGGGCAGACGGGAGTCTGGGAGGGACGCTCACACGTCCCAGGTGGCTCCGTGCATCTCGTTCAGGTGCTGGGCCAGGAGCAAGCGAGCACCAGCGACCACGTCCGGCTCGTCCATCACCTCAGCGAGGCGGACGAGGGAGCGGTGCGCCGCGCACCTCCGGCACCCGGGAACGGGCTCCGGCATGGGGGCGGACGGCTCCACCGGCGTCCAGGGCGGGATGTGCAGCGCGGGCCCGCCGACCGTCGCCGGGGACTCGTCGGGGGGCCGCGGGGGTGCGGGGGTCACGGGCCAGGGTCCGCCCGAGTGCGGCAAGAGGACGAACGGCTTCAACCGCCGTGTCTCATCGCTCACTTGGGGCCCCAATGCGCCGCGAAGTCGTGCAGTCCTCGGGCAGCCATGACCCGCTCGGCTCCGGCCCGGTCACCCGAGCGGATGGCGTCGGCGAACTGGTCACGGAGCCTCCGGCACTCCGGGCACCCGCGGCGCCTCCGGTCGTCCGCCGGCGCGCCGGTCCGCTGCTGCTTCAACGCGCGGTGCACCTCGTCCGGGAAGGCAAGACGCAACGCGTCCGGGTCGGCTTGCCACTGCAACGCGCCTCCTACCAACCGTAGTTGAAGCCCCGTCCCTTCATGGCCCGTCACCTCACCCACCCGTCGCCGGCTGGTGTCCCACACATGGGCACCCCGACGGTAGGTCTGTTGCATGTACGCAGGCATGCCCGCTGACTCCTTAGGGGTACGTCCGGATCACCGCATCTGTCCGCCGGGAGGGGGAGGGCGGCACCCAACGAGCGCCAGGGGTCCCGCCGTTGTCCCTCTCGGTGCGGCTACCTAAGGCTTGCGCACCTGCTTTTTAAGGTGCAAGGCATCTGCACCCTAAGGGTCCTTTGAAGAAAAACTGGCACATGCCAGTTCAGGTGACAGGGCTTGCGCTGGGGGGTACTGGCGGTGGAACACTCCCCGCAGGAGCGCGATCACAAGGCACAGGCGCGCGCTGACCAGACACAGAGACGCACCACGAGCCAACAGGGAGACGTTGGGGTGGCAGCACGTAGGGGACCGACCTTCCGTCGGAGAGAGCTGGGCAAGCAACTACGGGCACTGCGAGAGAAGGCCGGCATCACCAGCGGGGACGCCGCAGCCTCACTCGGCTTCTCCGAAACGAAGCTGTTGCGGGTGGAGACCGCGCACAACAGCCTGCCCCGGGTGGGGGACTTGGAGAGGCTTTTGGATCTGTACGGCGTCGAGGACCCCGACAGCCGCGACGCACTCCTCGTGCTTCACCGCGACTCGCTTAGCCGGGAGTGGTGGACGCCCTACAGAAACACCATGTGGAACGGGATGGCCACGTTCCTCGGGTTGGAGCGGGACGCGCGCATGCTTCGTTCCTGGCAGCCGGACGTGGTTCCCGGTTTGCTCCAGTGCGAGAGTTACGCGCGGGCTCTGTTCCTGTCCGAGAAAACGGTAGAAGAGACCACGACCCACTTCGTTGAGGACAACGTGCGGCTCCGGATGGAACGGAAGGGCATCATCACCCGTGCTGACAGCCCGGCGGAGTTGAACGTTGTCGTCAACGAGGCAGCGTTGCGCCAGTGGATCGGCGGCAGAGACGTGATGCTGGAGCAGTACGAGGAAATCGAACGCCTAGCCAGCCTAGACAACGTCACGATCCAGGTTCTCCCGATGGCCCTTGCCACCTACCGGACGTGTTTGAACTTCGTGGTGATGGACTTCGAAGAGGGGTTGGAACCCGTGGTGCAGACCGATCTGCAAGAGACGATCACGGTAACGGACAAGCCCCTCATGGTCTGGCGGTACGCGCGCCGATTTGATGCGCTGCGCAGTGGAGCCCTCGCGCCCTCCATGACCCCAGATTTCCTACACCGACTAGCACGAGAGATCGATGACCATTAACACTCACCTGTCGGCCTACGCCGAGAACACGCTCTGGTTCGCGTCCTCCTACAGCAACGGCGGCGGGAACTGTGTCGAATGGGCACCTGCGTTCGCAGCGTCCGGCACTATCCCGGTCCGGGACAGCAAGCGCCCCACGGGTCCCGTGCTGCACGTCTCTACCGGGGCGTTCGCCGGTCTAGTGACCGCCATCAAGCATGGGGGCTTTACTCCGTAACCGGTCACCCCCCTGAGACGACGAAAGCCCCGCCCGACCGTTCGTCACGGTAGGCGGGGCTGTTCTATGCCGTCAGGCAGCGAGGCGCACAGCATCCTCAGGGGTCACTCCGGCGGGCATGTGCACCCCCCACGCGCACGCGGTGAACGGCTCGTCGTCGCACGGGTACCACACGCCGCACGGGCGCCGGATCCACTCCGCGGACCCCATGAGCTGTCCGGTGGGCTGGTGGCGGGCCAGGATGCGGAAGCCGGTGTGCAGGGTCCACGTCCTGATCAATTGCGGAATCGTGGCGCTCTGGGCTTCCAGGATCACGCGCAGCTCGTCACAGCCGCGCACGATGTGGGTGCCGAGGACGGCCGGCATGCCGGGGCAGCGCCCCCAGAGTCCGCGCTGTCCGGTCGGCGTGGGCACTTCGACAGTCGTCTGTATCTGATACTCCGCAAAGTGAGTGACCATGCGCTGAGCGTAGAACTTGTGTTCGAAATGTGAAAGAGGTTTGTGGCTGGATTCTGCCCGTACATCTACGGGCGTCATGGTCTAGACAATGAGGCCCGGCAGGGCGCCCACCAGGGACGATGGTGATTCCCCGGGCGCCGCTATCAGAAACATCCGGCCCCTTGCTAGGGCACCCCTCAGCCATTCGAGTTGGACGCGAGTCCAGCGAATGCGCCGCAGTGATGAGCACGACCGGTCGTCAACTCAACGCATTACGACGGGAGTTGATCCTCCCCGCCTTCCGGGTCGTCCCGCGGACGTCTCCGAGGCGGGCGCCGGGCACCAGGGCGCCGACGGAGCCGGCGGGGCGGGTGACCGTGGCGACCGTCCGGCCATCGCGGTCCTGGACGTGGACGTCGACCAGGGCGCCGCGTCGGGTCACCGTGATCGTCCCGCCGTCGCGGGTGGGGATGGTCACCACTGCTGTGCACCCGCGAGGTAGAGGGTGCGGAAGCGGCTGAGCCCCTTCGTGCGTGCTTGCTGAACCTGCACGACCGTCAGGCCCAAGTGCGCCGCAAGCGCTTCGTCGTCCTCCCCGGGCCGGTAGCAGGGGACCGGCGGGATACCGAAACTGGCCTTCACGACGTAGCGCTGCCGCTCGCTCAGCAGCCGCAACGTGCTGTGCACCTGTTCCCGGATCACGCGCCGACGGTGCGACTCGACGTCCCGCGGCTCTACCAGGTCCTCCGGCAACCCGAGGGCGCTCCGCAGGTCGCTTCCGAGGGTGAGCGCGTTCCCCTCGTCGTCGTGCCCGATGACAGCGTCCAGCCACGCGGGACCCTGCCAAGAAATGCGTGCCGCGTACGCCTGCTCGGTGCTCATGCGCCGGTCGCCCATTTCCTCGCTCGCGGCAAGCTTTTCAGCTTTCAGCGGGTCTCCGCCGGCGCGGGAGAGCGCGTTTTCGAAATCCTTCGCTGCTCTCTCCGAGACCCCCGCACGAAATTCGGCACGCCGGAGGTCGGACATTGCTCGGTGCAGCGCCGTGTCTATGTATGAGAAAAATGCCTCGGGGGCGTCGTCGTGGCACCGCTTGAGCGACTCCCATACGACCACGCGGCCGGTCTGGACGAGATCGTCAACCAGAGCGCGATTGGTGCCGCCTTCGCATGCGGCGTACTGGTGTGCTTTTCGGGTGACGTAGCGGCCGGTTTCTTGAATGACTGCCGTGAGGCCGGACAAGTCGTTGGCTTTAGCGGCGGCAATTTGTGTGCGGGTGAGGCGGGCCATTTCATCACTCCTTGCGGCAGGGCTCTTACTCCAGTACAGGGACCAGTGAATTCCTGGATTCCCGAGAGCGGCGCCGTAGGAATGCCCGCCCTCGGGTGCAGGAGCGGGAGCCTTGTGTTTCCCGTTCGCTGCATGCCGAGGACGGTAGGGCTAGAACCGCCGGGTGATGTGTGCGGTTTACATAGCTATAGGTGTATAGGTCATCCTGTGGGCCCCAAAGAGGATGCTGGGTCGTGATCGGATGCCCACCGATATCCCGGAATGTTGCCTTCCATGCGGTATTTGTCCGTGCGCAACTGATGCGATCGCAACCGCTTCGTGATCACGCATTGGGAACCACTGGGCGACTAGTAGTCCGCGCCGTAGAGACTGCCCCAGGATCGTCCGCCTACCTCAGCCTCGGCGACGATCGGGACGCCGTAGAGAGGGAAGGTCATGCACCGCTCGAATTCGTGGGCAATCTCGCGCGCCTCTCGGGCCGGCGCAGACGCCAGGATTTCGTCATGGATCGGCAGGCGCATGTACGGGAGAAGCCCCGAAGAGTCCATTTCAATCATCGCTTGCCCGAGGACATCCCGAGCCACGCTTTGGCATGCATAATTGGTCACTGCGTAAGTTCGGTCACGATCCAGCGGGAGCTGTCGGCCCGTTGCAGAAACGAACGTCATCCCGTTCTGAAAAGCCTGTCGCTGCCAGCGAGCAGCCGCACGCTTGATCTCCGGAAAAACTCGGTCGTACGCGGCAACCGCGTGTGCGATTTCTGCCTCACTCGCGCCCGTCTGCCGTGCGAGCGTGCGCACTCCACCGCCGTAGACCTTCCCGAATCCGGCGCCCTTGAACACCTTCCGGTCGCGCTTCGTTGCGCGGTCCCCCTTGATTAGACGGGCGGTGTACATGTGAATGTCGAAGTTCTCGCCCCCGCTAAGGAACCCCTCTTTCATCCTCCGCACATCAGCAAGAGCAGCAAGCACCCGCATTTCAATCGCCTGAAAATCCGTGGAGATCATCACGTGTCCCTCTTCGGCGAGGATCGCGCGCCGGATCACGTGGTCTGATGACGGGAGCTGGTGAAGCCCGTCTGTGACGGACATGCGACCTGTCCGTGCGGCGAGAGGTGAGATCGTGGGGTGGATACGCCCGGCCGGCGAGAGGTTCGACAGGAACCCTTGGGCGTAGGTAGTGCCCCACTTCGCGGCGCGCTTCGCCCTAAGTACCGCGTCCGCTAGAGGGTTTGGCGTTCTCGCTCCGATTCTCTGCCAGTCTCGATCCAAGTCGGCGAGCGGCAACAAAACCGCTTTGTCGGTCTTCAGCGCTCCTGCGGCGGTGCGCTCTGTCAGCGTCTCGCCCATGCCGACGAGTGCCGCCGCGACCTGTTCGCCGCTCCCGATTTTCGTCACCCCGTACCGCGCAGCAACGGCGCCGTACTGCTCGGCTTCCTCGGCGAGCCTGCGGGCAAGCGGCCCCGCATACTCCTGGTCGACGAGCAGTCCGGTGCGCTGCATGACGGCGCAGATGCGCGCTATCTCGTGCTCGTACGGCACCAGGGCGTCACGGACGCCGAGACGGTGCATCTCGACGCGGAGGACCGGGGCGAGACGAGCCGTCAGGATGACGTCGAGACCGGCGTAGAGAAGGTAGGTCGGATGGGTCGCTGGAATGCGTGCCCACCCGGCGTCTTTCGTGACTCCGAGACTTCGGAAAACGGTGTGCAGACCGGCCTGAGTATCCGGTGCGGACGCGTCGACCCACCGTGCGGAAAGGGGCTTGAGTGCCGTTCCTGCCCCGCCCTCTGAGGGTTGCCGCGGGTCTATAAGCGCAGCGAGGATGCGGGTATCCGTCGTGCGTGGGACGAGCGATTCGAGCGGCACGACTCCGCACCGGTCAAGGACAAGCCAGTCATACGCTGCATTGTGAATCAGCACGCTCCGGCAGCGCTGTAGAGCGTCCCGAGCGCACTCGGCGAAATCACCGCCCCGCTCGTACAGGATCACCCACGCATCGTGTGCGTCGCCGAATTGCACCGTGCGGAGTCGGAATTCCGGCCCGTAGATATCGAGCCCGGTCGTCTCGGTGTCCACAGCAATCGGCCCGCGTGCATCGGCCTGCCGCAGCCATTCGCGGAAAGCGTCGAGATCGTCAGCCGTCTCGGGCACGTGCACGGTGATGGTGTCGCCGGCTATCGTGTGTCTGAATTCCTGCATGCCTCCCCCTAAACGAAAAGGCGGGCCGTCCGCCGTGGTGGTGGACGACCCGCATGGGTGTTTCGCTCTAGCTCCCGAATATCCCGGGCCCCGCCGAGTCGGATTCACCCTCGGCGAGCCTCAAGCCGACGAGCGCAATCCCGCGCCGAGTCGTCTTCCGCACGGCTCCGCGTTCCTCCATCGCGTCGTAGAAAGCGCGCCGAGTCCATCGCTCGCGGGTGGGCAGGTTTTCCGCCTCGCACCACTCTAGGTAGCTGTTAAAAGCGTCGTTGCCGTTCATCACTGAGGTCTCGTCGGCACGCTCCAGAACACCCGGAAGAAAGCCGGCGAGCGGATCGCTCGTCTCTCGGTATTCTCGGCTTGCTCCGGTGATCAGGGGCGGATCCTGTAGGCCCCGGGCGTGCCACTCGACGGCTCCGCGGACGGCCCACGCGGCGATTCCCTCGGCCTCAGCGCGTAGCGTCTGGTCTAGGTCGGGATCCCGCTCGTGCGGGGCGAAATAGCGGGTGAAGGGCAAGAGCTTGACGCGGCGCCAAAGCCCCTCATCCTGCGAGCGGAATTTCGGTCTGTGGTTGGTCGCCAGCAGCAGGAGGAAACTGGGCTTAAATTCGAAAAACTCTTGCCTCAGAAACCTTGCGGTGATGACGTCCTTACCCGTCACCTGCTTGAGTACGGACTCCGCCATCGGCTTGCCGGCTTCACCCTCGGATGCCATCACCAGGCGGGCGCCGCGGAGCGAAGCGAGGTCATTCGGAATGCCCCCGCTTTTACGTTCCTCGAAAGTAGCGAAAGGTGTGATCGTCGCGATGGCACGAAACACCGTCGTTAGCGTGTCGACGAAAACGCTTTTACCGTTTGCCCCCTTCCCCCAGAGCACTGAAAATGCCTGTTCGCTGGTGTGCCCCGTAACTCCGTACCCGACGAGCCGCTGCACGTACGGGGGCACCTCAGGCATGTCCGGGAAAATCTCGTCCAGAAAAGAAGTCCAGCGCGGGCATTGCGTTTCCGGTCGATAGTCGATGTCGAGCCGGTAGGTCAGTAGGTCGGCCTGGTCGTGCGGACGGAGGTGACCTGTTCTCAGGTTCACCGTGCCGTTCCTAAAATTCAGCAGGTCGGGGCGAGAATCAAAATCAGATGCTCGGATGCTTACATTCGGCACCGACTTTAGCTCAGTCATCAGAGCATCAATGCGGCTGGTCATCGTGAAACCCCGCGCGGCTTGCGTCTGTCCGGCGAGAACAAGCGCCGCTCCCATGCGGTGAATTTCCTGCCTCACGCGCATGTCGGACCGAACCCACACCGACCCATCCCACGTGTAGAAACCGAGACCCGTGGCGTAGCGAATTCGGCCCCCGCACCAAGCCGTCAGAGCGTGGGCGTTCATCGCGTCGGACTCCCCAAGTTGTCCGACCAGCTTGGACAAGATGTCGGCCGCTTCGGCACCCTGGTCCCGCGTGACCGTCTCCGCGCCGGTCCGGACGGCGAGTTCGGCGTCGCGTGCGGCGTCGGCCCCGTCCGTCCCCGTCTGGATCGGGCGGGCGGCTTTCACCGCGCGGTGAAGCGCGGGGGCAAAGTCTGCGGGGGTCGACTCGCGCCAGTCAGTCAAGTCACCTGTTGACACGGGGAGTTCGAGCCGATGAGCTGTGATGCCGTGCTCCGCGAGACCGGCAGCGAGACGAGCCGTGAAGCCGTCGCCGGCCGGGTCCGCGTCGCCGACGATCACGACGTGCCGCCCACGCAGACCCTCCGCCAGTTCGGCGACGAGCCCCGGTGTGCCTGCGAGCGAGGCGCCTCGGACGAACACGACGTCGTACCCACACGCCACGCCGGTCAGTCCGTCGCTCGGGCCCTCCGTGATCAGGACCGTGCCGTATCCGCCCGCCCCACGGAGAACCCCGTACGTCGCCCAACGCCCCCCAGCCGGGTTGGCGAGGGAGACCCACCGCGCGGGGCACTGCCCGGAGAGGTCCCGCCCCTGTAGTCCTCGGGCGACTCCGTCCCACCCGACGAGCGGCACGGTGAGCCGCGTGTGCGCGCGGTACAGGCGGGAGAGGTAGGGGAAGCCGTCGCCCTGGTGCCCGTCGTCCACGCCGACCCGGAGGTCAGCGGCGGTCGCGAGATCCAGCCCGAACCGGTCGGACAGATACCGTCGCGCGGCGTCCGCCTGGTCGTCGCCGTAGTCGCCGAGGGCGAGGCTCGTCCTATCTATGTAGGCAGCGAGCGCCGCGACCGGTCCGGTACCCACCAGCTCGGGGCGCCCCGCGGGGACGATCGGCCCCGGCCCCTCGACGTCGAACAGGTCAGACCAGCGGAGCCCCGCCGCACGGATCACGTCCTCGGTGGCGCAGCCGGCGCGGCAGGTGAGCCGCACTTTGTGGTCGTCGCCCCGCCAGATACGGAGGGACGGCCGTCCGTCGTCGTGCGCGGGGCACCGGGCAATGAGTCCGCCGTCCGCCTGGTCCTCGATGTCCCCGAAGCGCGCAAGCAGATCAGCGAACAGCATGACGACTCACCCCCATGCCCGTGGTGCTCCGGTAGTCGGCAAGCACGGCCGCGAAAGCGCCGAGCGTCGTCGTGAAGTACCAGCGGCCCGAGTCGAGACCGCGCACGGTCGGCGCCCACGCGTACAGCCCGAGAGCGTCATCCGCCGTCATCCCGAGGCCATGCCGCACATGTGTCCACGTGCGCACCGAGACGTGCACCCGCCCGGAAGCGGCTCCGCGCCCGCGCGTCTTGTGGACGACGGCGCCGAAGGGGTAGTTCGCGTGCGCCGCTTCGCGCTCCGCTTGCCGCAGCCACGTCGGGACGGCCGGAGCCTTGACGTCTTTGCACTCCAGGACGAACGGCGGGGCGTGCACGTCCCCGATATCTCTCGCGCCTTCCTGTGCCGCCCGACGGACCGTCATTCCGTCGAAAGGGTCCAGCGGCCGACCGTCGTCGCTGACAAGCCCGAGCGACCTATTTAGGTAGTCGCGCACCGCCGATTCCCACGCTGTCCCCTTGGCCTTGTTCGGGTTAGCCACGGTCCCACCACCAGCGGAGCACAGCGATAGCAACCGTGAGCAGAACGAGCAGCATGCAGAATGCCGCCCCGATGACGAGCGCCGCACTCACTCGGCATCACCTCGCCGAATCAGAGCCCCCTGTCCCATCGCGTGTGCGGCAGCGAGGATGTACCGCATCGCGTCCGGTCGGCGCTCCCATCCCGGTCGGAGCCACAGCACGTCACCGCGTCCCATGGCGCGCACATCTCCGAGTGCCGGAGCAGAGTCCGCACTGATCACTCTTTCCAATTTTCCCCCTCAAACAAGAAAACCGGAGGGGCCCGCAGTGGGCGCCCTCCGGTCAATGTCCTGACGCTCTATCCGTGCCGCTCGCCCGTCACGTCCGGGATGACGAGACGGACGTGCTCACTGCTAATCCACTCCTTACGGAGCGACCGGCGCTTAGCGAATCCCGATTCGATACCGGTCGGGCGGACGCGAAGCATCCCCCTAAGACGGCCGTCGACGAGCCGCGTGGTTACCTTGTCTACGATCGCGTCGGCCATCCGGACCCGATTCCCCTGCCTCGCGGCATAGGCAATCAGGTCTCCGCGATAAAGTTCCTCCCCGCCGTAGTCGGTGACCACCCCTCGTTTTCCCATGGGCTTACCCCTCTTCTTTGTAGTTCATCAAGTGCAGATATGCGGTGAATGCCTGCTGCGAGACGACCCCGTTCCCAGCGGCCTTGAGTTGCCTTGCGCGATTCAGGCCCGGGATATGCGTGATCCAGCCCCGCGGCAAACCCATCAGCCATTCAGCGAAGACGGACGCAAGCCGTCGCCCACCGCGCGGACCGAATTCCACGGGAATCGGCGCCGGGGTACCCATGAGGGTTTCCCAGCGTCGTACGGCGGGCGCGTACTCCGCCCACCAGTCCGGAGGAGAGTGGAAAACACCGGGCGGGGTTTCTTCGGCCTCGTCCGGGTCTACCGGAAGGAGAAAACTTACTTCGTCGTCCAGATTCGGGCCGTGTCCGCCGGCGCGGCGCTTGTCGGGATGCTGCGGCGCGCCGTTAGAACCCAAATTCGCGGTCGGGGTTTTGAACAGTTTCCCGGCCCGTTCTTTCGAGAAGAGCCGCGCCACAACCGTAACCAGATCATCACCGCCCGCGCCGGTACGGTCGGCCTTCGCGAAGTCGGGACCGCGCTTCGCGTCAGAAGCAGTTGGGGTTGGTAGAAGTGACACCACGCTGGAAACAGGTACCTCTACGGAAGGTGGCGCAAGTTTATCCTGCTCGGACATTACTCCGCCGCTGACAACCCCATGTCTCGGCCAAGTAGACTTGTATTCCCTCACCCTGTCATCGTCGTGATCGGGGTGCCGAATCCACACCCGCGAAGACCTGTCGAAAATTGCCTTGGTTTCACCCACTTGATTCCGGGGAATTCATTGCCCCTTCCATGAGATGAGCGTATGCAGCGTGCGCCTGTTGGCTTACCACTCCGTTTCCCAGAACTTCCAGCCGGCGTGATCGACTCAGTCCGTTCACGCCGGTCACCCATCGATCCGGGAGCCCCATGAGCCATTCGACAAAGGAGGCGTTGAGTCGGAGCGCTCCCCGGTCGGTAGGGGCCACGGGCGGGGGCGACGGCCGGCGTGTTATGCGCTCCCATCGTCGGATGGCAGGAAGGTAGTCGCCCCACCAGCCATCCGGCGAGAACAGCGACCGGTGTACTCGCGTTGGAAGGTTGTCGGCCGATGCCTTCCGGGTGAGTGGCTGCACGCCTTTCCACATACTTGCAGTAGGCGTAGGCAACAGGTGAATGACGGCCCCCGGCAACGCGTAGTCGCCTTTAGTTCCCCGCTGGTTTGGTGACCCCTTCGGACCGTCGGACCTTTTGGGGGTCGGGAAGAGCAGGTTTTCCGATTCCGAACCATCGATCCCTGTGATGGGCGGCTCCCACTGCGGAAGCTCGAAGGCAGCACCAGCGCAGGTCATACCCGATCTGGGCCAAATCCGCTGCGACGACGTCCAAGCCCCGCGAACGGATCGCGGCGACATTTTCCAGGAACACAAGACGGGGTCGAAGAATGCGAACGGCTTCGGCGACGCTCTTCCAGATACCCGACCGTTCGCCATGAATCCCCGCTCGTCGTCCTGCGTTGCTGATGTCCTGACACGGGAAACCGGAAGTAACTATGTCCACCGTTCCCGCGATGGTGGACCAATCGAATTTGGTAATGTCACCCAGGTTCAACGCTTTCGGATACCGGCGCGCGAGGATCAGCGACGCATACGGATCGATCTCCGCCACGTAGCGGACCCTTTCGCCGGTCAGGGCCTCAACGGCCCGCCCGATGCCGCCGTAGCCGGCGCAGAGTTCCAGTATCGGTATGGGTATTGCTCCTTTCCGCGGGAGGGGCCCCGGGGCGTTCCCGGAGCCCTCTGTCTAGAATGCGGGCGGCTCCGCTACGGCGTCATTCCACGGCTTGAGGACACGAATTACCGGCTTGGTGTAGGACACGTCACGTCCGCGCTTCGTGGTGTACTCGACCAGTTCGAGGGCGAGTTCGCACAGCGCCTCCCCGCCCTGCCGATCAAGCGCGTTCTCTACGTCGTGCAGAACCTCCGTGAGTTTCCATGAGCCAGTCTGAAAGCGGAACATCCCAAGGTCGTAGTCATCGGCGAGACGGAAGGTGACAGAAATCGACGGGGACGGCCCCCGCTTGCTCTTTGCCGCAGCCTTCCGATCCTCCAACAGGGCCGGGCACCCGCACGCCTTACCCCGGTCCTCGTCCGGCGACAGGAATTCAACACCGTCGCAGTGATGAATTAGGCTGCTGCCGTTCCACAGCTTCATGTCGGACGAAATCGCGGCGGCCCCCGACAACACAACCTTCATCTTCTTCGTGGTCGTCAGGATTTCGATGTAGTTCTCCGACGTCGAGTCGGTCTCGACCGGTGTCCCGCCCATGAGCTGAGCGATAGCCGCGGCAACGTCCGGATCTCCGGTCGTGACGCGCCACTCAGAAAGAGCGACCGGAATACCGTTCTCCGCCTTACCGCCGTGAAAACGGCCCACGGTGTCGTCAGAGAACGTTGTCCGCGGCATTGCAGCCGGGTCGGTCTCGAAAATTCGAAGTGACACAAAACCCCCTGGTTTTGGGCATGAAAAAAGGGTAGGTCCGGGATTGGACCCACCCTGGTCTGCGGCGTTACTCAGGCTGCGCGGCGCTGCGTCCCCGTTATCAGTCGGCGCACGCTCTCAGCAATCGGCCGACCGAAAACAGTCTTGCTGATCTCGCGGTCCCACTGGAAAACGTGGCGCAAGGTGAGAAACACGTTGAAGATTTCCTCATCGACGCGCACGGGCTTGAAAACCCACCCCTCCGGGGTGATGTGCAAAACCGCCGCACCGTCGATTTCCGGCATCAGTTCCGAAACACCCTCAGGTGAAATCACGCGGTCCGCGTGCGCGTACGCCGCAAGCTGTAGGGCGACATCCGGGTAAGCAGACTTCGAAGTTTTCCAGTCCACCAGCAGTGTGCGCCACTCGCCATGCTCGTGGTCGGGACGGCCGTCCTCTCCAAGACGCACACGGACGATCGCGTCAAAACTCCCCGCGTACCCGTGCTCGTCCGACCATGCGACATCTTCCGCGCGCACCAGTTCGGGCCGGACGGCGGTAAGGAACTCGGCGAAGCCGAGTCGGTACGGCTCCAAGTCGGGGTGGACACGCGGGATTTCCTCAAGGCGGATCATGCGCTCGAAAAGATCATGCGCGTCGGAGCCGACGCGGGCCCGCAGCTTGGTGTACCGAGTGTGAGAGTTCCGCAGGTAGTCGATCGCGCCGGCGGGATCCCGCGCAGCGATCGACTTGACCGCGTCGAGATTTTCGACGGCCGTCTCCGCGGTCATCCGAGCAGCCCAAAAAGTCAAATAAGGCTTGGGCAGCATACTTACGATGCTGGTGACACCAGGCACCTTTTCCGCGGTCTCCGGCGAAACGTAGAAACGGGCGCCGCCCCTCTTGATCGTCCGAACGGGTCCGGGCATAAGTCCCCCTAGTTTGTTGGTCGTTGGGAGGGCGGCAGGAGATAAGGAAGTTGGTCCCTCTTCTGCCACCCTCACCACCCGCTGATTAGCGCGGTACGACGAGCCCGTCGGCCTGGTCGTACAGGTCCGCGAGCGTGCCCGCGTTGGTGATCGTCACGTCCGCCGGATAGCCGCTCAGAGCCGTCTCAGAGACGTGCGTCCGCTCCGCCGCTCCGCCGGCTCCGGCACCACCAGGGCGCACGACGCGGACGAGCAAGAAGCCGCGGCGCCGCAGTGCCTCAGCCTCGTTGAGGTGCCGGACGTCCGTGACGACAACAGGGAGGTCCCAGCGGTCCGCCACGCGCACCTTGTCCAGCACTAGGCGGAGCCAGGAAGCCTGATCCAGTCCGCGCACTGCTTCGCCGAGACGTTGTAGTGTCCGCCGTACCTCGGGCTGCTGCTTCGCTTCCTCCCATCCGTGCCGACGGATCGCGTCGGACAGCCTGATGGGCAGTGCGCCGAGGGGAGTCGGCTCCGCGCCGATCACCGGGTCCACAGCCAGCGCCATGGACCGAAGCGGATCCGCGAACGCCGCGCGGACGAAACCGTGCCGTAGGACGAGCCGTGCGCCGATGGTGTCCTTACCGGCCCGTGCCTGCCCCATGAGGGCGATGTGCCGGTAGGTCGCTGTCACTCGCCCACCTCAAACGGGCTGTCCGTCACGCCCTGGTCGTCGATGCCGGCCGCGCGGGTCTTCCCGTCCTCGGTACGCTGCACGGTCTCGCCCACACCGAGGACGGCAGCAGCCACCGCGAGGATCAGCGCGTCCGGGAGATCAGGCACGTAGTGGACAACCAGTGCGACGGTCGCGACGAGCACCGCGTATATACGAGCCGGATGGGTGCGCAGGAAGGTGATCATCACTGGTCCGCCTTCCAGTACACGCCGCGGACCCGTGCCGCAGTGATCGCAGCAGGACGGGAGTCGCCGTTCGGGACGCTTCCGTACGTCACCTCGAAGCGCGCGGTCTCGCCGTCGCTGATGGAGCCCTGGTGCGTGAAGTCCACGAACGACGAACCCGTGGTCATCAGCCTCTCCACGATCGGGCCGTCCCAGCGGGACCCGTCCTTCCGCTGGTGGTACCACCTGCCCTGGACCGTTGCGCCGGCCGGGGCGTACAGCGTCAGGTAGACCGTCGCGTTGTAGGCGCTCGCGTTCTTCACCAGGTCCACGCCCTTCACGTCCACGGTCACCCACTGGTCGCGCGGGAGCTGGTGCTCCGTCCCGTTGTACTCGCCGATGCTGATGGGCATGTCGTCGTCCTCCGTTGTGTTCGAGCCGGGAATCTCCCCCAGCAGCGCGGTAAGGCTGTCCGGGCCCGGGATGCCGTCCGCGTCGGCACCGCGGTAACCCAAACTCCGCTGAAATGCGGCGTAACTGGCGGTGTCGGCATCCGACCAGTCCGGCCCGGGTCCCTCGGTGTAGTGCGAGCCGAACCCACGGGCGACCAGGGCGCGACCGACACGGGTCACGTGGTCACCGTGGGCGCCGTAACCGTAGGAAAGTCCGCCGATGGTGACCCGCGAACGCGACGGGCCGGAGCCGGCATAGGCGGGGCGACCGAAACCGAGGACGTACGCGCGCGACCGGGTGCGCCGATAGCACCCGTCGCCGTTCCCCTGGCTGCCGCTGCTGCCCGAGGACGTGTTTCCCTCGATCGTTTCTATGTCGTCGCCCGGGTCGCTGTCCCCGACGACAAGACCCACGTGGTCGGCGAGCGGGCCCCCGTCCCAGGAATAGAAGACGACGTCTCCGCGGCGTGCGGGGGCGTTCTTACCGATCCACTGTCCGCGGGCGCGGAACCAATTCACGTGCTCCGGGCAGTAGGCGAACTTGCCGACTACATCCGCGTTCCCACTGTCCGCCGCCCACTTGCTCACGGCCATGTCGCACCAGGGCTCGTTGGGCATTCCGTACCATCGGCCGTGCTTTGTGTCGTTCCCGGGCCCCTCCTTGTAGCCAACGTCCGCCTCGGCGGCGGCAATCATCGCGTCTACGGTCCCCACTCGTCCCCCTCTTTTGGGCATGCGAAAGCCCCGCCGGACGATCCCGCACGGGGCTGCTTCGGTCTCTGCTCTTATGCCTTGCCGGTGCTCTGCACGACTGCCACGACGGCGCCAACTACGGCTGTCAGGAGGGATATCGGCAGCGCGTACCGCCACCGCTCCAGGGAACGGATACGGTCCTCATGGTCGGCCAGTTCGCCGCGTACCGCATCACTTTCCTGGCCCATGGTCCGCATCTCCGTGCGGAGGGCAACGACTTCGTCATAGATCTCCCGCGCGCCGATGCGGACGCCAAGAGGCTCGTGATCCTCGTCTCCCATTTCCACCTCCTCACAGATTCTTGGTGGTCGGTTCGATGGGCGGATCGGGGGTAAGCCCTGCATCCGCCGGCCGTCCGTTGACGGTCGTCCCGCGGAGCGTGAGCGTCTGTTTCACGGCACCCCCACCGTCCGCCGACGTTTTGATGCCGATCACCCACGCAAGCGTGTCGAGAGCGGCCCCCGTCGCATCCTGGATCCGAACGACGTCCCCTAGCTCAATCCGCGGGTCCGCGAGGATTTCGATATCGGACAGCAGGGGTACGGGCCATGCGCCGGCCGAGCGAATCGCGCTGGCAAGGGTCGCGGCACTCGCATCGTCCTGAATCCAGCCTCGCGGGTCGTGGACGAAATCTTGAACGCCGTAGGCGCGTTGGCTTTCGTCGTCCTCGTCCGTGGTTTCGATGTCGGACGGCGAGACGGCAGAGTCAATGTGCGGAGTGCTGAATTCGATGGTTGCGTCTCCTGTTTTAGGGGGCCACAGCCATACCGTCTTGTCGCTGACGTTATCCATTCGTACGTAGATCTTCCCGCCGACGCGTGTTGCACTCACCTCCATGGCACCGAATACCGGATTTCCGTCCTGCGTGACGAAACGAATAGTATTCGCCGTTACTGTGCCAGCCGTGACGGGTGGCACTATGTCCAGATCGTCACCACCAATCGGCCAGACAATGCGCAAGCCTGGCTCCCCGGGGGCGAATCTGTATGTATTGATGACGCGGAGGCTGTCATTTTTTGACTTGACTCCTTGCCAGCTCTGCCATTTGACGCCGATGCGATTACGGCATGCGTCTATTTCCTCAGTGGCCGTGACAGAGGCGATATCTCGGCGGGAAGTGAGGGTGAGGTCCGGGGCGTCCGGTGTCGTCTGCCATCTCCCCGGACCGCGCCATCGAAAGATTCCCGCACTGTCGAATTCACACGTCGAGAGAGTGGCTCTCGCTATTTCCGTGATGGCGTCCCACGCACTGCCTGATACCGCAGGGATCATCCGAAGAGGGGCCGTCGGAGCGTCCAGCGTCGCGCCTTTCCGCCACTTCCCTTGCTGCATGCGGTCCTCGTCTGTGGGCGGTTTTTCCCGCAGTCTCGACAGTTGCACTGCCTCTGCTCGAATGGCTCCGAGGCGCACAGTCAGATCACCCAGGCAGCCAGGAGGCAGGGTGATGCCGGGCAGGTCACCTTCTGTGATTGCCCATTGCTTATATTTTGACAGGACATGGCCAGAGACCGTCACAACCCCTGATGCGGACACCGCCACCCAAAATCCGAGATGCCACCGTCCGGCGTAGCCTGCAATATCGGGGATAGTCGTCACGAGCGGCGAAGTCTCGACAGGCGGATTGACCTGCCGAATCGAATATGTGATCGATCCGGTATGGAAGTCCAACCCGATGGTGACGGAATGCACCTTCCCGCCCGCCGAGACCCAAGAAAGGGTGAATGAAAAAGTCCCGTCCTCGGCGGGGTTGAAATCCGTATTATCCACCCATGCTTCGACCCACAGCCCGCCATTAGTGCGGGTAACCGTACGCTTCTCGGGCGAATATTTCGCCCACGTGGTGCCATCCGACGCACCCGTGACGGCGCATTCCCACGGCGCATCACGCCGTGCCCAGTGCGACCAATCCCCGCCGAGGCCCAGCAGATACCCGATATCGGCAGCGGCGCCACCGTGCATGGAAGCATAAAGAATGCACCCGTCTCGCGGAGGCGGACAGGTGTGAATCCCAGCGTTACGCAAAAGGTGGTCCACGCACCATTCGGAGCTTGCCACCCAATTCGTATCGGGACCATAGGGGGTGCTGGGGTCGATACCTCCGCTCGGCCGAGGGAGTCGCGCCGGTCCGCGCAACCTCTCCGCGCCGTCCAGCGCGGTGACCCGCACCGTGTCCGTGCCGGATGCTGCCGACCGGGAGCGCACCGACCCGCGGAACGCCGGCAGGACGGACGAGCCGACTCCCCACCCGTGCGTGACCGACTGCCCTGGTCGTACGACGTCTCCCGTCACCCTCGGCGCCCACGGGCCGTAGAGCGCCGGAGCCGACGCGCCACCGGTGCCGACGAGCGTCAGATCGAGCTGCGCCGAGGACGAGCCGGAGAAAGCCCTCATGGCGTCCGGGAGGTCGGTCCCGTATGACCGATCCAGCGTCCACGACTCGACCTGTCCGGCCATCTCCCGCCCGCCGAGACGCGTCGAATGTGTGCCCGTGCGGGCGCCCTCGGACAGCGCGTCCGTCAGCGACTTATCACCCGGCCGCACTGGTCACCTCCACCAGGTCTAGGGAGACGTCCCGGTATCGGCCGTCGCCGGCCGTCGCGGCGTGCGAGTAGCCAGTGACGCTGTAAGGCGGTGTCCCCTCTCCGTAGGGTCGGTCTCCGGCGAGTAGGGCCGCCGACGTATCGCCGACCGTGAGCGCCGAGAATCCCATTTCCCACACGCCCGTCTTGTTGAAACGGACGGCAGGGCGGACGAATGCTCCACGCGTCGGCACGGCGCCCACCAACGGCCTTTCAGGGGGCCCGACTTGACCACTCACGTACCCGGTCGCGCGGTCGTGCCAGAAAAGGCACAGACGCGCGATCCCGGCCCCCGCGGCAATAAGACCGGGTACCCACCAGGTGACCGTCATCCCCGGTGTCACGGGAACGTACGGCCACCCGGAGCCGATCCAGTTCAGGTCTGACAGGCCATTTGACGGCAGCGTGTCCACGGACACCGTGACCGGGTCGGAGGGCGCTGCCCCGCCGTACAGGGTCATCTCTTTGGCGTTGCCCGACCACGCCGACAGAGACCCGGTCCCCGCGCTCTGCGCCCCGCCGAGCAGATTCCGTGTCAGCGGGTCGATTACCGCGACCGGCCCGGGGCCGTCGAGACGGCGCACCAGGCGGTCAAGGACTTCGTAGTCCGGCCGCTCCAGTGCTTCCCACTGGATCTTGAGCCGGCGGGGCAGCACGGGGGCCGTCCACGTCGTCACCGCGCCGGACAGCGCCCGGAACTCCGTTGTGCTGATCTCCGGCGACCGGTCGTAGCTCGTCGCCCCGTCCGTGATTTCCCGCATGGCCCCGGGACGGCCGATCCACATGCCCACCTTCCGTTCACCTCCTGGCAAGTTGGCGTTGCCCCGCCTCGACGGCGCGAGCGATTTCCTGTTCGCCGACGCGGACGACGATTTCCCGTCCCCGGTCGGCGTCCAGGGCGCGCAGCAGCTCGGCGAGCCCCGGCACCTGAACGGCACCCGCGCGGGGCAGGGGGACGGCTCCGGCCGGCGCGGGAGTCCCGATGTCCGGCACGGTCACCATGGCGCGAAGTCGGGCATCAAGCGTGGACTGTTCGGCATCGATACCGGCGACGACACCCGCGGGAATCCAACGCCCGACCCGATCGGCGAGAACACGTGAGGGAGACCGGATCCCGAGGGCTTTCGCGATGGGGCCCGGAATAACGCTGGTCGCCCAGTTGATTAGCGTGTTCTTGAGCCAGTTCCCCATGCTTTTGACGCCGTTCCAGATGCCGCGCACGAGGTCCTGCCCTTTGCCGACGAGCAGCCACCCGAAATCGCCAAGACCGTCACGGATCCGGCCGGGAAGACCACGCATCCAACCGAGGAATTCACCCATTTTCTCAACAGCCCTACGACTGAACTCGACCACCCATTTGATGGCTCCGATGAACGCGGACCCCAGGGACCCAAGAAATCCAATCACGTTGCCTATCCACCCGATGACAGTGCCGATCGCGGAGATAAGGAACGAGAAAATCGGACCGGCGAGCTGTATCACGATCGGGATCACAAATCCGAGGATCTTCGCGGCGAACTGTCCGAGCCATGACGCCACGGTCGCGATCACGTCGATAAGGGGTCGGCACTTGTCGACCAGAGCGCGGAGTTTATCGCCGATCATCTGCACTGCGGGGGCAACCCGATCCGATATGAAGGTAGACAGCGAGGCGAATACGGGTTGCAAGTTGGTGAGGATCGCGGACCATATTCGCATCACTGCCGGCCAAACCACCTCAAGCATGATTCGGCCTAGCGACGAGAGAACAGGAACTACGGCGCTGTAGACGGCGGAGTACAGCGTCATGAAAGCCGGGACGAGCTGAGTCACGAAAACTTGCCCTAGCCCCTGTAGAGCGGGCCAAAGCGTATCCCGAGCCAAAGTGACGAGCCCCTGAAGGCCCGGCAGCAGAGCGTCCCGCAGGGTCCCGCCGAGGGTGCGCAGCGTCTCCCCGAAGATGGCGACAGAGGCGCCGCCACCCCCGGAAGAGAAAGACGACAGGAATCCGCCCACGAGATCCTTGGCCGTGCTGAAGACGGGCCCGAATGTATCGGCCATGAAGCGCCCGAAACTCATCAGCGCAGGAATCACCGTACCGCCGAAGAAATTCGTCAGACCGACTTCCACGGTGCGCTTGAGCTGCTGAATCCTTGCCATCGGCCCAGAATGCAGCGCTTCGCCCATCCGGTCGGCCGCTCCGGCGGTATCTCCGAGTGCCTGCACAGCCGTTTTCGGATCCATGGCGAGCAGGGCTTTTCCGAGGTCTTCAGCTTTAGTACCGAAAAGACCCACGGCGACTTTGGATTGCTCCGCCGGGTCTTTTATTCCCTTGATGCCATCAAGAACCTGTTGCAGTCCCTCGCGGGCACCCTTCCCGCCGCCTGCGACTTTCCTTGTCATTTCCTCGGCGTTGAACCCGAGGGCCTGGTACGCTTCAATGCTGGATTTATTGCCGTCCGTCGCCCGGATTTGAAATTCCTTGAGCGCGTCGGCCATGGTGTCGGTGTCACGGGCGCCCGCTTTCATGCCCTGTGCCATAAGTCCGAAAGCTTCGGCGCCCGACAGTCCGAGGTCACGGAATTTGGTGCTGTATTCGTTGACCGTGTCCGCCATGTCATCGGCCCGCGGACCCATTTTTTGCATAGCGGCTGTCAGCAGATCAAGGGACTCCGTGCCGTCTTTGGCAAGCCCAGTTTTGATCATCTGCCCGACTGCGTTACTGGTCTGGCCGATGTCCAGCTCGAACGTTTTTCCAAGGTCCGTGACCTTGGAAGTGATCGATTCAATCTGCGCATTCGTTGCATCAGGCGGGAGAATTCCAGCGCGCATCACGCCGGATATGCTCTGCGCTGCTTCCTCAACAGAATCGGTAACGCCCCGGGCGTACACCTGGCCCGCGACTTTGCCATACCGGGACGCTTCGGCCGGAGTGGCACCGAGTTGAGCCTGTAGCTTTCCGTTGATGGCGCCCTGGTCAAGAGCGCCCAGGAACCCCTTTGTGAGCAAACCGGCAGCAGCAAGACCGATACCGGCAAGCCCGCCCTTGAGGATTCCTCCCATTTTGCTGGTGAATCCTTCGCCTGCTTGCTGTCCGCCTTGCTGCCCCGCTGTCTGCGACGGTCCGGTGACGTGCTGCCGGAGTTGTGCCGCGAAACCTTGGACTTCCGGAACGATCGATACATAGGCAACACCGACTTCAACCGCCATCGCGGTTCACCCCCTCGGCCGGCTGAAAGCGGGACAGATACTCAGCCACTTCCCGCGGGTTCCGCGCTGTCCCTCCGACGCGCCCCTGCCGTACGCCCGGCCGCGGAATCGGCGACGGTCGGCGAGAAGGTGTTTTCGATCCTGCGTTGCCCCGCTGCCAATTCGCCTCAGCCAACCGGTCATGCACCGCCGCGAGTAGGTGGGTCTCCAGCGTCCATCCGGCATCCGCGCCCGCCATCGTCCGGGCAAGCGCGGAGTCTGACGGCAAGTTCACGACCAGGGCGCGGAGCCGACGAGCCGTCAATCCCGACTCCGGCCGGAACAAGTCCCGGATATCCAGCCCGTAGTACCGCTGTAGGTCCGCCTCAATCGCCTCCCCGTGCTCCTCTAGGAGTCGGTAGAGGCTCGCGCTTCCCCCGGCGTAATGCCCTCATGGCGCTGCCACTGACGGAAGAGTTCGCCGAGTGCGGCGAGCGGCGCCGGCGTCTTGTCGAAGACGGCCCACTGGTCGCCGAGACCGGCGCGGAGCAGGCGTTCGATGTCCAGCGGCGAAGGGTCCGCGACGTTGACTGTAGAGAGAATCGACTTGTCCAGCTCGCCGGCCGGAGGCATGGTGAAAATCTGGCCTGCAAGGGTGAATCGAAAAGGCTCCTTGCGGGTTTCCTTCACCCAGACGTCGAGATCAAACGGAGTGCTCATCTGCCCTCAATTCCACGAAGTTGAAAAAACGTTTCTCTTACGGAGTCTTGGGCGGCTCAGCGGCCCACGCCGGATCATCGCTGTACTTGTAGGCAACGGTGCCGTCAGCGCCCGGGTAGCCGGTCACAGTGATCTCGTAAGAGACGGCTTCGTCGGCCTTATAGGTGACGTCCCCGGTTTCGGTAACCTCACCGTCCGGGATCACGATGCGGACGTGACTGGAGCCGTCGATGACGTCGAAGCCGAAAAGACGGCGGTCGGTTGTCGGAGCCTTGATGGCAAGCACACTCTTGCCGTTGGTCGTCGTCATCTTGGCGCCCTTGTGGTACAGCTCCAGGACGGCCCGGCTCGTCTCAATCGCTGTGAACTTGAACGTCATCTCGGACGAGCTGATCACCTTGCGGACGGTCTGTCCGCCTTGCCACCCCTTGATCTCTGAAGTGTCCGTGGAATTCGACTCCGTAATGCCGTCCTCGGATATCCAGCCGATATCCGTAGCAGCAGCCGGCCATGTGCTCGTTGCGTCGGTCGGTGCAGTAGTTCCCTTCGGTGCGACGTACGCGGCGCCGGTTATGCCGACGCGCACAGCGCTAGCGTTCAGAGGCATAGGTGTCCCCCTGTTGTGATGCTGATGGTGGTGTGCGCGGGGCCGCTACAGGGGCCGCCCGCGCATATGAATCTCAACCGCGAAGCTGAATCGGGGAGTTGACGAAGCGGCGTCCGGTAGCCACTGCGGTCCCGCCACCTCCGTCACCCGGTAGACGGTCACGCCACCGCGAACCCCGGGCATGACGGCGACCAGGGCGCGGGAGAGCGCGCACAGCTCGTGCGCGTCGTACTCGGTAGGCGCCCAGCATTCGATGTCGAGCCGAGGCCGGTCCGACACCGGGGTTTGTCGGAGTCCGCCGAGGCGTTCCACCCGGACGAAAGACGCGGGGCGCGGAGAAGGGACCCGGGAGACGACCGGGGCCGGCCTCCCCGCGTCGGCGAGAGCCTGCCGGAGATACCGAACGGCAACGGCTACGGCGTCCGGCATGACGACGATCGGGCGGCTCATTCCCCGCCCCCGTCCAGGGCGGACAGCAGGGCACGGCGAGAACCGCGGAGCCCCCCGGACTTCGGCCAGTTGTAGTTGCCGATCACAGCGGCCCGCCATCGCATCGCACCGAGAGCAGCGTCCGTACGGAAATCGCCATCGGCCCCCGCCGCCGCGACGGAGATTCGGCGCGCGATCCGGCGCACCTCGGCGCCCGTCTCAGGCGTCTTCATGAGGGAGTTGATCCCGGGCCGGTTCGGTACGAACCGCGCGCTCACCCGCGCACCTCCTTGAGACGCGCTTCGGCATGGTGTAGCCGGCCGCCGAGGACGGGACGCGCGACATCCCCGTCCACCTCCAGGACGCGCCCGCCGTACTCCACCCGATCCGCCGACGTCAGGTCGATGTCGGCTCCGCGGCGGGTGATGAGCCGGAGCCCCGTCGTGACGACGTGACGGTCCCCGGTCGCCTCGGTGCTCACGTCCGGCTGTACGGACACCCGGCGGACGGTCGCCCTGGTCGCTGCGCTCCAGTCCCGCACGGCGTTCCCGTAGGGGTCGGTCACTAAGGGGGCGCGGACGACGACGACCGTCTGTGCGTAGTGGATCATTTGAGCCTCACCACCGCCGCCACCCGCCGGTACCGCGCGAGAAGATCCCGGTCCGCGGGGGCGAGGGACGCGCCGATCGTCTCGGACGCGTAGGTGACCGACACCCCGCCCACGGTCTCCTGTCGGAGGTCCGCAGGGTTGTTCAGCACCCGGCCGGCGAGCGTGAGCACGACCGCGCGCACATCCGGCGGCACGGTCGCGTACCCGTGCGTGTAGGTGACGACGACCGGCCCGCCGACCGACCGGGGCAGACGGATCCGGTCCCGGACCAGCGTCCAGCCGGACACCGGATCCAGCACCGATCCGGCGCGCACCGCGTCCACGGTGATCACGGGTCGCTGCGGCAGCGTCGCCCACCCGGCCCGCGGGTACAGGGCCACGGTCGTATGCCGACGCGTGAAGCTCTGCCTTGCCTCGGCGCGGACGATCGCGCTCGCGGTGTCCAGCGCCATCGGGGCAGACGATGGAAGCTCGGCGGGGTCACGCTGCATCCACGCCGCAAGTTCATCGACCGTCGCCAACGGGGGAAGAACCATTCGACACCCCCTCTACTTCACTGTTTGAGCGCCGCATTCTTGGCACCGCGACAGGACGCGCACGTCACCCGCAGAGTCGACAACCCGAAAGGTCTCAACCCGAGAGCGGGTGACGCACGCGTCTGTGTGCGGAAGCCGAGGAACGGGCGCCCTCTTACGGGGCGGCATTCCGCTTCTACTTCGCGAGAACGCCGGTCAGGCGCGCAGCAGCCCTACCGCCGAAAACCGCGAGACCGCAATAGAATTCGATCCGGGTCCGATAAGCCGGCTTGGACTCAAGCTGTCCGAGGTCATCGACCATGATGCCGCCGTTGGTAAGGCCGGTAACCGCCTGGTCGCCCTCATCGGAACCGAAGCGCACAGCGTAGATGGACGACGCATCGGAAGCGGTTCCCTGCGTCTCCGTCTGCGGCAGGATGTCCGCACCGGCAGCGTTCTGCCCAGGGTCCAGGATCGGAATCCCGTTGTAGGTCGCCACCGTCTTCTGAGTCAGAGATTCCTTGACCATCTCGTACCCGCCGATCCGGCGTCCGGCGGACTTAATCCGGGCGATCACAGCGCGGTTCGCGTACAGAGCGCCGTTGGACGCGTTCAGGCCCCTGACCTGCCCGATCAGTGCGTCCAGAAGGTCAAAAAAGGCGTGCGGGTCCTTGACTCCGTCGCCGACGATGGGAGTGCCATTGGTGCCCGCCGACATCACCTGGGCACCCGTCAGGCGCTTGCGCAGACCGTCAAACGACTTGGGGTTCGTCGCGATGTCACCGTTAAAGAAGGTGTCCTGGAACTTGTACGCGGCAGCCTTGACCTTCATGCGCGTCTGAATAGCGCGCTGGTCGTTCAGATTTCCGCGGGTCTTGACGATAAACCGGTCAACGTCCGCGTCACCACCCAGAATTACCAGGTTCTCTGTCTTCTGATTCACGGTGCCGGTGGACTCGGCGTAAGACTCGTTTACCGCCCGGAACTCAACACCCGGGAGCGTCGCCTCTTCGTTGTAGCCGTACGCGTTCCCCTCGACCTGCATGAGCGGAAGCCGGTCAAGAATCGGAGACTCTTGAATGAACGTCTCGACTACGCCGCGCTGAAGATCAGTCGTGCTCAGCTTTGCAGCCTCGGGCAGAGTAAGCGCCATGAAAACTCCCTGATTTTTGGCATGAAAAAAGGGGCCACCGAAAAAGTGAACCCCTGCCTACGGATCGGATCGTTTGTGCTAGCTGTTGTATGCGCGCCGCAGCCTGTCCAGCGGCGTACCCGGCTCAGGTTCCGCCGACGAGCCCCGCGGGCCCGCCCCGACGTCACCCCAACCCGCCGGCTGCGCGGGCGCTCCGTCGGCAGCAAGGTACGGCTTGTCCTTGACGAGCTGGGCCACGGCATCGGCCACGGCGTCCGCCTTGACGGTCCCGTCTTCGGCGACGAGCCCCGCGGTGTCGACAAGGGCCAGAGCATCCGCCGGATCGCGGAGCCGACCAGCGGCAGCCGCGCGCACCTCGGCGCGAACGAGCTGCTGCGTGAACTCCGCGCGCACTTCGTCCCGCAGCGCATCCACGTCCACGCCCTTCACCGCAGCGTTCGCGCGCCGGAGCCGCGATACCTCCGCCTCAAGCTCGACGACCCGCGACTCAGCAGCCTCCCGCGCCGCGCGCTCCGTCTCCGCGTCGGCCTGGTCGTCGTCCTGGTGCCCGTCGGTCTCGCCGGCCGGGGCCTGCTCGCCCTCGGGCGCCGTGCGTTCGCCCTGGTTCTCCGTGCCGGGCACCTCCTGGTCATCGCCCGTCGGCTCGTCCGCCGAAACGGTGCTCGTCGTGTCGTCCATCCGTTCCTCCTAGGTGATGTATCCGTGCTTCCGCAGTAGCGCTATCTGCCGTTCCCGGTCGTCGCCAGCGAGCCTCAGCACTGCCTCGGGCATCAGGCGCGCCTCACGGGCCCGCTCGTACCGCCCGCCGCCCTCCGCCTTGCCGAAACCGGCGTCCAGGGCCCGCCCGCCGATGCCGCGCCGCGTCGTCCCCTCCGTCGTGACCTGTACCGGCCCGCGACCGGTCGTTGCCGTCGAGAGGCCACGGCGAGCGTTCACGATCTGCCCGAGGTCCGCCCCCCGCTCCAGAGCCTCAACCCCTGCCGCGCCGAGGGCCCGCCGCTGCTGCTCCGGCGTCATCTCCCGCAGCATGTCCTCAGGCGTCCGGGTCGCCTTCCAGTCCCTATCTGCCATCGGCCGCATGCCGCAATCGCACCGCGGGTGCCGCTGGAAGCCCGTGCTGTGGCTGTACTGCCGACCCGAGAGGATCAGACAGCGCGCACACGCCGGAAGGTGCACGACGCGCACGTACGCCACGCATGATCGCTCCGCCGTCATGGCCACCTGAGTGGCAGCACGAGCCGTGTCCGTGATCTGTGTCGCCACCATCATGGACATCTGCGCCACCCCCCCGCGCTGCCGCTACCTCGGCCGTCTCCCCGACCGCGAGACTCTGCGCCGTCGTAATCGCCGGGTTGAACAGCAACGACGCAAGCGGACGCCCATCCGACGCGACACCGACCAGGGCGCGCGCATCCACCGCGCCGGCCGGAGCCGCCGCCGCACCCTGCGCCAGCACGGCGCCCGTCACGAACTGCTGCGCCCCTTGCGCCGCGGAGAGCTGTCCGGCGACGACCGCGCGGAGGATCTGCTGTCCGACGTCCCCTTGCATCGCGGAGAGGATCCGGTCCGGCGGGACGTCCCGCCAGAGGCCCTGTACCGCTTCAACGACGCTCCGAGCCGTCGCCTGCACCTGCCGATACCGCGCGTCGGCAAGCGCTTCGGCACCCGCCACTACGCGGCGCCCGGCATCTCGTCGGTCGTCGCGTCGTCGCCCTGGTCGCTCGGCATCGGTTTCGGCCCGAACAGGTCCGCGACGGTCCCGCCGAGGATCGCGCCCGCGGCGTCGGTGCGCATCGTCTTCCACCGCTCGATTTCATCCGGGGTAACGCCCGGAATGCGCTCCCACAGCGCTTCATCAGGAACCCCGATCGCCTTCAACTTCACTAGCGCGTCGCTGTATTGGGAATCGCTGCGGAACTGGGGATCCCTCCACACCACCGACCCGAGCGACAGCGCTTCCGCCCGGCCGGTCTCGCCGGCTGCAAGCGCTTCCAGCCGCATAACCTCCCGGAGTGCCGCACCGAAGTGCCGTTGCCGCTCCGTCACTTTGGCGACTAGACCGGCCTCGGATGCGGCAAGCGCATCCGCGCTCACGTTTACCATCTGTCCCACCAGATAATGAGGTGGGGTGCGCGTCTGCGCCGCGATGTGGTCGACCGCCGTAGCGATCACCTTCATGTAGTTTTCGAGATTCGCGGCCGAGAACTCCGCTATGCGCGCGCCCTCTTTCTCAAGCCACAGCAGACGGTCCGACCGGAACTTATCCAGCGGCAAATCTTCTTCGCCGACCACTTCCCCGGTCTCCGGATCCACGATCTCACGGACGGGACGATCCATTCCGGTGATGACACGCGCAGGAAGCGCCATACTGTCGCTTGCCGTCAACAGATGCGCCCACAGAGTATTCACCGCGTCCTGTAGCGGGACGACGGACGCAATTTCAGACCTCGGCGGGCCGTGAAGCTTGGAGCGGTTGGGGAGTTCGACCAGCGGAACAGACCCGATCGGATTCGGAATGTGCGCGGACTCCGAGGGGCGGAGACCGGTCACACGCTCCGACCACTGCCCACCCTCACGGGACCGACGTTCCCACCGGTAGACCGTGTTCGGCGTGAACAGTGTCGCGAACTCCCGATGCGCGTACCGGTCGGCCCACACTTTGAGTCCCGCCGCGCGCACTCGGCGACGGCCCGGCACGTACTCCACAACGGCGCTGGACGCGTGCTCAAAGGTGATCTCGGTGCCGCTCCCACCGGGATTCCACACAAGCGCGTACGCCCGCCCGGTAATCAGCGCGTCCAACAGCGCGAGACCGATTTCCACATCGCACTCTGACCGTCGCCACGCCCGGCCGGCCGCCTGGTCCAGCGTGCCGTCCTCAAGACGGAAACCAAGCGGCATCAGCCTCTCTACCGTCGCGTCCGGAACCGTGGCGCACCAGTTGTCGGAAAACTCTTCGAACAACCCGCCGGTCTGCGCCGTAAATTCAGGCGACGCGAACAACAGGGGCCGCTTCCCCTCGTACGCATCCGCCCACTTCTTAGCCGCGTGCTTCCGGCGCATCAGCTTGCCGTACAGCCGTGCCGTCATCTCTATCGGCGATTCCATTAGACTCCCTCCTACGCACTCGCTGCCCGAGGGCGCCTAATCGGCCGACGGACGTACCCGTCAAGGGCCATCACCGCAGCGGCAATTCCGTCGATACGCGCCGACGCCTTGTCTCTGTCGGGCTTCACCGGGCGAAGGTTGTCGTTTCCGTCTCGGTACACCTCAACAACTGAGGCGTTCCAGCGCAGGAGTGGGTTCCCGCCGTGTCGAATCCGCCCCTCCCGCAAGAGTCGCTCCAATTCCTTGCAGCCCGGAGACATCCCGAGATAGGTCTGTGCGACCGGCACAACGTCCACGCCGCGGGTTTTCGCTTCGACCCGTTGGACAAGCTGTCCGGCAAACATGCGGTCGTAGCTGACCCGTTGCACGTCCAGCCGGCGACAGTCCGCGATCACCTGCCGTTCTATCGCCCCGTAGTCGATCGCGTCGCCTTCCGTCAGGGTCAGCAACCCGTCCCGCGCCCACTGCCGAAGCGGCACCATGAGTTGCTGCTCTAGTTCGTCCGCCCGTTCCTCGGGAAGCCAAAACCGGCTGATCAACTCAAGTTCCACGCCCGGTTGTCGCGATTCAACAGCAAGCACCCATGCTGACAAGTCCGAAACCGCGGAGAGGTCGACACCACCCCACGCGCGCCGACGCCGGAACCTCTCCTCATCCACCCGGCCGGCGTTCGCGTCCCACACGTCCAGAGGAAGCCAGCGAGACGACGACCGCATGCGCCGGTTGAGCGACAGACGGCAAAACGTCGGGAAGTAACTCGGTGTGCTTCTGGCCTTGTTCGCCTCTCGACGCATGTACGCCAACGAAGGGGAGGTGCCAAGACCCGGATTCGCCTTCCGCCAAGTCGCCTCAGAAAAAGGGTCGTCGCCTTCCTCGGCCGCCCAGATCACGCCGTAGTGCGCGGGATCCTGGACGACGCCATCAGCAATCCGGCGAGTGTAAGTGTGCTTCTCGTCGTAGATGCTGCCCTCGGTGCCCTCATCGGCCGTCGTGATGAAGAGCACCAGCGGTTGATCTCGGGCACCCGTGCCGGTCTCGATCGCGTCAATTAGGTCACGCCGCTTGTGCACGTGCACCTCATCAACGATCGCACCGCTTACGTTCAGTCCGTGGGCCGTCTCAGCGATTTTCGACAGGGCACGGAAAACTCCGCCGGTCCGGGGGACACGGATCACGCCCCGCAGCACCTCTACACGCCCGCGTACGGCCCGGCTCGTGAGCGCCATGCGCTTAGCGTCATCAAAGACGCGCTCGGCCTGCGGAAGCGATCCTGCGGCCGCGTAAACCTCGGCACCAATCTCCCGGTCGGCGAGCAGCAGAACCAGGCCGACACCGGAACTCAACGTGCTTTTGCCGTTCTTCCGCGGTACCTCAATCCACGCTGACCGGATCACGCGGACCGGCCGGCCTAGTTCGTCGTCGTGATACAGCCACCCGAAAATTGGCGCAACGACCCAGACGACTTGCCACGGGGCGAGCTTCAACGGCGTCGAGCCCCAACGGCCCTTAGTGTGTTTGAACGTCTGAATCGCCGAGACAGCGCGACGAGCCGCCGCGGTATCGAAGAACGCGCCCGGAGCCGCCGCAGCCTGGCACGCGACGACGAGCGGACGCGACGCTAGCGCGTCGGATATCTCCGCATCGGACAAGCCGAGGTCGCGCAACGCGTCCGGAGGAACGGGGAGATCGTCAGTCGAACACTCCGTCGTCATCGTCGCCCCCGTCCTCCGGCGGAGTGACTCGCGTTGCCGATGCGGGGCTCAACCCCAGTTCCCCTGTTAGCGCCCGAAAATGGCTCCGGTACTGGTGCGCGATCGTCACCCACGGACTCTTCACGTTCCCGCGCTCCGTCTCGACTACCAGGCCGGTCCGGCTCAACTCCCGCTCCGCCTGCCAAAGACGCGCAACCGTTACGCAATACTCGATCGCGGTTTCCCGCTGTGCGTCCGTCAGACCAGCGGACATGACCAGGGCGGGAATCGTCCGCGCCCAGACATCCGCAGCCTTCCCGCGAACGTCCTCGGCTGCCTCGCCCGGCAGCAGCTCCGACCAGTCCGGTTCTACCGGATCCGTCGGGGCGAAGCGCGCACCCTCGGAATTCCGGTCGGGCCGAAAGGTCCCCTCCCGGACCGCCTGAATATGAGGCTTGGGTTTCGCCCCCCGAATTCCCATAAGTGATCACCTTTCCGGAATTTCAAGATCCACAAGAATGGCCTAATTCGCCACGAGAGTTTTTTCCCTCCCTGCCGATCAGCGTCGGGAGAGGCAGGGGGTCACCCCCTGGTCAATTCGGACATTCACGACCGTCGAGGCTTGATCCTTTCGGCCGCCCAACCACCCGGTTGAAGCCGCGCCGTCTCACGGTTGTGGCACGACGAGCACAGCGGACGCAGACGCGACCACGCGTCCGGATCCGGCACGCCACGAGCCACCAGGGACCGGCGGGACTCCGGGAAGTGATCGGCGACCGTCGCCGTGCGCGAGCAGATCACGCACCACGGATGCGCGTACAGGTAGCGGCGCCTGATGCGCTGCCAACGCGAGTCATAGCCACCACGAACCGTGGAACCACGCTGCCGCTCAGCCTCACGAGCATGCCGCTCGCACCGTCCGCCGGCGCGCGTCAGATCGGGGCACCCCGGGATGCTGCACGGGGGGCGGGGACGTCTCGGCACGGGGGCACCTCCGAGGCAGGGGGGCACGTGAAAGCCCCGGCCGGTAGCAGCCGGGGCATGGGGGCGCGTTAGCTACGCCGTTGGAAGACAGCGCGCAGAGTTACAAGAGCGCGTCGCCGAACCTCCGGATCGGGATGTGCGACAGCAGTAATGATCACAGCGGTAAGCGCAGCGCTGAGGCCGTAGCCCGAAGCTGCCCACGGGGTGATGTCCATGGGCAGGCACGCTAGAACCTCGGTCGTCATCGGACCATCGTGAAAATCGGGGCATGCAGAGGTTTTCACGCAAGCCGAGGTCAGCATGCGGCAGTTTTCACGCAAGCCGAGGTCAGCGTGCGGGAGTTTTCCCGCAGCGCCCGAACTCCGTCGCAGTCTTGAGCTGGTGGCACTCTCGGCACAACACGTGCACGTTCCCGTCCGTGTCGTCCCCGCCGAGAGCGAGCGGACGCACGTGATCCACCTCAAGGCCCGACGCCATGTACACCCCGAGACACCAAGCACACCAACCGGAACCGCGCTCGTCCAGCACTCGCCGGAGCCGCGCGGCTCCGTCGTGACGAGCCGCACGACGACGGCCACGAGACCGACGCGCCCGCACCGCGGGACGATCCTCGTGCGCCTGGTGGTGAGCCTCGCAGCGTCCGCGGGCGGTTGCCGGCTCCGTGCAGTCGATACAGCGCATGATGCCTCCTCGCAGCGCCGCAGGAACGACGCGCAACGAAACGAAGATGCGCAGCTTCATGAAGCTCGGCATCTTCGACCTTTTTCAGGGCCCGCACCGGCGAACGGGTCGGACATCGAGGGGACCGCATCCGTCCACGCCCCCGTAGCGCCCCGGAAGGCGGGTTACACGTCGGCGGTGCGGTCCCCGCGCGCTCCCGGACTTCGGCAGACCACCCCGGTAACCAGCGGGGCGCGTGATGCGCGGGAACGCTTGGTAGGAGTCGGGCACTCAGACCGCCGGAGCGCTCAGTGAGGGGTGCGCGGTAACCCGCTCCTACTACATAAGAGGGACCAGCGAATTCCCGCGCCATCAGCAGGGGCGGCGGGTGTCGGTGCCTCTACTACATAAGAGGGACCAAGGAATTCCCGCTCCCCAGCGCCCTAGCCCGCTGCCGCCGGATCCGTCTGCAAGGGGTGCCCTCGGTGGTCCGGGTGGTGATGTGGTGAAGTGAGGCCCAAGTCTGTTTTCTCTTAGGTTTTTTATGTGATTCAAAAAACTACTAGTAAACCACCACTTCACCACCCTCTCCGCTGTCCGGCCCGCCGACCCCGGCCCCGAGGCGCGAGACGGCCGCGTGCGGGCCCCGGAGCGCCCCGGACGGGCAAGGGGCGTCCGAGGGCTCACACGCCCCTGACGGCCCGTCAGGCTGCCGTGGCGAGACGTGCGCGGGCACCCGGGACGGGAGCGTGCTCCCGCTGGTGCTCCCGCTGGACGGTTTCCGCGACGGCAACCGCTTCTTCCACGACGGGCGCCAGTTCCCCGGTGATCGTGAAGTCCACGCGCTTCACGTCCACGGTGCGCCATCCGCCGCGTCGTCCCCGCCGGACATCGAGTCGGACGCCTGCCTCTATGAGCATGGCTCGTCGTCCTGCGGTGTCGGCCTGGTGCCAGTCGTCGGCGTAGGTGCGGCCGGTCGGGATGCGCTCCGTGCGGGGCTCCACCTTCTCTCGGGACTCCAGTTCGGCGAGACGGGTGTCCAGGCCGTCATAGTGGCGCTGCCATGCTGCCTGCGCTGCCTTCGACTTCTGCCGTCCCTGCTGCTTCTGGTGCTCCTCCAACTCCCGCGTGGTGGCGTCTATCTCGGGCTGAGGGTCGTACCCGGGGACGGTGATGGTGCGGGTGTACTGCACGGGTCCGACGAGCCGCAGGAACGCGTCGGTGACGTGCTCGTCCACGAATCCGGCGCCCACGGTCGTCGGGGCGGGGCAGCGCTCACCCGACTTGAAGCTTGCGCACTCGTAGGTGTGCTTGCCCTTCTTGTAGTACATCCGTCGTCCGCATCCGGCGCAGTGGATGACGCGGAGCAGCAGGGCGGACGAATCCTTGCGGACCGGGGCGGTGGGCTTGTCCTCGGGCTTGTCCGCGGCAGGCTTGGTGAGGAGTGCGCCGACCTCGTCAAATTGCTTGCGAGTGAGGATCGGGCTTTCCGTGATCATGATCGGATTGCCCTTGTCGTCACGAACGGGCTTGTTGTCGTGCATCTTCCATCCGAGCAAGGTTTCCCGGCGGAGGAGTTTCGCGATGCTGCGTGCCTGCCACTGCGCGAACTTCGGGTGCTTCCCCCGACGTGCGGGCATCGGCACCTCGTCGGCCTGGTCGCCGTGCTTGAGCTTGTGCTTGAGGCGTGCCCAGTGCTCCGCCGGCGCGGGGACACCTTCCTCGTTCAGGGTGAGCGCGATCGTGTGCAGCGCCAGACCCTTCTTGAGCATGCGGATAATGCGCTTGATGACCTTCACGGCCTCGGGATCCTGTGCGAGCGTCCAGCCCGATCCGCCGTGTTCCTTCGGCATGGGGATGGGCATGTAGCCGTACGGGGCAGCACCGCCGCCGCGCCAGCGGAGCGCCATGGTGCGCATGGCGGCTTGGGCGCCGGTCACTCGCTCTTTGATCGATTGCGTCTCGACTTCGGCCGCGAACGCAAACAGCGTCATCATGAGGCGGCTCATGAGGTCCATGGGGTTGCTGAAGTCGAAGATCAGTCGGCCTCCGCCGACCCCTTCCGCGAACACCAAGACTTTCTGGTGCTTCTGTGCCCATTCGGCCAGTTTGGCCATGTGTCCCATGCTTCGGATGGCCCGGTCGAAGCGCCAGAACACCAAGGCGTCGAAGTCGTCCGGTCGGGCGAGCCACGCGCCTAGCTGCGGACGATCGAACGGGGACGTCGTGCTAGCGGAGACATCAAGGTCAACGGCCTCGCGGAGGGTGGCGCCGGTGCCGAAGTCGATGTTCAAGGCGGCGGCGGCCTGGTCGTCTGCTTCGCGCTGCCGTTCCGGGGACGTCGTCTCGTCGGTCCATACGGAGAGCCTGATGCAGCGAACCCCCCGCAAGGTCGTCTCGAAGACGGTGCCTGTCAGGGGGTTAGCCGCTATGGCAGGGGTGGTGCTGGTGAGAGGCGTCATACTCTCTGTAGGGACCAGCGAATTCCTGTCAGTGCCCTTGACCTGCGCCTTTGCCACCACGGGTGATCATCTCCAGACGTACCACTCTGGAGATCCGGGAAAGGGGCGGGACCGGGGCACCCCAAAGCACGGGCCGCACCAGGCGGGTCTCACCGCACCGGCGCCCCCGCCAACCCGGCGGACACCGCCCGCGCAGCATCCCGCAGCGCCTCCTCGTACCGCCCGGACGTCCCGCTCGCGGGCGAGAGCAGTCGCCGCGGACCGACCAAGCACAGCGCCGCCACATGCCCCACCCCATCCGGACAGGGAACGCACGCGGCCAGCCGAGCCTCATCCGGGCCGGCCCCCGGCTCATGCACACACCGCGGGCAGTGGCCACGCCGGCTGTCGCACGGCCCGGCCAGCACCCGCGCCGGGGCGCTCCCGCGCGGGAGGACCTCCCCGGTCACCAGCCGCTGCGGCGTATCGTCCGGCCGGAAGACGTGGTGCACGACCTGCGCGCCCTCAGGATGCGCCACGGCGAGCAGGACGCTCATACCGGTGCGCGAGGCGAGGCCGTCGGCCCAGGTCAGAGCGGCGGCGCGGACGTCGTTGGGGTCCCGCGGCGCTCCGTGCGCCGGGGCGGCGGGCGAGCGGAAGGGCTCCCCGGGGCGGCAGGTGCCGGACCCGGCGTCGTACTCGACCAGCCCCTCCGCGCGCAGTCCGCTGATCAGATCGCCGAGGGTGCGGTCCGGCAGGTCCAGGGAGGCGGCCAGCCGGCGGAAGGTCACACCGCGTTCCGGCTCGCGGGCCAGGAGCTTCAGCACGGCGCCGGTGGTGCCGGCGGGGGCTCGGTACAGGGGCATCGGAATTCTCCGTTCCGTGCGAGGTTCGCGGGATCGGCTCCGGCGGGACGGCCCGGGCCCTCCGGCCGCCGCCGTGGACCCGGCCGTCGTGCCACCGGGACCGTCCACGCTAGGCGGGGACCGCCCGCGGCCCGATCCGCCGATCGGGGGACCGGCCGGGGGAACCCGCCGTCCCCCGGCCGGTGGACCGTGCCGGGCCCGGCACGCGCCCGACGCCCCTGCCCCGCCGCCCCGTCCGGACGGCCGCGCGGCGTGACGTCAGCGCTCGGCGGACCGGCGCCGTCCGTCACCGCGGCCCGGGGCACGCGCCGTACGGCTGCGCGGCGGCGGCCCGACCGCGGCAGAACGGCCCCCGGAGCCCTGCCGGAACCGCCGGGCCGGCCCAGGCGCGGGGCCCCTTCCCTTTGGTCCCTCTGGTCCCTCTGACCAGCCCAGCCGGACGAGGCGTTCCGACCCCGGCGGGCGGCTCTGCCGAGGCCCGGTCGGCGGGGAAGGCGGGTCCGCGAGGCGCGAACGCCGCGTCACCCGAGCCCGCCACCGGCGCTCCGCCCGGCCGTGACCCCGCCCCGGAAGGCAAGCGCGACCAGCAGTGCGACGGCGACCAGGAGCCCGCTCGCCCACAGCGGCCCGCGGTTCCCGAGTGGGGTGCCGAGCGCGGCCGCGGCGACGAGCGGGCCGACGGCGGCGCCGACGTTGAGCGCGGCGGTCGCGTAGGAGCCGGCCATGGTGGGGGCGCCCGCCGCCGCGTAGAGGACCCGCGCGATCAGGGTGCTGCCCAGCGCGAACGACAGCGCTCCCTGGACGAACACGAGGGCGAGCAGCGCGGCCGGCCGGTCGGCCAGCAGGGCCAGGGCGGGCCAGCCGGCGAGCAGCGGCGGGCCGCAGACCGCGACGACCAGGCCCGGCCGCCCGTCGGAGCACCGTCCGGCGGCGGTGACGCCGACGAGGGAACCGGAGCCGAAGAGCATCAGGGCGGCGGAGACCCACAGCTCGCCCAGCCCGGCGGTGTCGGTCACGACGGGGGCGAGGAAGGTGAGGCCGGCGAAGGTCGCCGCGTTGACCAGCGCGCCGAGCAGCATCACCAGGAGCAGCCGCGGACTTCCCAGCCGCGCGAGTTCCGCCCGCAGGTTCGGCCCGCCGGTTCCGGCCGTCCGCTCCGGGCGGGCCGGGAGCCCCCGGAGGATGCCGGCGGCCGCGGGCAGGCAGAGTGCGGCGACGGTCCAGAACACGGCCCGCCAGCCGAGCAGCGCGCCGAGCGCCGCGCCGCCGGGGACCCCGGCGATCGTGGCCACCGTGGTGCCCGACAGCAGCACGGCCAGCGCGCGGCCCTTCCGGTCGGGCGGGACCAGCGCGGCGGCGGTCGTCAGCGCCAGGGCGAGGAATCCGGCGTTCGCCAGCGCGGCGGCGACCCGGGTGGCGAACAGGACCGGGAAGCCCGGCGCCGCTGCGCCCGCGACGTGGGCGGCCAGGAAGAGGAGGACGAAGCCGAGCAGGCCGGCCCGGGCGGGCAGCCGACGGGCGAGCGCCGCCGTCAGCGGGGCGCCGACGGCCATGCCGGCCGCGTACGCCGGGGTGAGCGTGCCCGCCGTCCCGACGGTGACGCCGAGGTCCGCGGCGAGGTCCGGCAGGAGTCCGGCGAGCATGAACTCCGAGGTGCCCATGGCGAAGACGGCCACGGCGAGGAGGTAGAGGGCAAGAGGCATCGAGTGGCTCCGGGGCGAGGAGAGGCGTGAGGTACGGGCTTCTCGTCACCGCGGCCGGCCCCGAAGGCGCACTCGTCCGGCCGCGGAACGCGGCCGACGACAGACCGTGCTCGACGGCAGGGCTGTGGGATCAGTGGCGCAGGGGGCTGACGGCGTGACCGAAAGCCCCCACCTCGTCCGACTCGGGACTCGACATGGCCCGCACGCTACCCGGCCGGCGCCCGCGGACGCACCCGGGTTTTCCGGTCCTGGCGATCCTGGCGGTCTGACGGTCCTGACGGTCCTGACGGTCCTGACGGTCCTGACGGTCCTGGCGGTGCGGGGGGTGCCGGCGGTGCCGCTGTGCCCCTGACATACCCGTGTGGTCGCCTGACGCGCCCGTCCGGTCCGGCCGTTCGTCCGGGGAGGCCCCTGGCATAGAGTCGGGGCATGGTTGCAGGAGACGAGGGGCCCGTACGCGTCGACAGCTGGATCTGGTCGGTACGGCTCACGAAGACCCGCTCGCTGGCCGCCACGGCCTGCCGCGCGGGACACGTCAAGGTCAACGGGGAGCGAGCCAAGCCCGCACAGCCGCTCAAGACCGGTGACGAGGTGCGGCTCTTCCACGCCGGACGGGAGCGGATCGTCGTCGTCTCCCGGCTGGTGCGCAAGCGGGTGGGCGCCCCGGTGGCCGTCGAGTGCTACGTCGACAACAGCCCGCCGGCGCCGCCGCGCGAGGTGGTCGCCGCGCTCGGGGTACGCGACCGCGGCACGGGACGGCCGACCAAGCGCGACCGCCGCGAGATGGAGCAGCTCCGCGGCGGCCGCCACTAGGACCGGGGGCGAGCCGGGGGCGGGTCACCGGCCGCTGACCGCCCCCGCCTCAGCGGCTGCGTCGTCGTCACGCCGTCCGCCGACTGCCCGGCCCACGCGGGGACTTGCGGCAGTGCGACGACGGACGCCGCCGCTACGGACGCGCACGGGCGCGCGCGGACGCCTGCCGGCGCGACCCGACCGGACGCACCGGTAATCGCGCACCAAAAAGGGCGCAGGGAATAACGGCATTACGGGAATTCTCGGAGCCGGCCGCCGAGGCGACTTTACGTGCCGCGAAATCAGGCCCGCAACCGATTGTTTTGAGCCCCAAGTGGCCCACCCCGTCGAGCATTTCGGCATATCGGACGGCAGGGCGGGCGGAACCGTGGGTTCAGTCGTCGGTGACATGAAAAGGGGTGGCGGGAATTCCCCGTCGTTTGTTCCGTTTCGGCGCCTGACGGATGGGGCTGGTGTGACTGAGAGATGCTCTTGTGGCGATGGCCGGGGGCTCTCTACGCTCGACCGCGTTCCACTCCACGGCCGTGGATCGGCAGTTCGCGAGCTCGTTCCTTTCGGGACATCCGTTGTTTTCCCGCGGTAGGACGGCTCTGCCCCGTTTGTCTCACGGAATTACGCAAGGAGTTATTGTGGCCCGGTTCAACAGCAAGCTGATCGGTACCGTTCTCACCAGCGCCGCCCTGGTCGTCGGCCTCGCCGGCTCCGCCTCCGCGGACAGCACCGACGTCGAGAACTACTACGGCGTCGCGGAGATCCACGGCAGCAACGGCAGACTCGGCTGCTACGACAAGCGGGCCGAGGGCTGGGGCTTCAACGCCGAGATCGAGGTCTGGCACGAGGGTACGCGCGGCTGGATGACGTCCGGCGTGAAGTGTTACGACGACACCAGCCGCTCCACCGACGACTCGGGCTGGACCTGGGTCGGCGGCGACTTCCGCAAGGGCACCAACGCCCGGATCCACGTCTGGGGTTCGCGCGGCAGCAGCACGGAAGGCCACGCGTACAGCCGCACCGTCACCATGGGCTGACGCGCGTCGGCGGGCCCCCGGGGCCTGGGCGGGGGCCGCTCCTCCCGCCCGTGATCCCGGAACCGTGATGCCCTCGGCTCCGGCCGGTCGCGCACCCGTTCCGGCGGACGGATGCGCGACCGGCCGGCCGTGCGCGCCCGGGGCTCCGACGGCCGTTCTGAACCCGGACCTTCCCCGCCCTCATCCCCGCCCGCGTCGTGAACAGGCTTTCGCCGGACGCCCGTCGGGCACCCGCCCCGCACGCACACCGCTCCCGGCGCGGCCGTCACCGGACCCCCGCCTGGCTCGTTGAGCGGTCGGGCGGGTACGGGTCGCCGATGACCGCCCGCCGGCTAAGGCACGGCAGGAAGGGCGGGCGATGCGCGACCCCCGCGGCAACCGCGAACCCCGCGGGGGCAGGAACGGGCACCGGGGAACCGAAAGCCGGGCGAGACCCGCCCGCAGTCCGGGCCACGCCGCCCGGATCGGCGTCTGCCTGGCCTCGGCCGCCGTCCTGGTGGTCGCCGGCACCGGCTGGCTCGCCGGCCACTGGATCGGCGACGGCCTCACCACCTCCCGGGCGCTCGACGCCCTGCGCGAGAAGGCGCCGCGCAAGGAGGACGACTCCGTCAACATCCTGCTGATCGGCCTGGACAGCCGAAAGGACATGAACGGCCGCGATCTGCCCCGGCAGTTCGTGCAGGAGGAACTGCACGCCGGCTCCAGCGCCATCGGCGGCTACAACACCAACACCCTGATCCTCGTGCACATCCCGGCCGGCGGTGGCCGGGTCACCGCGTTCTCCATCCCGCGCGACGACTACGTCACGGTCCCCGGCGGACGCGGCGAGCACAAGATCAAGGAGGCGTACGGGCTCGCCAAGGCCGAGGCCGAGGACCGGCTGGCCGCCGAGGGCGTCCGGGGCGCCGAGCTGGAGCACCGCAGCCGCGAGGCGGGCCGCGAGACCACGCTCGCGACGGTCCAGGAGTTCCTCGGGGTCCCCATCGACCACTTCGCCGAGGTCAACCTGCTCGGCTTCTACGACATCGCCAAGGTCCTGCAGCCCATCCCGGTGTGCCTGCGGCACGCCGTCCACGACCACTACTCCGGCGCCGACTTCCCGGCCGGGCGCCAGGAGCTCGACGCCCGCCGGTCGCTCGCCTTCGTCCGGCAGCGGCACGGCCTGGTCAACGGCGACCTCGACCGCACCCACCGGCAGCAGGCGTTCCTCTCCTCCGTCCTGCACAAGCTCACCTCCCAGGGCGCCTGGGGGGACCTGGACAAGCTCGAAGGGCTGCTCGACGTCGTCAAGAAGGACGTGGTCCTCGACGACCAGTGGGACCTGCTCGACTTCGCCCGGCAGGTTCCCAACCTCACCGGCGGCAACGCCGAGTTCCACACGCTGCCCATCGCCGGGTTCGCCAGCCGCAAGGGCGAGGCCGTCAACCTCGTCGACCCCGAGCGCATCCGGAGCATCGTCCGGGCCCTGACCGACCACCGGCGGCCCCCCGACCCCGAGCCCTCCGCCGCCCCCGCCCCGCCCCTCCCGGCCGACGCGTCCTCGACGACCGTCGAGGTGCGCAACGCCTCCGGGGTGTCGGGTGCCGCGGCGGCCGAGTCCCGGGCCCTGTCCGCCCTCGGCTACACCCCGGGCGGGATCGCCAACGCCCCCGCCGCCACCGCCACGACCGTCACGCACGGCGACGGCGCGGACGCCGCCGCCCGGCACATCGCCGCCCGGCTCGGCGCGGACCCGGTCCGGGACTCCGCCGTGCCCGCCCGGCACGTCGTCGTCACCCTCGGCACCGCCCCGCGCACCCCGCGGCCGGCGGGCGACACCTCCGCCCGGCCGGTCGTCCCCGACGGCAGCGGCCGGCTGCCGGACGACGCCTTCCACGGGCAGGCGGTCCGGATGGGCGGGGTGACCTGCGTCGACTGAGCGTTAGGAGCCGAACGCGGACGACCGCGGGGCCGCCCTCGCGGGCCCCGCGGTCGTCAGGGGTGCCGGTGTCCGGTGCGGCACTCAGCGGTGACGCGGCGGCGAGTGCATCATGCAGTCGCGCACCATGTCCAGGTGCCTGGCGACGACGGGCCGCGCCATCTTGGCCGCGTCCCGGACCGTCGCGTCCTTGCCGTGCGCCGCCTCGTTCTCCAGCAGGTCCAGCGCCCGGACGTGCGCGGTGTCCTGGGCCCGCAGCCAGAGGTTGTCGTAGGCGCGGGTCCGCGCCTTCTTGTGGATGTCCTTCAGCTCCTGCTCCTGCTTCGGGGTGACCGAGCGCGGCAGGGTCACCTTCAGCTTGCGGGCGAGCTCCTGGACCCCCTTGTCCAGCATCGAGTGGTCACGGACCAGCACCTTCGCGGTCTCCCGCACGCACGTCGACACGGCGCCCTTCTGGGCGTCGGTGCCCGCGGCGATCTCGGCCAGGTTGGCCTGGTGCACCGCGCCGAGGAAGGCGTCGTCGAGGGCGTCCGTGGCGAGGGCCGTACCGGCCGGCCCCATGGCGAGGGTGAGGACCGCCAGCGCCGTCGTGGCCCGGTGTCGCATACGCATCGTTAGCTGCTCCGTTCGTCGTCGGCCCGCGGCGCGCGGCGCGCACGGGTCCGTCCGGCCGAGGGGCGCCCGACGCGGCCCCTCACGGAGCTGAACAATGCACCCGGCGCAGGGCCGTTGACCTGCCGGACGCCGTCCGTCCCGCCATATGGCCGCGTTCTTTTCGGGCGATCGGGGGTACGGGGTCCGGCCCGGGCGGGGACCGGACCGGACCGCGCGGTCAGCCGAAGAGGCCGGTCACCAGGCCGGTCAGGGCGCCGATGAGGCCGGTGGCCAGGCCGGTGAGGGCGCTCAGCAGCTTGGTGACCAGGGACAGCAGACCGCCGCCCGCGTCGCTGCCGTCGGCGGCCCGCGGGGCGAGCTCGTCCCGCGCCCGCTGGGCGTCCGTCACGATCCGGGCGACGGCGGCCCGGTCCGGAGCGGCCGCCGCGGCCTGCTCCCGCAGCCCGGTGCGGGCCGCGACCAGCACGTCCAGCCGCTCCTTCACCGCGCCGCAGGTCTGGCGCTGCTCGGCCGACGGGCCGCGCACGGCGCCGCAC
>NZ_JAIQLH010000409.1 GCF_020037025.1 Streptomyces huiliensis | reverse complement strand
CCGCGACGAGGACGGCGCGCGGGCGCCCGTCTGGCCGCAGGGTCCCGACGCCCGCCTCGGCGGCGTTGCGGGCGGCCGTCCGGACCCGGGCGCCGGACTCGGCGGCGCCGCGCAGCAGGCCGTGGACGTCGGCGCGGGAGAGGGCATCGGGGTCATCGAGGAGTGACTCGTCGAACACCGTTGATCAGCTCCGATCGCCGTGGTGTGCGGGGTGCCGGCCGGGGGCGGCGCGGCTCAGTGGGGGCGTCGGGCCTCGTCCACCAGGAGGACGGGGATGCCGTCGCGGACGGGGTACGCCAGGGCGCAGCTCTCGCTCTCGCACACCAGCTCGGCGGCCTCGCCGGAGCCGTCCGCCTCCTGCCGCAGGGGCGCGTGGCACGCCGGGCAGGCGAGGATCTCCAGGAGGCCGGCTTCGAGCGGCATGAGGGGTCCCTTCGGGAGGTGTGCGTCGGGTGTGCGTCTCTGTGCGGTCAGGGTACCGCCGGACGTCACCCGTGGTGACGTCCGGCGGGAAGCCCGGTCCGGCCGGACGCCCGTCAGGCGCGGACGATGGCCAGGACCTCGTCGCGGACGCGGGCGACCGTCTCCGCGTCACGGGCCTCGACGTTGAGCCGCAGGAGCGGTTCGGTGTTGGAGGCGCGGAGGTTGAACCACCAGTCGGCGGCGGTGACGGTGAGGCCGTCCAGCTCGTCGAGCTCGACGCCGTCGCGGTCCGCGTAGGCGGCGCGGACGGCCGCGGCCCGGCCGGGCTGGTCGGCGACGGTGCTGTTGATCTCGCCGGAGGCGGCGTAGCGGTCGTACTCGCGGACGAGCTCGGAGAGCGGCTTGTCCT
>NZ_JAIQLH010000408.1 GCF_020037025.1 Streptomyces huiliensis | reverse complement strand
GTCGTACTCGCGGACGAGCTCGGAGAGCGGCTTGTCCTGGCCGCCGAGGGCGGCGAGGACGTGCAGCGCGGCGAGCATGCCGGTGTCGGCGTTCCAGAAGTCGCGGAAGTAGTAGTGGGCGGAGTGCTCGCCGCCGAAGATGGCGCCGGTACGGGCCATCTCCTGCTTGATGAACGAGTGCCCGACGCGGGTGCGGACCGGCTTGCCGCCGTGCTCCTTGACGACCTCGGGGACCGACCAGGAGGTGATCAGGTTGTGGATGACCGTCCCGCCGGGGTGCTTGCCGAGCTCGCGGGCGGCGACCAGGGCGGTGATCGCGGACGGAGAGACGGGGTCGCCGTTCTCGTCGACGACGAAGCAGCGGTCGGCGTCGCCGTCGAAGGCGAGGCCGATGTCGGCGCCGGTCTCCCGGACCTTGGCCTGGAGGTCGACCAGGTTCTTGGGGTCGAGGGGGTTGGCCTCGTGGTTGGGGAAGGTGCCGTCGAGCTCGAAGTAGAGCGCGATCAGGTCGATCGGCAGCCCCTCCAGCACGGTGGGGACGGTGTGGCCGCCCATGCCGTTGCCCGCGTCCACGACGGTCTTCAGCCGGCGGATCCGGCCGAGGTCGACCAGGGAGCGCAGGTGGGCGGCGTAGTCGGCGAGGGTGTCCCGCCGCGACAGGCTGCCGGGGGTGGCGACGGGCTCGGGGGCGCCGTTCTCCGACCAGTCCTCGACCAGCGCGCGGATGTCGGCGAGGCCGGTGTCCTGGCCGACGGGGGCGGCGCCGGCGCGGCACATCTTGATGCCGTTGTACTGCGCCGGGTTGTGGCTGGCCGTGAACATGGCGCCGGGCAGGCCGAGATGGCCGCTGGCGAAGTACAGCTGGTCGGTCGAGCAGAGCCCGATCTCCGTGACGTCGGCGCCCCGGGCGGCGGCGCCGCGCGCGAAGGCCCGGGCCAGGCCCGGGGACGAGGGCCGCATGTCGTGCCCGACGACGATCGCGTCCGCCTCGGTCACCTTGGCGAAGGCAGCGCCGAACAGCTCGGCGAGCGCCTCGTCCCACTGGTCGGGGACCACACCGCGCACGTCGTACGCCTTCACGAGCTGCGACAGATCAGCCACGTCTCACCCTCCTGGAGTCCGGTACAGGTCCGGTACAGGTACCCAAACCTACCCGGACCCACCGCCCGTTCCGGCGGCGGACGGCCGTCGGGCGGCCGAACCAGGGGCAAACCAGGGATGCAGCGCGGCCGGATCAGGGCTGAACCAGGGGCGGATCAGGGCCGGATCAGGGGTGAAAGGCCGGCGGAGGGGGAAGGTGACGCGGCCGGAACCCGCCGCCGGGCGACGGGGCTTCAGGGCACTCCTTCAGGGCACTCGGCGTCAGGAGTCCGGCGAGCGCAGCACCCTGAGGTGGCCCCGGCGGGCGACCTCCATCGGGTTGACCTCGCGGCTGCTGGGGCCGATGGGCCCCTTGGGCTGGCCCCCGACGGACCCGGCGCCGGGTCCGCCGCCGGCGGCGCGCTCCTGCGGACGGGCCGCCTCGCGGACGGCGTTGGCCAACGCTTCGAGGTCGTCACTGCTGGGACGGGCGGGACCGGTGTCCACGGCGAGCCGGACGACGTCCCACCCGCGGGGGGCGGTCAGCCGCTCGGAGTGCTCGGCGCACAGGTCGTAGCAGTGGGGTTCGGCGTAGGTGGCGAGCGGGCCGAGGACGGCGGTCGAATCGGCGTAGACGTACGTCAGCGTCGCGACGGCCGGGCGGCCACACGCGGTGCGCGAACAGCGACGTACAGGGCTCACGAGGTGGGACGGTACCGCACTCTTGAGCGGGCCGCGACGACTCACTCCTGGCTCACCCCTCCGTGTCGTGCCGGAGCGCCCGGTGGACACCGCCCCCGAACCGCCGGGTCGACCTGCGCGGGGAGGGCGTGGGACACACTGCGCGGCCCTGGAACTCTGTCATCACTCAGCCACCATAGTGTCATTCGGGATGCGATCGGCGGTCTCGCCGTCGGCTTTATCCGATCGCAAGCAACAACGGAACGCTCATCGGGCGACATCCGATGAGATGCGCGGCTACCGCGCGTACACGGCCGACCGGCGGATACTCTTCGAGGTGATGGACAGCCCCGACAGCCCCGCACCTTCGCCGGCCGGCCCGAGTGGTTCGAACGGCCCGCACGGCCCGAACGGTCGCCGCCCGCGCCACCGCGACCGGCACGGCCGCGGCATGCGCGGCCCGATCGCCCCGCCGCAGGTCCCGCTGTCGGTGAGCCGGGCGGAGGCGTTCGTCGACCTCGTCCAGGACTCGGCGGAGCGGCTGGAGCGCCGCTGGCCGCAACTGGCGTCGGTGGACTTCGCGGTGCGCGAGGTGCCCGTGCCCGGTGAGGACGGCGAGCCGGACGAGGCGCTGTTCCTCGACGGCGGCTCGGTCCCGCTCGGGCGCTACGTCGCGGCCCACGGCGACGAGCCCGACCGGATCGTCATCTACCGCCGCCCGGTGGAGATCCGCTCCAAGAACCGTGACGACCGGGCGCTGCTGGTGCACGAGGTCGTCGTCGAGCAGGTCGCCGAACTCCTGGGCCTGGCCCCGGAGTCGGTGGATCCGCGCTACGGGCAGGACTGACTGCGCGGGGCCGGGGGCCACGCCGGTCCCCCGCCCCGTCAGCGCGTGACCGTGGTCACGTCGGACCGCACCGCGGGGACCTCCACCGTCGAGCGGTCGTCCGGGACCGGCTGCACGGTGAACGCCGGCACGCCGTCCCGCGGGAGCGTCAGCGTCCGGGCGGCGTGGACCGGCCCGCCGGAGACCGTCTCCACCGTGAGCGCGGAGCCGCTTTTGCCGCCACCCCCCGGAACCGGCGGCTCCACGGTGAGCGTGGTGCCGGGCCGGACGGTGTACGTCCGGGTGGCCGGGCTCCCCCCGCCGGCCGCCCAGGCCGTGACCTTGACCCGAGCCTCGGCGCCGGGCGCGGCCAGGGACAGTGAGGTGCCCTTGGCCCGGGCGTCCGCCACCGTGCCGCGGGCGCCGACGGGGGCGGTCGCAGGGAGGAACGCCGTCTCCTGCTTGTCCCCCTTGCCGCGGGTCACCCGCAGCCCGGCGACGACCTTCCCGCCGTCCTCGGCCGTGAGCAGCAGCGAACCGGCCTCGCCCCGGGCGACGCCGTCCAGTTCGGCCGTCTCCGTGGTACCGCTCCTGACGTGCAGCGTCTCGTGGCCCGCCGGGGTGATCGACCCGGTGGGGCCGGCGAAGCGGAGCTTGAGGTCGGCGTCCTCGCCGCCGGGGGCGAAGGCGACGAGCCGCACGGAGGTGGCGTCGGCCGGGATGCCCGGCAGGACGGCGGCCGCGGCCGGCTCGGAGGCCGGCAGCCAGTCGCCGCCCTGCTTCTCGTCGGACGCCTGCACGGCCGCGCCGACCCGTCCGGAACGGGCGGTGACGTGCAGGGTGAGGTTCTCGGCGGGCGTGTCGGTCAGGGTGCTCAGCAGGACGGGCACCGACGAGCGCGGCGGGACGGTGACGCCCTCGCCGGCGGGCGCCGCGACGCGGCCGTCCTTGCCGTGCAGCTCCAGGTCGACGACGGCGGCGGTGCCGGGGTCGGGGTTGGTGAGGTGGACGTAGTCCTGGCGGCCCTTGGCCGTGGCGACGCCCGGGAACCAGAACGACGTGTCGGCCGGCGCGCAGGTCAGCCCGTGCAGGCCGCGCCCGCTGCCCGCCGCGACGGCCGTCGTCTGCTGCACCGTGTAGCCGGGGGCGAGCGGTCCGTCGGCGGAGCCGGTGAGGGCGGGGGCGTCGAAGCGGTCGGTGGTGGCGGTCGCGGGGGCGCCGGGGGCCTTGAGGGCGAGGACGGGTCCGGTGCCCGGGGCGGTCTTGCCGCCGCTTTCCCGCTTCTTTTCCGCCGCCTTCTTCTCGTCCTTCGTCGCCGGTGCCTGGCTCTTCGTCGTCGTCAGCGGCAGCAGGTCGGCCGGCCGCCGTGTGTCCCGGCCGCCGGCCGCCGCCTTGGCGGACGCGGGGGCGCCGGGAGAGAACGCCGTGTACGTCGTCTCCGCCACCTCGGAGGAGGCCGGCGCCGGGCAGACTACGGCCGACCGCTGGACCGGCATGTGGGCGGCGGATTTCACGCTCCGGGTCCCGCTCCCGCCATCCCCGCCATCGTCGCTCGAGGGCCCGGCGACCACCGCGACGCCGGTGACGGCGGCGAGCGCCGCCACGGTCGCGAACAGCGAGACGGTCGTGCGCTTCACCGCCGCCCGCTCGCGCTTCGCTCCCGCCCGCTCGCGCTTCGCTCCTGATCGCTGGCGCTTCACCGCTGGTCGCTCCCGTCACGCCGGAGGCCGTGGCCGTCGTCGTACGTCGTGTCGTGGCCCTGCCCGCCGTATCCGCCGGTCCCGCCGTACCCGTACGGGTCCTGGCCCCCGTAGGGGTCGTGAGCGGCGTGGTGGCCCTGCCCCTGGTACGCGTCCCCGTACCCGCCCGACCCCTCCGGGTAGGGCTGCGGAGAACCGGAGGCGCCGTACGACCCGTAGGTCCCGTAGGGGTCGTACGAGCCGGCGTCCCAGCTCCCGTCCGCCGCCCCCTGGGCGTACTGCGGGGCGGGCGCCGCGGCGTACGGATCCGCCATGGCGTACGGGTCCGCCGAGGGCTGCTCGTACGGCCCGGCCGGCACCGGCTCCGGCCCGGCCGGCCCGCTCTCCGCCCCCGCTGTCGCCGTCTGCCGCCCCTCGGCTGCGGCGCGCAGCCGGCGGGCCCGCCGGCCCTCCCCGGCCGGCGCCTGCTCGGGCAGGGACACGGCCTCCGCGGCGGGCACCACCGCGTCGGGCAGGTCGTCGTCGACGTGCCGGCGGCGGCCCGGCAGGGCGAGGACGACCAGGACGGCCGCGAGCAGCCCCTGCGTCCACACCCAGGCGGTCCGGCCGAACGGCGTCTCGTACGAGAGCTCCAGCCGGCCACCCGCGGCCGGGAGCCGGAAGCCCTGCGCCCAGCCGTCGAGGGTGACGCGCGGCAGCGGACGCCCGTCGAGGGCGGCCCGCCAGCCGGGCGCGGCCCGGTCGGCGAGGCGCAGCACCCGGCCGTCCTTCCCGGAGGGGATCGTCGCCCGGGCCCCTACGGGTCCGGAGGGGACGGCCACGGGGTCGGCGCCCTCGGTGACGACGCTCACCCGGGAGACCGGCCGGTCGACCCGCCACAGCGCGGTGCGCCCCTCCTGGCTGAGCCGGGTGAGGCCGGGGGCGGCGTCCAGGGCGGCGCCCAGGTCCTTGGCGGCGCCGTCGCGGACGAGGACGAAGCCGACGGCGTACTCGGCGAGGCGCGCGGCCTGGTCGGCGCCGGAGCCGGCGACGAGGTCGGCGACGACGGAGTCCAGCCGCGCGTCCCGGCCGGGCGCCACCGCGTCGTCGCCCATCCGGATGCCGGAGCCGCGGACGAGCGCGTAGGAGAGGTGCGCGGTGTGCCCTGGGTCCTGGGCGAGGACCAGGGTCCGCGCCCGGTCGCGGGTGGTCGCCGCCTCGGCGACGAACGCCGGGACCTGCACGGGGTCGCGCCGCTCCAGCGGCCCCCCGGCCCCGCCGGCCGCCCAGGCGACGGCGGCGGCGAGC
>NZ_JAIQLH010000407.1 GCF_020037025.1 Streptomyces huiliensis | reverse complement strand
AGCCGGTGCACCGCGAGCAGGACCGCGAGCGCGCGCGGCCCCGGCCGCACCGCGACGCCGACCGTGTCGCCGCGGCGCAGACCGCGCCCGTGCAGGGCCGCCGCGTACCGGTCGGCGAGATCGGCCAGGTCGCCGCAGGTGGCCTCGGTACGGACGGCCCCCGTGCGGCCGGCCCCGAGGACGGCCGGGCGGCCGGGGGAGCGCCGCAGGGTGTGCGTGAGCAGGTCCAGCATCAGCGCGGATCCTCTCCGAGACGGCCGCTGCCCTTGCCGAGGTACCAGCGGGCGGTTCCGGCCACTCCGTAAGCGGCCAGGCGGCGGGTCGAGTTGCCCACGACCATGTCGCGGGCGCGGACGACGGCGGTGGTGCGGCGGCGCACCCGGTTGAGGAACAGCCGGTCCGTGGGGGACGGACGGCGCGGCATCCCGCCGACCGCCTCGTACAAGGCCGCGGTGACCGCCATGTTGTTGCCGGCGTGCATCCGGTAGGGCACGAGATAGCCGTGGCACCGCCGGTGGGAGGGACGCACCCGGCCGAAGAACGCCGCGGCGCCGACCAGCGCGCGGAAGCCGGCCCGCCCGAGCGGCCCGTGCTCGTCACGCCGGGCGACCACGCGCCCGCACACCAGACCCGCCCCGCGCCCCAGCGCGTCGCGGGCGGCGGCCGTCCAGCCGGGCTCCGGCAGGCAGTCGGCGTCGGTACGGGCCAGCAGCGCCGCGCCGCGCGCGATCGCGTACCGGAAACCGGTGTCCACCGCGCAGCCCACGCCCTTCTCCGGCTCGGTGAGCACGTGCACTGGGAACGGCGCCCGGCGGGCGAACTCCCGCGCGACGGCCGCCGTGCCGTCCGTCGAGGCGTTGTCCACGACGACGAGCGTGAACCCGCGGTCGCGCTGGCCCGCGAGCGCGTCCAGGGTGGCGCCGAGGCGCGCGGCCTCCTGGTAGGCGGGCACCACGACCCACAGGGAGCTCATGCCTTCTCCCAGACCATCGTCATGATGCTCACGCCCCCGCCCAGCCCCACGAACAACACCCGGTCGCCCGGGCGCAGCCGCTCCTGGACGAGGTCCAACTGCACACCCAGCGTGGCGCTGGCCATGTTCCCCAGCTCGGGAACGGTGACGACGAGCCGGTCCCGCGGCACCCCGGTCAGCTCCAGGAACCGCTCCAGATAGGGCACGGTCACCTGGTGGACCAGGACGTGCCGGAAGTCGCCCCACGCCAGGCCGGTGCGCCGCAGCACCCGGTCGAGGACGGACGTGCCGACCTTCTCGAACACCTCGCGCAGCGCGCCGCCGTCCCCGTGGAAGTACGTGTGCTCGTCCCCGCGCGGATGCCGCGAACCGCCGCCGAAGATGCCCCCGACCCGCCAGTGCTCGGAGTGCGTCGCCGTGTCGACGTCGAGGATCCCGCCGCGCTCCACCGCCTCCAGGACGACCGCGGCCCCCGCGTCCCCGAAGGTGTAGCCCGCGAACCCGTCGCGGAACTCGCCGGGACCGGACGGCGCGTGCCGCACCGCCCGGCTCGGCGTCTCGCCGGTGACCACCAGCGCCCGGCGGGCACGGCCGGCCACGATCATCGCCCGTGCCGTGTCGATGCCGTTGACGAAGCTGTTGCACGCGTTCGTCACGTCCAGCGCGTGTGCCCGGGAACCCAGCTCGGCCTGGACGATGTGCGCGGTCGCCGGTTCGATCACGTCGCGGGTGGCGGAGGCGAACACCAGCAGGTCCACGTCGTACGGAACGAGCCCGGCCCGCTCCAGCGCCGCGCGCGCCGCCCGCACCGCGAGCGTCGACGCGTACTCGCCGTCCGCGACGGCCCGGCGCGAGGTGATGCCCGTGACGCGTTCGAGCATCCGCGGCGGCAGGGTGATCCCGGACGCCGCGGCGATCCGTTCCTGCACCTGCCGGGACGTCACTTCGCGTTCGGGCAGGCAGGAAGCCGCCGCCGTGATCCCGACCCGGCGTATCGGGCCGGGAGCAGCATGGTCTGTGTGCATGACGAGGAGGCTACGAACCGGCGCGGTCGGCGCACATGAGCGCTCGTACTCAGACGGGGCTGGGTACCCGTCCCCGGGTGCGGCGTTCCACTCCGGCGCCACCGCTCCCGAGGCCACCGCTCCCGAGGCCGCCGCCCGGCGGCGCCGGCATCGGGCGGCCCGGTGTCGGGCGGCCCGGCGGACCGTCGGACAATCGGCGGGTGAACGTACCGATCGCCCGCCACCAGGGCCCGCCGTGGCCCGCGCTGTCCGCTCTGTCCGCCTCGATGGCGGCGCTGCTGGTGGAAGAGGCGATCGGCATGGTGGGGCTCTGGCTGTGGGGCATGACCGGCCCTGGGCCCGAGCCCGGCTCCGAGGAGGAGAGCGGCGCGCTGTTCGTCCTCTTCGGCCTGCCCCTCCTCGCCGGCGTCGCGGCCGTCGCGGCCCTGCTCCTCACGCTCGTCCTCGTCCTGCCCGCGGTCTCGCTCGCCGGCCGCGCCGCACGACGGCACGACCGGCCGGACGCCTGGTGGTGGCTCCCGGCCACCGCGGCCGGCGTGACCGGCACGGCGGTCGCGGCGGCCGGCACCGTCACGGCCGTGCTGCGCGGCGGCCCCGCCGGGCCCCTGGCCTACGCGGCGTGGTGGCTGGGACTGCTCGTCCTCGCCCTGCCCGCGTGCTACCTGACGCGCCTGGACCGGCGGCGTACCGCCCAGGGCCGGACCCCCGCCTCCTTGGCGCGCACAGTGCTGACGCGCGGCTGCGCGGGCGTGGCGCTCTGCACGTCGGCCGTGCTGGTGGGCGTGGTGGCGGCGGGGTGGGCCTTCGGGTGACGGGGTAGCCCGCGACCGCCCGGCGGTGCAACCGTCCTTCTCGCCCCGTCGTCCTTCGCACCGGAGGCCCCAGGCGCCTCCCGTACGAACGGCACGAAGGATGCGAGCGACTCGTACGAACGACTGTACGGACGAAGGGGGAACGGCATGGAGAGACGCAGCCTGCTGCGGGCGGCGGTGGCCGGAGCGGTGGGGGTGCCGGCCGGCGCCCGCCTGCTCACCGGAACGGCGAGCGCGGCACCCGCCCCGGCACCGGCCTCGTACCGCGTGCTGGTCACCCGGGTGGACGGGGCCAACGACCGGATCATGGAGTTCGACCGCACCGCGCCGGCCTTCACCGACGCGCACGTGAAGTGGCAGTTGCGGCCGGGCTGGGGCGACGTCCTGGAGGCCCGCTACCGCGCCACCGCCCACGACGGGCAGGTGGTACTCGTCGCGGCGGGCGACAGCCCCTCCCGGGGCCGGGCCGGCGTCTACCGCAAGAGCGACAGGAAGCTCCTGTGGTCGGCGCCCGTGAAGAACTACCCGCACAGCATCGAACTGCTACGGGACAGCGGCGCGGTCGTCGTCGCCGGCGCCGGAACCGCCAGGCCCAGCGACGGCGCGCCGCGGCCGGGCGGCGGCCTGCACCTCTACACGACGCGCGACGGCCGCGTCGGCTCCCTCGCCCACGTCACGTCCTACCCCCTGATCGAAGCGCACGGCGTGCTGTGGGACCCGTTGTACAAGCTGCTGTGGGCCATCGGCCGCACGGAGATCTGCCGCTTCCGGCTCGTCGGCAGCGGCGCCGGCGTCCGGCTGCGCGAGGAAGGCCACCGCATCCGCATCGGCGGCAACGGCCACGACCTCCAGCCCGACTACACCGACAAGCA
>NZ_JAIQLH010000406.1 GCF_020037025.1 Streptomyces huiliensis | reverse complement strand
CGGCAACGGCCACGACCTCCAGCCCGACTACACCGACAAGCACCGGCTGCTGCTCACCGACACCAGCCACGTCTACGCCCTGGACAAGCGCACCCTGAAGCCCACCCCGCTCCCGGGCCCGCTTGGCACCACGCGGCACGTGAAGTCGATCGCCCGCCACCACTCCGGCGAGTACGTGTGGGCCGGCGTGCCGAAGGGCAGCGACAGCCACTTCGGCGGTCCCGCCATCCACTTCCACCCGCCCGCCGACAGCCGCGGCTGCGGGAAGGGCGCCGTCACGTACAAGGCACGCATCGCGATCCCCGCCTACCAGTGACGACGACGGCGCCGTGACCCGGAGCGCTCCCCCGTCCGGCCCTCCGACGCCGTGGTTCAGCGCACGCCGTCGCCCAGCGCCTCGTCGGGCAGCACCCGCAGGGCCCGCAGCGCCGCGCCCAGGTCGACGACGGCGCGCGGGTCCTGCAGCGACCGGCCGGTCAGCTCCTCCAGCCGACGCAGCCGGTAGCGCACCGTATTGGGATGGCAGAACAGCAGGCGGCCGGCCTCCGCCGCGGACCCGCCCGCCGCGAACCACCGCTCCAGCGTGTCGAGGAGCCGCTCGCGCTCGTCCGCCGGCAGGGCCAGCACGTCGCCGAAGACGGTCCTCGCGATGTGCCCGGCCTCCGCCGGCGCCGCCGTGACCAGCATCGCGAGCGGATCGTCGTCGAAATGGACGACCCCGGCCCCGCCCCGGGGCAGCGCGGCCAGCGCCAGCCGCGCGTACCGCAGCGCCTGCGGGGTGTCGCGCAGCGAGTCGTACGGCGGGCTGACGCCCACCCGTGCCTCGCTCCGCGCCAGGATCGCCCGCGCCGCGGACCGGACGTCGGGCGGCAGCGCCGACATCACCCCGATCCGCTGCCCGGGCAGCAGCCGCCAGGCGGACGGCACCCGGCCGGCCCGCAGCGCCGCCTCGATGCGGGGCAGCGCGGAGCGGCCCGGCGCGGGGACGTCGGCGGCCACGACGATGAACGGTCCGCTGCCCGGCAGCCCCAGCGTGCGAGCCGCCTCCCACATCGTGCTCCGATCGGTGATGGCTCCCGTGAGCAGCGCCTCCACCAGGGCCGACCGCTCGTGTTCACGCTGGGCCGCCAGCTCCGCGGCGGTCTCCCGGTACGCCGCGGCCATCGCGTCGGAGTACGCGCCGGCCAGCCGCCAGACCTCCGACGACAGGGCCAGCAGCGTGTCACCGGAAATGCCGTGCGCCCGGCGGGCCTCGGCGGCCAACTCCGCCCACAGCAGCTCGAAGCCGATCCGGAAGGCGTGCAGGGCGGCGGCCAGCGGCACGTCCTGCAGGGCCCGTTCCCGGCCGGTCTCGCGGGCCGACGACAGCACCGCAGGACCGGCCCGGCCCGTCAGGCGCAGCAGCGGCAGCCGGAGGTTCTCGACGCACGACCGATGCAAGGAGGCGTCGGGGAGCAGGTGTTCGTCACCGTACGACTCCACCTCGGCGCGCAGCCGGCGCGCCAGCAGCTCGCCCAGGGCGCAGACCCTCCCCAGCACGGCTTGCGCCACCGGGACGATCTCCTCGCTCGGCGCCGGCCAGTTCATCCGCGCAGCGTACAGCCGGGCTTCTTGTGCGCGGGAACAAGGCCGGGCGCCGCGGGATCGTGCGCCGGACCACACCCGGCCGGTTCCCGGACCTCACCGCGAAGAGGCGAGCCCCTGCCGGCCCGGGTCGGTCAGGCGCCGCTCGGCCGTCCCGCCCCGGCCGTGCTCCCGGCCGGCCGGCGAACGGCCGTCGTGTGCATGGCCGTCGTGTGAACGACCGTCGCGGGACCGGCCGTCGAGCGAGGCCAGGGCGTACACCAACTGCACCCGGGAGCGGATGCCGAGTGCCGCGAAGACGTTCCGCAGATGGTGGTCGACCGTGCGGTGGCTGAGCGCGAGTACGGCGGCGACCTCCCGGTTGGTGAGCCCCTGGGCGACGTGCCGCGCGACCCGCAACTGCTGCGGCGTCAGCGCCCCCAGTGGCCCCGGGACGTTGGCGGCGGCGGTGTCCGTCCGTCCCGCCGCGCGCAGCTCCGCCCGGGCCCGCGCCGCCCACGCGTCGGCCCCGCACTCCTCGAAACGGAGGACGGCGGACCGGAGATGGCCGCAGGCGTCGGCCGGCCGACGCGCCCGCCGCAGCTCCATGCCGGCCAGCAGCCGGGCGCGGCCCTGGGCGAACGCGGTCCCGGCCCGCTCCAGCAGGGCCAGTGCCGCGCCGAGCGCCGGCTCGTCGGCGTCCCGCCCGCCCAGCAGGGCCCGGCAGTGCAGGGCCGTGGCCCGGGCGCGGGGGTCGGCCGCGGCCCGCCCCCACTCCTCGAACGCCCGCAGCCCGGCCCGCGCCTGGCGCAGCGTCCGTTCCCGCTCGCCGGCGGGCAGCGCGCGCACCACCGGTACGACGGCCTCGACGAAGTACGGGACGACACGCAGCCGCCACGCGAAGTGGTGCGGAGCCGACGAACAGCCCGCCACCAGCGGACGCAGCAGCCGTACCGCCTCGGACGGTTCGTTGCGCGCGAGGGCGAGCAGCCCGAGGCCCCACGACGCCAGCAACGCCGGCACCGCGAGCCCGTGCGCCCGGGCGGTGGCGAGGGCCTGCCGCGCGTGTGCCCGGCAGGCGTCGGCGTCGCCCTCGACCGCGGTCACGACGGCGAGGGTGGCGTGCAGCTGTGCCGCCGGATTCGTCCCGCCGGTCGCGAGGGCGAGATCCAGGCCCCGGCGGGCGTACGTCCCGGCCTTCCGGTACTCGTCGGCGACGAGTTCCACCAGCGCCGCGTGCCCCAGCAGCACCGCCGGTGACGGCCGGCCGACGCCGGCGTGCCCGAGGGCCCGGCCCACGAGCTCCCGGGCCACCGCCGTCCGGCCGAGCATCAGCGCCGCGCGGGAGGCGTGCAGCGACTCCTCCGCGCCGGCCTCCGTACCACCGGCGGACCGCGCCGCCAGGCGGAGCAGGGCCGCGCCCGGCGCGAGGGCGCCGCACAGCGCG
>NZ_JAIQLH010000405.1 GCF_020037025.1 Streptomyces huiliensis | reverse complement strand
GGCCCCACCGGCCCGCGCGGCCGCCCGCCGCACCCACCGCCCTCCGCGTCACCGCGCCCGCGCCGCCCGGCCCCGGAGAGGCCCGTCGCCCACGCCCCAAAGGTCTACACCTTTCCCGGGCGGCCCCGGACCCGCCTCCCAGGCATGACCGGTTCCCGGCGCCGGCCCGCGCGTTTCGTCCTCCGTTTGGGGGTACAGGGCAAGGGGGCTGACCGACAGGAGGGCACCCGGAGTGACCGACGAGAGCATCGCCTACGGCGAAGGCGCGACCCGGACGGTCGACATGGACGAGGCCGAGGCACTGGTCCGCGGCATCTGCTTCAAGACCGGACCGCCGCGCCTCCTCGGCGTCGAGCTGGAATGGCTCGTCCACGACCTGCGCGAACCGACCCGCCCGGTGGAGGCGGCCCGGCTCAACGCCGCCGCCGACCGGCTCCGCAAGCTTCCGCTGCGCTCGCTGCTCACCATCGAACCCGGTGGCCAGATCGAGTTCAGCTCGCAGCCGGCCGGCTCGCTCACCGCCTGCGTGGACGAGGTGGCCGCCGATCTCGACCTGGCCAGGGCCGAGTTGAAGGACATCGGGCTCTTCCTCGCCGGCTACGGCAAGGAGCCCTGGACCCATCCGGACCGCGTGGTGGAGACCCGCCGCTACAGCGCGATGGAGGTCTACTACGACCGCTGGAACGGGGCCGGCCGCACGATCATGTGCCGGACTGCGTCCGTCCAGGTCTGTGTCGACGCCGGCAGCGAGGGCCCGGGCCCGCTCGGGTTCGACCGCCGCTGGCGGTACGCGCACCTGCTGGGCGCGGTGCTGGCCGCCGCGTTCGCCAACTCGCCGCTGCACCTCGGGCGGCCCACCGGCTGGCGCTCCACCCGCCAGGCCACCTACGCCCGGATGGATCCGGGACGCACCCTCGCCCCCGCCGAGCACATGGAGCCGCGGGCGGCCTGGGCCGAGTACGCGCTGGACGCGGAGGTGATGTTCATCCGGCGCGAGGAAGGACCGTGGCAGCCCGTACAGGACCTGCCGCTGCGCGAGTGGCTGCGCACGGGCGAGCCGCGGCCCGTCACCGCGGGCGATGTGATCTACCACCTGACCACGCTGTTCCCGCCCATAAGGCCGCGCGGCCACCTGGAGATGCGCATGATCGACGCGCAGCCGGGCGAGGACGGCTGGCTGGTGCCGCTCGCGGTGACGGCGGCGCTGTTCGACGACCCGACGGCCGCCGAGACCGCGTACCGCGCGGTGAAGCCGCTGGCCGACGCGGCGGGCGGGGAGCCCACCCCGCGCAACCCGCTGTGGCGCCGGGCCGCCCGGCACGGCCTGTCCGACCCGGAGCTGCACGCCGCGGCCGCGGGCTGCTTCGCGGCGGCGCGCGAGGCGCTCCCCCGGCTCGGGGCCTCGCCCCGGGTCCTGGAGGCGGTGGACGAGTTCACGTCCCGGTACGTGGCCCGGGGCCGCTGCCCCGCAGACGACCTGCTGGACCTGGTCGCGGACCGGGTCACGGACGCGGAGCCCGGCTCGTGACCGCCCCGGGACGGCAGTACGGCGGAACCGGGCGGGAGTACGGGGGACCCGGACGGCAGGACGACGGCACCGGTCAGGAGTACGACGGCACGGATCCCGGCGCGCTCCGGCGGCGCGCCGTGGACGTCCTGCTGGCGGCCCGTGAGCGCACCGCGGCGCTCACGGGCTGCGTACCGGACCCCGAACTCACCGCCCAGCACTCGCCGTTGATGTCACCGCTGGTGTGGGACCTGGCGCACATCGGCAACCAGGAGGAGCTGTGGCTGCTGCGCGCCGTGGGCGGGCACGCGGCGCTGCGGCCGGAACTGGACTCCGTCTACGACGCGTTCGAGCACCCGCGCGCCGAGCGCCCCGCACTGCCGCTGCTGCCTCCGGACGAGGCCCGCCGCTACGTGGCGGACGTCCGCGGCCGGGCCCTGGACGTCCTCGACCGGGCGCCGGTCGACGGCGGCGGCCCGCTGGTCCGGGCGGCGTTCGCCTTCGGGATGATCGCCCAGCACGAGCAGCAGCACGACGAGACGATGCTGATCACCCATCAGCTGCGTACCGGCCCGCCCGCGCTCACCGCGCCGGACCCACCGCCCGCCCCGCCGGACGCCTCCGCGCTTCCGGTCGAAGTCCTTGTGGAGGGTGGCCCGTTCACCATGGGCACCTCGGCCGAGCCCTGGGCGCTGGACAACGAGCGGCCCGCGCACGAACGCGTGGTGGCCCCCTTCTTCATCGACACCCTGCCCGTGAGCAACCGGGCGTACCTGCACTTCGTCGAGGACGGCGGCTACCGCGACCCGCGCTGGTGGCACCCGGAGGGCTGGGCGCAGGTGCGCCGGCACGGGCTCGGCGCGCCACTGTTCTGGCGGCGTGACGGCGGAGCGCCGGGCGGCTGGCTGCGCCGCCGCTTCGGCGTGGTGGAGCCGGTGCCGCCGGACGAGCCGGTGCTGCACGTCGGCTGGTACGAGGCCGCCGCGTACGCGGCCTGGGCCGGGCGGCGGCTGCCCACCGAGGCGGAGTGGGAGAAGGCCGCCCGGCACGACCCGGCGTCCGGCCGCTCCCGCCGCTACCCGTGGGGCGACGAGGATCCCACGCCCGAGCACGCCAACCTCGGCCAGCGCCATCTGCGTCCCGCCCCCGTCGGCGCCTACCCGCGCGGCGCCTCGCCGCTGGGCGTCCGGCAGCTGATCGGCGACGTGTGGGAGTGGACGGCGAGCGACTTCCTGCCGTACCCGGGCTTCCGGGCGTTCCCCTACCGCGAGTACTCGGAGGTCTTCTTCGGGAGCGCGTACAAGGTGCTGCGCGGCGGGTCGTTCGGCGTGGACCCGGTGGCCTGCCGGGGCACGTTCCGCAACTGGGACCTGCCGGTGCGCCGGCAGATCCTCGCCGGCTTCCGCACGGCCCGCGACCCGGAGCCGTCCTGATGTGCCGGCACCTGGCCGTGCTGGGCCCGGAGGCCCCGCTCGGCGCGTCCGTCGCGGATCCACCGCACTCCCTCGTCCGGCAGTCGTGGGCGCCGCGCCGGCAGCGGTACGGGACGGTGAACGCGGACGGGTTCGGCATCGGCTGGTACGCGGACGGGGACCCGCGACCGGCCCGGTACCGGCGGGCCGGTCCGGTGTGGGCGGACCCGTCCTTCGCCGACCTCGTCCGGGTGGTCAGGGCCCGGGCGCTGCTGGCGGCGGTGCGGGACGCGACCGGTCCCGGCGCCGACGGCGAGGCCGCCGCGGCCCCCTTCGCCGCGGGCCCGTGGCTGTTCAGCCACAACGGCGCCCTCACGGGCTGGCCCGGCTCGGCCGCGCCCCTCGTCCCGCTGCTGCCCGCCGGGGCCCTGCTGCGGCTGGAGGCGCGCTGCGACTCGGCGTTCGTCTGGGCGCTCGTGGCGCACCGGCTGGACGCGGGCGAGCCGCCGGGCCGGGCGCTCGCCGGCGCCGTCGCCGCCCTCGCCCAGGCCGCGCCGGGATCCCGGCTGAACCTGCTGCTCACCGACGGCGCGTCGGTCACGGCCACCGCGCACGGGGACACCCTGTGGTACCTGGCCGGGCCGGGCGAGCGGGTCGCGGTGGCGTCGGAGCCGTACGACGACGACCCGCGCTGGACGGAGGTGCCCGACGGCACCCTGCTGTCGGCGGACCGCACGCGGATCGCCCTCACGTCCCTGTAGCACCTCACCTCCCTGTAGCACCTCCCCTCCGTACCGATTCCGACTTCCCCCTGCCCCGCCGCACGCGCAAGGAGCCCTGCCCGTGAGCCAGTTCGTCCTCTCCCGCACCCTCCCGTCCGACGCGACCGCCGCCGCCCTGCGCGCCGACGTCGCCGAGGGGCTGACCCGGTCGCCCAAGGAGCTCCCGCCGAAGTGGTTCTACGACGCGCGGGGCAGTGCGCTCTTCGACGAGATCACCCTGCTGCCCGAGTACTACCCGACGCGCGCCGAACGCGAGATCCTGCGCGCCCGCGCGGCCGGCATCGCCGCCGCGACCGGCGCCCGCACGCTCGTCGAACTCGGCTCCGGCTCCTCCGAGAAGACCCGCCACCTCATCCGGGCGCTGCCCCTGCTGGACCACTACGTGCCGGTGGACGTCAGCGAGAGCGCCCTGTCCGGCGCCGCCGCGACGCTGCTCGACGAACACCCCGGGCTGCGGGTCCACGCCCTCGTCGCCGACTTCCAGTACGGCCTGACGCTGCCCGACACCCCCGGGCCGCGGCTGCTCGCCTTCCTCGGCGGCACCATCGGCAACCTGCTCCCCGCGGAGCGGGCCGAGTTCCTGGCCGGCCTGCGTGCCGGCATGGCCCC
>NZ_JAIQLH010000404.1 GCF_020037025.1 Streptomyces huiliensis | reverse complement strand
GCCGAGTTCCTGGCCGGCCTGCGTGCCGGCATGGCCCCGGGCGACGCGCTGCTGCTCGGCACCGACCTGGTGAAGGACGAGCGGGTGCTCGTCTCCGCCTACGACGACACCCGCGGGGTGACGGCCGCCTTCAACAAGAACCTCCTCGCGGTCCTCAACCGCGAACTCGGCGCCGACTTCGACCCCGCCGACTTCGCCCACGTCGCCCTCTGGGACGCCCACCACGAGTGGATCGAGATGCGCCTGCGCGCCCGCCGCCCCGTCCTGGCCAAGATCCCGGCCCTGGACCTCGCCGTCCACTTCACCGCCGGCGAGGAGCTGCGCACGGAGGTGTCGGCGAAGTTCCGACGGGAGGGAGTGCGGTCCGAACTCGCCGCCGCCGGGCTGGAGTTGCGGCACTGGTGGACGGATGAGGCGGGCCGCTTCGCGCTGTCGCTGTCGGTACCGTAGGGCGCCTGCGGCGGGCTGTGCCCCGGTCCCTCCCCCAGAGGGGGCACCCCCATTCACCGTTTCTTGCGGGGGCTGCGCCCCCGCACCCCCCGGGCGGGCTGATTTCAGCCCGTCCGGCGTTTGAGGACAGCGCGCGGAGCGCGCTTCAGGGGTGCGGGGCCCGCCCCCGCAAGAAACGGTGAATGGGGGTGCCCCCTCTGGGGGAGGGACCGGGGCCAAACACCCCCACGGGTAACCTGAACCCGTGAACCCAGAGCAGCCCACCCCCAACCCCGAAAGCCTCCCGGGAACCTTCGAACGCGGCACCGACGGCCCCAAAATCATCGTCGTCGGAGTGGACGGCTCCGACTCCTCCTGGCGAGCCGCCGCCTACGCCGCCGGCCTCGCCCGCCGCCAGAACGCGCTGCTCGCCCTCGTCTACGTCCAGCCCGTCCTGGTCGGCGGCGCGGCCTTCGGGGCCCCGGTGGCCGAGGTGACGGAGGAGGTCGCGGAGGAGCTGCTCGCGGAGATCCGCGCCACGACCGAGCGGCTGCGCGGCCTCTACCCGCACGCCATGCGCTGGGAGTTCCACACCTTCCGCGGCGACCCGTACTCCGGCCTGGCGCAGGCGGCCGACGACCTGAAGGCCGACGCGGTGGTCGTCGGCGCGTCGGAACAGGCGGGTCACCGCATCATCGGCTCGGTCGCGATCCGCCTGGTGAAGGCGGGACGGTGGCCGGTGACGGTGGTCCCGTAACCACCGCCACCCCCGCACCACCCAGCACCACCCAGCACCACCCAGCACCACCCAGCACCACCCAGCACCACCCAGCACCACCCAGGGGAGGAACCCCACCATGCCCGCACCCCCGCCCGGACATCCGATCCTCCGGATGACGGACGTAGGCCGCGACTACGGCGACCGCACCATCCTCCGCTCGGTGAACCTGACGCTGTCCCGCGCCGAGTGCCTCGCCGTCACCGGCCCCAACGGCTCGGGCAAGTCGACGCTGCTCCGGCTGGCCACCGGCCGGGAGCGGCCCACGTCGGGCGAGGTGCTGTTCGACGGCGTACCCGTGAACGAGGACGACCCGGCCGTACGCGGCCGGCTCGCCGCCGTCATGGACGCGGCGTCCTTCTACCCAGACCTGACCGTCCGCGAGCACCTGATGTTCGTCGCGCTGGCCCACGGCCTGAGCCGGGCGGCGGCGGAGGCGGTGGCGCGAGCCCTGGCGGACCACCGGCTGACGGAGCACGCGGACGTGCTGCCCGACGCACTGTCCTCGGGCCAGACCCAGCAGGCGCTGCTGGCCGCCGCGTTCCTGCGCCCGCACGACCTGCTGGTGCTCGACGAGCCCGAGCAGCGGCTGGACACCGCGGCCCGCGCCGCGCTGGCCCGGCGGCTACGCGCCCACAAGGCGGCAGGCGCCGCGATCCTGCTCGTCACCCACCACGACGACGTGGCCGCGGCGGTGGCCGACCGGGTGCTGGACCTGGCGGACCTGTCGGAGGCGGCCGGTGCCTGACACGCTCACGGACGAGCGGCGGACGACGGACGCGACGGCGACCGCCCTCTCCGGGTCCCGCGCCGCGCTGGGGTTCCTGCGCCGGGCCCGCCGCGAGGAGAGCCGCCGGCGGCGGCGCGACGGCGCGGTCGTGCTCTACGGCATCGTCCTGACGGCCGTCGTCTGGGTGCCGGGTCTGATCGCCGTGATCCGGGCGGCGGACGCCGCGTCGGCCCGGGGCGTCCTGGCGGAACGGATCGTGGCGGGCCTGCCGGTGACCGTCCCCGCGCTCGGCGCCGCCGCCCTTCACGCGCTGGTCCGCAGCGCGGTCTGGCGGGGGCCGGTCCTGGTCGACCTGCCCACCGTCCGGTGGGCCCTGCCGCTGCCGGTGGACCGCGGCCGGCTGCTGCTCCCCCGGTTCGCGAAGGCGGCGGGCCTCGCCGCGGCCGTCGGCGCGGCGGCGGGGGCGGTGGTGGGGCTG
>NZ_JAIQLH010000403.1 GCF_020037025.1 Streptomyces huiliensis | reverse complement strand
GCGGCCGCCGGCGGCCGTGCGCCGGACGCCCGGCCCCTGCCGGACGGCCCCGGCCGGGCGGCCTGCCGTCCGATGACGCCCCAGCCGATGGACGGGCCCCGCGGGGCGGACCGGACGACAGGCTCCGGCCGGCCGGACGGCCCGTCGTCCTCCGTGCGGACGGACCGCTCGGCGGTCCGGACGGCCTCCCGGGCACCGGGGATCTCCGGCGCCTCCTCCGTACGCCCCCGGGATGCCTGGGGGGCCTGGGGAGTGCGTGCGCTGTGTTTACCCACGGGGCGTGGCGCTCCGTTCCGACGTCGTGACGGTGTCCGCGAGGAGTTCGCGGAAGGCACGGGCCACCGCGTCCGGATCCTCCATCATCGCCACATGGCCGGTGCCCAGCAGCGTCAGCAGCCGCGAGTCGCGGAACGCCCCGCTCGCCCGGCGGGCCATGCGGTACGAGACGAGCCGGTCGCTCGTTCCGTACACCAGCAGGGTAGGGGCAAGGACGCGCTCGGCCTGACGCCACAGCGAATGCTGTCCGCCGAGGGTGTACGCGTCGACGACGCCGCGGGTCGACCGCGCCATCACGTCCCAGAAGTAGGGGAGCTCCAGTCGGCGCTCGAACTCCTCGACCGCCATCGCGAACCCCTCCGGGGACACCAGCCCGGGGTCCCCGTAGCAGAGGGCGAGCAGCCCGCGCGTGCGGTCCTCGGCCGTCCAGTCCTTCGTCAGCCGGGCGAAGAGGGAGACGGCGCCCGGCACGGCCAGCAGCCCGGTGGGCAGCGCGGTGCGCTGCGGCCGCAGCTCCGGCAGGGCGGGCGAGACGAGGGTGAGGGTGCGGACGAGGTCGGGGCGGACCGCCGCGACGCGGGTGACGATCGCGCCACCCAGCGAGTTGCCGAACAGGTGTACGGGACCGCGGGCGCTCTCGTCGAGGTAACGGATGACCACCCGGGCGCAGGCCGTGACGGAGTGGTCGCCGTCGTCCGGCGGCGGCGAGTCCCCGAAGCCGGGCAGGTCCAGCGCCTCCCCGTCGACGTCGTCCGCGAGCAGCGCCATCAGCGGGGACCAGTTGCGGGAGGAGCCGCCGAGGCCGTGTACGAAGAGGGCGGGTGGCGGAGCCGGCCCGTCCGACGCGGCTGGTGGCCGGGAGCGCACCGTCAGCGTCGCTCCGGGCAGGGTCACCGTGCGCAGCCGCTCCCCCGCGCCCGGCTGCGCGACGGGCGTGGGCGGCACCACGGGAACGGCGGGGGCACCCAGTGCCACCGGCGACTCGGTCTCCGACATGCGGGCAATGTTACGAGAGCATCACGCCGGAATCGTCTGTGGCAGCCGTCACAGATCGCCTGGCGGCGGACAGCCGTGTCTCCTAGGCTCGGAGGGAGGGACCGGCGGACGGACACCCGGGCGCCCGCGCGGCGCTGCCGGGGCACACGGCCCGCCGAGGACTTCCGACGGCTCCCACGGGAAGGAGTTCCGGTACGCCGGCGAAGGCCGGGCCGGGCGGACCGCCCGGAGGACGAGGACGAAGGAGACCTTCCGCATGCCTGTCGACCCGACGAACCCGGACACCTTCGAGGACTTCGACGACGCCGAGGACGGCGCGACCGTGGCGACCGAGATCGGCGTCGAGGCCCCGGAGGCGGACGCCGCCGAGCAGCACACCGACCTCGCGCCGACGCACGACGACCCGCTGACCGCGATCGACCCGGACGCGGCGAACGAGGCGGACCGCGCGGAGCAGGCCCGGGTCGTGGAGCTGGACGAGGACGACTACCGCTAGACCCGCCGGTGAACCCGGAGTCCGCCCTTCCGGTGGGCGCCCGGGGCCGGACGGGGAACGAAGTGAGGGAATTGTCGGATATTTGTGGGCTTCCCACAGCGTCCGCCAGGTGAAATTCTCCCCTCCGGCCACGCACGGCGCGGTTACCCAAAAGTACGATGGCGGGCGCGGTGCACACCGTGCAGGAACAACCATGGGAGGCGGCGTGACAGCCATCGAGCAGACCGAGGCGCGCCCGCGAGGCACGCGCCTGCCGCGCCGAGCCCGACGCAACCAGCTCCTGGGCGCCGCCCAGGAGGTCTTCGTGGCCCAGGGCTACCACGCCGCGGCCATGGACGACATCGCCGAGCGCGCGGGCGTCAGCAAGCCGGTGCTCTACCAGCACTTCCCCGGCAAGCTGGACCTCTACCTGGCCCTGCTGGACCAGCACTGCGACAACCTCCTCCAGGCGGTGCGCACGGCGCTGGCGTCCACGTCCGACAACAAGCAGCGGGTGGCGGCCACCATGGACGCCTACTTCGCCTACGTCGAGGACGAGGGCGGCGCCTTCCGGCTGGTCTTCGAGTCCGACCTCACCAACGAGCCCGCGGTGCGCGAGCGCGTCGACCGGGTCTCGCTGGCCTGCGCCGAGGCCATCAGCGAGGTCATCGCCGAGGACACCGGCCTCGCCAAGGAGGAGGCCATGCTGCTGGCCGTCGGCCTCGGCGGCGTCTCCCAGGTGGTGGCCCGTTACTGGCTGTCCAGCGGCAGCACGGTCCCGCGCGGCACCGCCGTCCAGCTGCTGACCTCGCTGGCGTGGCGCGGCATCGCCGGATTCCCGAAGAACGAGCACTGACCTCCACGTCCGCCGGGCGCGTGTTCGCTGCCAGCGTGCGGACGCGGGCCCGGCGCACCCCCGTGCCGGGCTAATGTGTGGACCGTACGGCGCGGCGCGTCCGCGCACCCCTCCCCTGGGGCTACGCCGTGGGGGACGCACACCTTCGGAGGGACAGTAGCCGTGGAGGTCAAGATCGGCGTGCAGCACACGCCCCGCGAGATCGTTCTGGAGAGCGGTCAGTCCGCCGAGGAGGTCGAGCGCGCGGTGGCCGACGCGCTGGCCGGAAAGGCACAGCTGCTCAGCCTGACGGACGAGCACGGCCGCAAGGTCCTGATCCCGTCCGACCGGCTGGCCTACGTGGAGATCGGCCAGCCCGCCACCCGGCGGGTCGGCTTCACCACCATCTGAGTCATCAGACGACGGACGGGACCCCGGTGCACGGCACCGGGGTCCCGTCCGTCGTCGTATCCGGCGCCGGTCGTCGTATCGGGTGCTGACCGCCGTATCCGGCGCCGTGGGGAGGCCCCGGCCGAGGGTTGCCGCGGGCGGCCAAGGGGTAGGACCGCTACGACCGATTTGCACCTGCCGCTCCTCGTGGCACGGGAGGGATAACGACGATGATCCTCTGGGAAGCGCTCGGCTCGGTCCTGATCGGCCTCGCCGTCTCCCTCGGAGCCCTGCGCTGGCTGCCCGCCCGCTTCGGGCGGTTCCGCTCCCGCACCCTGGCGCTGGGCACCGGCCCGGTGGCCGGCCTGTTCGGCGGGCTGCTGGCCCGCTCGGTGCTGGGTCCCGGCCACGCCCCCGCGATCCTCGTGGCCTCGCTCGTGTTGGCGGTCGCGCTGCTGTCCCTGCTGCTGCGTCCCGCCGGGCCGCCCCGCCGGTCGGCCACGGCCTGAGCCGGGCCGCCGGACGGAGCCCCCGGTGTCACGGGACGGTGCGCCGTGTGCCGACCCCTCCGACCGTGCCCGCCGCCTCGCCTACGCGGCCAGCCCCAGCGCGGCCATCCGCTTGGTGTGCGCCTCGGTGATGCGGGAGAACATCTTGCCGACCTCCGCGAGGTCGAAGCCGTCGGCCACCCCGCCGACCAGCATCGTGGACAGGGCGTCGCGGTCCGCGACGACCCGCTGGGCCTGCGACAGCGCCTCGCCCATCAGCCGCCGCGCCCACAGGGCGAGCCGGCCGCCGACCCGCGGTTCGGCCTCGATCGCGGCCCGCACCTTCTCGACCGCGAACGTGGCGTGCCCGGTGTCGTCGAGCACGGTCAGCACCAGCGCCCGGGTGTCGGAGTCCAGCCGGGCCGCGACCTCCCGGTAGAAGTCACTGGCGATCGAGTCGCCCACATACGCCTTGACCAGGCCCTCCAGCCAGTCCGAGGGGGCCGTCTGGCCGTGGAACTCGTCCAGCGCGGCGGCGAAGGGCTCCATCGCCGCGGTCGGCTCGACGTCGATCGCCGCGAGCCGGTCGCGCAGCCGCTGGAAGTGGTGGAACTCGGCGGCGGCCATCTTGGCCAGCTCCGCCTTGTCCCCCAGCGTCGGCGCCAGCTTGGCGTCCTCCGCCAGCCGCTCGAAGGCGGCCAGCTCGCCGTAGGCGAGCGCGCCGAGCAGGTCCACGACCGCGGCGCGGTAGCGGGGGTCGGCGGACGCCGCCGCCCAGTCCTGGGCGGCGATTCCGGTGGGTTCCTCGGCGGGGCCGGTGGCCTCCGCTGCCTTGTCGGACGTCTCCATGAACGGAACCTTAGCCCGCTCAGCCGGGGAGGGAAGCCCCTGGTCAGCCAGGTGTCCACCAGCCCAGGGACGAATGGCCCGGGCGCGGATGCGCGGTTCCGGGGTAGAGTGCTATACGGCCCGCCGAGTACGCCGAGCAAGGCGCGTGTTCGACTGGCCGTCTCCATGCAGGTTCCTCCGGGAGTGAGTCCTCGGAGCGCCAGCGGATGCCCGGTCGGTGGCCCGATCGGCTTCCACCCGACCGACCGCCCTCCACGCGGTGCGAACGAGTCGTCCGCACACCAGGAGGGATCCGCTCGCAGCACGTGTGCTCGCGCGAAGGCAGTGGTCCCGCGCCATCCGGCTTCCGCCGGAACGAGTACGACGGCGCGGTACGTACGGACTCCTCGTACGACCCCCTTCGCCGCCGCGTGCCGCGTCTCACAGAAGAGGCAGCACCCTGAATACCCCGGACACCCAGAAGACCACGTTCCGAGAACTCGGGATCCTCCCCGAGACGGCCGAGGCGCTCGAAGCCGTCGGCATCCTGCACCCCTTCCCGATCCAGGAGATGACACTCCCGGTGGCCCTCTCGGGCTCCGACGTCATCGGCCAGGCCAAGACCGGCACCGGCAAGACCCTCGGTTTCGGCCTCCCCCTGCTGGAGCGCGTCGTCGTCCCCGCCGACGTCGAGGCGGGCCGGGCCAAGCCCGAGCAGCTGACCGACGCGCCGCAGGCCCTCGTCGTCGTCCCCACCCGCGAGCTCTGCCAGCAGGTCACCAACGACCTGCTCACCGCCGGCAAGGTGCGCAACGTGCGCGTCCAGGCCATCTACGGCGGCCGGGCGTACGAGCCGCAGGTCGAGGCGCTCAAGGCCGGCTGCGACGTCGTCATCGGCACCCCCGGACGGCTGCTCGACCTGGCCGGCCAGAAGAAGCTGGACCTGAGCCACGTCAAGGCACTGGTGCTGGACGAGGCCGACGAGATGCTCGACCTGGGCTTCCTGCCCGACGTCGAGCGCATCATCACCCTGCTGCCGGCCAAGCGGCAGACCATGCTCTTCTCGGCGACCATGCCGGGCGCGGTCATCTCGCTGGCCCGCCGCTACATGTCGCAGCCCACGCACATCCGCGCCACCTCGCCGGACGGCGAGGGCCAGACGGTCGCCAACATCGCGCAGCACGTCTTCCGTGCCCACTCCATGGACAAGCCGGAGATGGTCGCCCGCATCCTCCAGGCTCAGGGCCGCGACCGCGCGATGATCTTCTGCCGGACCAAGCGGACCGCCGCCGACATCTCCGAGCAGCTCACCCGCCGCGGCTTCGCCGCCGGCGCGGTCCACGGCGACCTCGGCCAGGGCGCCCGCGAGCAGGCGCTGCGCGCGTTCCGCAACGGCAAGGTCGACGTGCTGGTCTGCACCGACGTCGCCGCGCGCGGCATCGACGTCGACAACGTCACGCACGTCGTGAACTACCAGACGCCCGAGGACGAGAAGACCTACCTGCACCGCATCGGCCGCACCGGCCGGGCGGGCAAGTCGGGTACGGCCGTCACCCTGGTCGACTGGGACGACATCCCGCGCTGGAAGCTCATCAACAAGGCGCTGGAGCTGCCCTTCGACGACCCGGAGGAGACCTACTCCACGTCGGCGCACCTCTACGAGGCGCTGGGCATCCCCGCCGGCATCAAGGGCATCCTGCCCCGCTCGCAGCGGACCCTGGCCGGGCTCGCCGCCGAGGAGATCGAGGACCTCGGCGAGACCGGCGGGCGCGGCGCGGGCCGCGGCCGCGGTCCCAAGGACGGCCGTGGCGACCGGGACGGCCGTGGCGACCGCGAGGCCGCCGTCGAGCGCCCGGAGCGCACCCGTACACCGCGGCAGCGCCGCCGGACGCGCTCCGGCGCGTCGCTGGACGCCGCCGCGCAGGCCACCGTGACCGCCGAGGTGACGGAGGCCCCTGAGGCGACCGTGACGGAGAGCGCCACCGCGGCGCAGCCGGTCACGACGGCTCCCGAGACGCCGGCGCGTCCGCGGCGGCGCCGCCGGACGCGGAGCGGCGGGCCGGGCACGGCTCCGGCGGCGGTGACGCCGCAGGGCGCTTCCGCTCCGGTCGCGTCCGCTCCGGCTGCTGCTGAGGCCCCTGTGGCTCCCGTGGCTCCCGCGGTCAAGGCCGCGCCCGCCGAGACGGCTCCGAAGGCGTCCGTGGCCACCGCCCCGGCTCCGGCCCCGGCCGACGAGCCGGAGGCGCCGGCCCGTCCGCGCCGCCGGGCCCGGGCCGCCGCGCCGCGCCGGGAGAGCACCTCGCTGCCGTCCCAGGCCGCCTCCGGCCGTACCGCGCGTCCGCGCTACGCGGCGCCGGCCACGGCCGTGCCGGAAGGCGACTTCGAGACGGTCGAGACCGCGCTCCTGCGGGTCCAGGCGGCTGCCGCCGCCCGGGCCGCCGCCGAGGTCAAGGCCAAGGACTCCGCCGTCGCGACCGCTCCGGCCGAGGCGCCGGCCGCCGAGCCGGCGAAGCGGACGCGCAAGCGTGCGGTGAAGACGGCCGAGCCCGTGGCCGCCGCTCCGGCACCCGAGCCGGTCGTCGAGGCCGCC
>NZ_JAIQLH010000402.1 GCF_020037025.1 Streptomyces huiliensis | reverse complement strand
GCCGCGCCCGCGGCGCACGGCCGGCACAAGCGGGCCGACCGCGGCCGGCCGCAGGTGCCGGGGGGCGTCGCCGCCACCGGCCACCTCCAGGAGCAGCACGTCTACGGCGCCCCGCCCGCCCACCGGCTGGGCCGGCTGCTGCTGGTGGCCGTCCTGCTGCTGCTCATCGGGGCGGTGCTGTACGCGCTGCTGTTCATGCCGCGTGCCTCGGAGAGCGCGGGCGCCGGGCAGGGGACGCGGCGGACGGCGGACGCGCTGAGCGCGGCACCGGGCACCGGCGGCGCGATCGGCCGCTCGGGAGCGCCACGCGAGGACGAGGTGACGGTCGAGACGAGTGGGGCGGCCAAGGGCTTCACCCTGCGCCGCGATCCCAAGGGGTTCACCGTCGCCGTGGCCCGCGAGTGGCAGCGCCGGGGGGACAACGAGCGCGGCCAGGTCGTCTACGCGGGCGGGGACTTCGAGCTCATCGTGGTGCCGGGCCGGGACAAGGTGTCCGAGTTCGGGGCCGATCCGATGGCCTACCAGCAGGAGCGGGAGCCGGAGCTGGCCGCCTTCCGGTCGTCCTCCTGGTCCGGGTCCTCCGGGCTGCGGCGGGTGGACGTCGGCCGGACGGCCGGCGCGGAGGGCACGTTCAACTGGAACGACGGCAGCGGACGCCAGGTGTACGTCCGCAACTCGGCGGTCATCCTCGACGGGCGCTACCACGTGCTCCAGGTGCTGGGGCCGATGGACGGGCAGCGCTCGGTGGACGGCTTCTTCGAGCAGGCGACCGCCACGTATCGCGCGGGTTCGAGCTGATGATCCGTCACGCACCGCTCCGCGGAACGGCGTTTACGCGCTCGCCCGCGCGAATTCCGGGGACGTGAACGACCGTGCGGGCAGCGCCGTAAGCCGTGGTGCGCGGGAGAGTGCGGCGTCGGAACGGGTGGTCTGAGAATCGAACGACGAGCGCCCGGTGTTCCGTCGCGGTAAGGCGCGGATCGGCGCGGAAGGGCCCGTGGGCCGAACACGGGTGGTAACCCTCCGGAAATCCGCTCGGGCGAAATTCTGAGCGACAGAAATGCGCACCGTAATCGAGAACCGGAAATGCCCGGGTGAAGTCTTCGGAATGATCACGCTGTGTTGATATCGAGTGGTGTTCTCCATGGAACTCGTCACGCATCGGAGTAGGGTTCGCCTCGGGTACTCTCCCTGGAATGTCCCGTGCTCGTATCGGCATGGAGGTCGCGATTCCCCCGTGTTCGAGTCCACGCAGTGTGCTTCGCACAGTTTGTGGCGTAGATACTCCTTTGCGCCGGAATATCCCTGAAGTGGTTGTTGAGACGACTGTGGGGCAACCATGCTGTGCGGGAAGGGAGTCACGCTGCGTGATCCCTTGGAGACGCGAGGCGTTGTGTCCGCCGGTTCGGATGGTGTGAGCGGTGCAGGTGCTTCAAATGCAGCTGGAGGTCGGGGTCGACCCCGCGGAGGTGGGGCGGGCCCGCAGATGGGCGCGGTCGCGGCTGGCCGGATCCGGGATAGGGATCGACGAGCCGCTCGCCGAGACGCTGATCCTGCTGATCTCCGAGCTGGTGACCAACGCCGTGGTGCACACGGGCTGTCCGGCCGTGCTGCGGATGTTCTTCCCTGGGGATCCGGGCGTCCCGGGAGGGTCGGGAGGTCCGGTCGCCCCAGGAGTCACGGGTCCGGTGACGGGCGACGTCGGCACGGTCCGCGTCGAGGTCGCGGACATCAGCGCCCGGCCACCGCGCCGCCGGTGCGCCAGGGGTGACGAGACGGGCGGCCGGGGCCTGGAGCTGGTGGACGGCTTGGCGGACCGCTGGGGCTGGCAGCGGGAGGGCTCGGGCAAGCGCATCTGGTGCGAGATCGACCGGAGCCCCCTCCCGACGCGGACGCTGCCCCGCTGGAACGGTGCTTTCGAGCCACAACACGCCATCACAAATAGGGCGTAGGAGGCAAAGTCCAGACCAGGTGTTGACGGGAAGTGTTCACCTGATCACCCTTGGATGAAGCGATTCGTTGCGAGGGGACGTCGAGACGCCCAGGTGACCCCGGACGACTTGGCGAGTACGGGTCGCGGTCCGGCGCGACCACAGGGCTCAGGCGCCGGAGCTGGGCGGCGGCGGCGTGCGGTGCCGTGCTCGGGGTGCGCATCGGTGCGCCGCCGCCGGCTCGTCCTCACGGATGGCCCGTAATCGCCCGCCGAAACCCCTTTGAGCTCTCCCGGGTGAGGTGCGTCACAGATTCGGGGCGGCTGCCGTCCGGGAAGGGCGCTTGCGCGGTCCTTCCCGGTGGAACGGTTCCCTGGTCGCTCCTGTTGCCCGTGTTGCCTGTGTGGTCCGTGGAGTTGAGGCCGCAGGTCGGGACAAAACCGGGCATTCGGTGGCAACAGCCCTTCGCTACGGAACCTCCTGGCCGCTGGGGGAATCATTCTTGGAGAGAGGGGCGGATATGACACAGCAAGCTGAGCCGGGCTCGATACCGGACGAGGCGCCGGCGGCCGCACCCGACGACTCCGCCGGGACGGACGGCGCCGCGACCCGGGAGCGGGAGGAGCCGGGGGAGCGGGAGGCGCGGGAGACGCGCGAGGAGCCGGGGGCGCGGGGCGGCCGGACGCGCGCGCCGCGCCACAAGGACGGGTTCGGCGCCGCGTTCTGCGCCTCGATGGCCACGCTCTGCGCCGAGGTCGTCGTCGCGGCCAGCGCCGGGGTGCTCGTCCTGCTGTCGCGGGAGCACCAGGGGCTCCCCACCGCCCCCGTCCTGGCCGTCGCAGCCGCGCTCGGCGCGCTGTTGATCACCGTGCTGCTCAGCGGCTTCGTCACGGCGGCCGCCGTGATGCCCGCGCTGGAGCTCTCCCGCCGCGCGGCCGCGCGCGCGGGCCGGCCCGAGGGCCGGTGGTGGACGGTCGGCGCGGTGCCGGCGGTGGCCGCGGCGCTGGTGATCGTCTTCGGTGCCGTGGCGGCGCTCGGCGCCCTCGCGCCGGCCCACCCCCTCAAGTACCTGATCTGGTGGGGCGCGCTCACCGTCGGCCTGCTGCCGCCGGCCCTCGCGGCGCGCCGGGCCGCCCGCCGGGTGCGGGAGGACCGCCCCGGCAGCGTGGCCCGGCGGGTGGCCAGGGACGGCGTCCTGGCCTGGCTGCTCGTCGGCGCGGTCGGCGCGACCGCGTACGGGACCGGGC
>NZ_JAIQLH010000401.1 GCF_020037025.1 Streptomyces huiliensis | reverse complement strand
TCGTCGGCGCGGTCGGCGCGACCGCGTACGGGACCGGGCTCGCCACCGTCTACCAGCCGCCGAAGCTGCACCGCTCCGACATCGCCGGCGTCTGGAACGACGGCCGGGGCGGCACCGTCCGGCTGAAGGAGGACGGCAGCGCGGTCGCCGACGGGCTCGACAAGTTCGAGTGGGACGGCATGGGCCACGACCGGATCCAGGACTGCAGGGGCTCCGGCAGCTGGACCCCGGTCAAGGACAGCGGCAAGGTCGTCGGCGTCGGGCTGAAGTTCGACGGCTGCGGGAGGTACGAGAAGAACTGGAGCGTCGGCGGCACGGCGAAGGAGCCGCGGATCTTCCACGAGATCGGCAAGCAGGGGTCGGGCAAGCGCTACATGCTGAAGAAGACGCCGCAGACGAGGGGCTGAGCGGGGCCTCGGACGCGTGGCCGGTGAGCGGGCTCCCGGACGCGCGAACGGCGGGTCATCGGGCGGACTGCTCGTCCGTGCCCCGGTGACCCGCCGCCGTTGCTGACAGGACGGACGGGTGTGCGCCGTGCGGCTACCGCGCGGGCTTCTTGCCGGTGATGCCCAGGTGCACCAGGAGCGTCAGGTTGGGCTTGAGGTCGGCCTGCTTGACGCCCCAGCCCTGGAAGCCCTTCTGGTGGGAGGCGACGCCCGCCAGCATCACGACCAGCGAGCCGGCCACGGCGGCGGCGCTGACGTCCTTGTCCACCTTGTTCTTGGCCTGGAGATCCTTCACGGACTGCGTGAGGGAGTCGGTCACGGCGTTGAGGATCCGCATCCGGATCTTGGCGAACCGCTTGTCGCCCTCGGCCGCGCCCAGGTCGATCACGCGCAGGATCGCGTCGTTCCGCCGCCAGAAGGCGAGGAATCCGTCCACCAATTCCTCGGCGGCCTGCCGGCCCGCCTTGCCGACCCAGGAGCGGCCGGCCACGAGTTCCCTGAGGCTCGTCCCTTCCTTCGCGACTTCCTCGGCGAGTTCCAGAACGGCGCCCTCGACGTCCGGGAAGTACTGGTAGAAGGTCGCGGGTGAGGTGCCGGCCCGCCGGGCGACGTCGATGACCTTGACGTCGCGGTAGGGGGAGGAGCTGAGCATTTCCCCGAGGCAGTCGAGCAGCTTCTGTCGCGTCGCCTGTCCTCGGCGGCCGGCCACCCGGCCGTCGACGGTGCGTACTTGTCCTGTCATGCCGTCAGCTTACCGAGGGGTGATCGGAGCGCGATTCGGTCGCATGCAAATGGGGGCGGGGGTGCGAATAGGGGTGGATAAGCAGGTCAGAGGCGTTTCACGGGGGCAATTTCCGGGCGTTCGCGGATTGGCCCGTACCGGTGAATTGTCTTATCGACAAGTCGTGGATCCGGCCGCCCGGCGGGGCTTCCGGGGGCGCCCGCGGGCCGCTCGGGCGGCTCCGCTGGTCCATCCGGGGACCGTCCGGGGTTCGCCCGGGGCGGGTACGGGGTCCGTCGTCGGCCGCGCGGGACCGGGCGTCCGTCGCTACCGTGGCCGGAGCGACACCTCGCGCGGCCGGCCGGTCCGCGCGGGCCGGGCCGGGCCGGAACCGATCGGGCCGGACCGGTGCGATGCGGTGCGGTGCGCGAGGAAGGGAGCGGGCGCCATGGGCGCAGCGACGGACGGAGCCCCGCGGACCACGCCGTGCTGGGCGGACGTGACCCTCCCCGACGTCGAGGCGGGCAAGCGCTTCTACGGCGGGCTCTTCGGCTGGACCTTCGAGGAGGGCGATCCGGAGGCCGGGCCGTACGCCCGGGCCCTGCACGAGGGCGCGGAGGTCGCCGCCCTCGCGCCCAAGTCGGACGGGCGGATGCCCACGGCCTGGAACGTCTACTTCTCCTCGCCCGACGCCGAGGCCACCGCCGAGCGGATCCGCGCGGCGGGCGGACAGGTCGTCACCGGCCCCGCGCGGGCGGACGGATACGGCACGCTGCTGCTCGCCGCGGACCCGGGCGGGGCCGTGTTCGGCGTCTGGCAGGCCGACGCGCACCGGGGGTTCGGCAAGCGCGGCACCCCCGGCGCGTACGGCTGGGCGGAGGTGTACACCCGGGAGCCGGAGGCCGTGGACGCTTTCTACGAGCGGGTTTTCGGGCTGACGGCGTACGGGCTGGGGGAGGACGATGGGTTCGACTACGCCGTCTGGACGCCCGCCGGGGAGCCGCTCGCGCCGGAGCACGCGGTCGGCGGACGGGCCGTCATGGACGAGGCGTCCTTCCCCGCGGCGATGCCCGCGCACTTCCTGGTCTACTTCGTCGTCGCCGACTGCGACGAGGCGTGCGGCGCGGCCCGGCGGCTCGGCGGCCGGATCCGGCGGGAGGCGCGGGACTCCCCGTACGGGCGGTTCGCGGTGCTGACGGACAACCAGGGGGCGGACTTCGCGGTCGTCGAGACGGCGCGGGCGGGGGAGCGGGCGGGGGAGGGCTGACAGGGTGCTCCGCCTTGCCCCGTCAGGGGTGTCCCGCCTTGCCCCGTCAGGGGTGTCCCGCCTTGCCCCGTCAGGGGTGCTCCCTCGTCCCGTAAGGGATTCGCGCGGGCGGGACGGGCTGGTGCTGCTGTGCGCTGTGGGGCTCGGCGGTGCGCTGTGACGGATGGGGCGGCCCTCTTGTGCGGGGGCGGAACTTCCGCTTTCGGCATGGACACGCCGAAGCACGACCCGGGTTCGCAACCACCGCCCGGGCCAGGGAGAATCAGGGGGCGTACCCCGGGATAATTCGCGGTGAGACGCTGCACGGGGCCGGAACAATCCTTTCGAGCCCCCACGGGGAGGTGGCAGGCCAGTTGGAGCAGCTCACACAGCACGACCCGAGACGGATCGGCCCGTTCGAGGTGCTCGGACGGCTCGGGGCCGGCGGCATGGGACTGGTCTATCTCGCCCGCTCGGCGTCCGGCCGGCGGGTCGCGATCAAGACGGTCCGCACGGAGCTGGCCGAGGACCAGCTCTTCCGCGTCCGCTTCACCCGTGAGGTGGAAGCGGCCCGGGCGGTCAGCGGCTTCTACACCGCCGCTGTCGTCGACGCCGACCCGCGCGCCGCCGTGCCCTGGCTGGCCACCGCGTACGTCCCCGCACCCTCCCTCGAAGAGATCATCAACGAGTGCGGGCCGCTCCCGGCCCAGGGCGTGCGCTGGCTCGCCGCCGGCATCGCCGAGGCGCTCCAGTCGATCCACGGCGCCGGGCTCGTCCACCGCGACCTCAAGCCGTCCAACGTCCTGGTGGTCGAGGACGGGCCGCGCGTCATCGACTTCGGCATCGCCTCCGGCGTCTCCAACACCCGGCTGACCATGACCAACGTGGCCGTCGGCACCCCCGCGTACATGTCCCCCGAGCAGGCCAGGGACTCCCGCAGCGTCACCGGCGCCAGCGACGTCTTCTCGCTCGGCTCCACCCTCGTCTTCGCCGCCACCGGCCACGCCCCCTTCCACGGCGCCAACCCGGTCGAGACCGTCTTCATGCTGCTCCGGGAGGGCCCTGACCTCTCCGGCCTGCCCGACGAGCTGCGCCCGCTCATCGACTCCTGCATGCAGATGGCGGCCGAGCACCGGCCCAGCCCGGCCGACCTGCAGGCGCAGCTCGGCCCGCACCTGTTCGCCTCCGGCGGGGGCGACGACAGCGGCACGGCCTCGGCCTGGCTGCCGGCCGACGCCGTCTCGCTCATCGAGCGGCGCCGCGCCGGGCAGCGGCCCGCCGCCGCGCCCGCC
>NZ_JAIQLH010000400.1 GCF_020037025.1 Streptomyces huiliensis | reverse complement strand
CGCGCGCGCCTCCGCCCGTACCGCACCCGCCGCGGCCCGTACCGCGCGCGCGTCCCCCCGGCCCGCCGCCGGGGCCGGCCGCTCCGATGTCCCGCCCCGCTACGGTGCCCCACGCACACCTCCGCCGTGAGCCCGCGGCTCCGGTACGCCGTCTCCGCCGTGAGCACCCGGCCCCGGCGCACCGCCTCCGCCATGGGCACCCGGCTCCGGCACGCCGTCGAAGGCGTGCGGCCGGTCCAGTGCGGTCCAGCGGCCGAGCGGCCAGCCGATCCAGTCCGCCCGGCCGATCACCCGGTCCACCGGGACCATGCCGCCGCCCGGCTCCCCCAGGTGGTCGCGCGAGTCCCGGGACGCGCTGCGGTGGTCACCCAGGACGAACAGCCGCCCCTCCGGCACCACCACCTGGAAGGGCACCCGCGAGGCCGTGTCGCCGGGGAAGAGGTAGTCCTCGGTGATCTCGCGGCCGTTGACCGACAGCCGGCCCCGGTGGTCGCACACCACCCGGTCCCCGCCGACGCCCACGACCCGCTTCACGTAGTCCGTCGGCGTCGGCTGCATCAGGCCGACCGAGGAGGCGACCTTGCGCACGGCCTTCGTCACCGCGTTCTCGGCCGGCTCTTCCTGGACGAACGACCCCAGGCCGTCGAAGACGATCACGTCCCCGCGCCGCGGCTCGTCCCCGAAGCGGTAGGCCAGCTTGTTGACCAACACCCGGTCGCCGGGCCGCAGGGTGTTCTCCATCGACGCCGAAGGGATCACGAAGGGCTGCACCACATACGCGCTGACCAGCATCACGAAGGCCAGGCAGCAGGCCAGCAGCACCCCCGCCCGGCGCAGCGGCCCGCCGCCGGTCACCCACCGCCACGCCTGCCGGGGCACCCCCGCGAGCGTCGAACGGCCCGGTATACGCGAAGAGCGCGACCGCTGCTCCTCGCCCCCTTCGGGGTGGGGAGAGCGGTCGCGCTCCGAAAGCTGTGCGTCGGTGTCCATCGGTCCGAGAGCCTATCCGGCCGGACCGGGACGCCGGGCGGAAGCTCAGTTGTCGCGCTTCTCCTTGATCTTCGCGGCCTTGCCGCGGAGCTCACGGAGGTAGTACAGCTTGGCGCGACGGACGTCACCGCGGGTCACGAGCTCGATCTTCTCGAAGATCGGGCTGTGGACCGGGAAGGTGCGCTCGACGCCGACCGAGAAGGAGACCTTGCGGACGGTGAAGGTCTCGCTGATGCCCGCGCCCTGGCGGCGGATGACGACACCCTTGAACTGCTGGATGCGGGAGCGGTTGCCCTCGATGACGCGGACGTGGACGTTCACGGTGTCACCGGGACGGAAGGCCGGGACGTCGGTGCGCAGCGACGCGGCGTTGACGTTGTCGAGCAGGGAGGACATGAGTCGTCTCTTCCTCGCCGATGCCACAGGTCATCGGCGGAATTCGTGGGGATTCCAAAAGGTACGAGGCGCCGTACTGCCTCCGGCGAACGTCGTTCCCCCTGTGGCAGGGGCGTGCGCCGGACGCAAGGCAACGGCTTATTCTTCCACGTCGGGGGCCACTCGCCCAAATCGGCCGTCGGGGCCCGGGGCCCAGCCGAGGATGGAGAGCATCTCGCGGTCCTTCTTGTCGAACGACGCGGGGTCGGCGCGCTCGATCAGGTCCGGCCGGTTGAGGTCGGTGCGGCGGAACGCCTCGTCGCGGCGCCAGCGGGCGATCTTCCCGTGGTGGCCGCTGACCAGCACGTCGGGGATGCCCCGGCCGCGCCACTCCGGCGGCTTGGTGTAGACCGGCCCTTCCAGCAGGTCGGCCATGGCGCCGGGGGCGAAGGAGTCGTCGCGGTGCGACTCCGCGTTGCCGAGCACGCCGGGCAGCAGCCGGGCGATGGCCTCGACCATGACGAGGACGGGGGCCTCGCCGCCGGCCAGCACGTAGTCGCCGATCGAGACCTCGCGGACGTCGAACCGCTCGCCGTACTCCTCGATGACGCGGCGGTCGATGCCCTCGTAGCGGGCGGGGGTGAAGACCAGCCAGGGCTTGGCCGACAGCTCCACGGCCAGTTCCTGGGTGAAGGGCCGGCCGCTGGGCGTGGGGACGACGATCGTCGGCACGTCGTCATCCTCGCCTGAAGCGGAGCCGGAGCCGGAGCCCGAGCCGACGATCGAGTCCAGCGCCTCGCCCCACGGCTCGGGCTTCATGACCATGCCGGGGCCGCCGCCGTACGGGGTGTCGTCGACGGTGTTGTGCTTGTCGTGCGTCCATTCCCGCAGGTCGTGGACGCGGACGTCGAGCTGCCCGCGGGCACGGGCCTTGCCGACGAGCGAGACGTTCAGCGGTTCGAGGTACTCGGGGAAGATCGTGACGACGTCGAGGCGCATCAGCGGTCACCCTCGTCACTGCTCTTGTCACCGGACTTGTCACCGGACTCGTCACGGCTGCCGGCGATCACGGCCCGCTCGGCGTCGAGCAGCCCGGGCGGCGGGTCGACGACGGCGCGCTGCGCCTCCAGGTCGATCTCGGTGACGATCTCCTCTACGAAGGGGATCATCACCTCACTGCCGTCGGGGCGTTCGACGATGAAGAGGTCCTGCGACGGCAGGTGGGCGATCTCGGTGATCCGGCCGACCTCCGCCCCGTCGACGGTGACGACGTCCAGGTCCACCAGCTGGTGGTCGTAGAACTCGTCGGGGTCCTCGGGGGTCTCGTCCGGGTCGACCTCGGCGATCAGGAGGGTGTTGCGGAGCGCCTCGGCGGCCGTCCGGTCGGGGACGCCGGCGAACCGCAGCAGCAGCCGTCCGCTGTGCACCCGGCCGGTCGCCACGGTGAGCGGTCCCACCCCGGCGGGGTCGGTGGCCAGTACGGCGCCCGGGCCGAGCCTCAGCTCGGGCTCGTCCGTCCGCACCTCGACGGTGACCTCGCCCTTGATGCCATGGGCGCGGCCGATCCTGCCCACTACGAGCTGCACGATTCCGTTCCTTCTCCACGTTCCTGGGGCGCCCCGACGCCCTCCCAACACGACAACGGGCCGGGAAGGGGATCCCTTCCCGGCCCGTGCCGATGCCTGCCGTCCGTCAGCGGACGTTGTCCACGTCGACGAGGTCGACGCGGATGCCGCGGCCGCCGATGGCGCCCACGACGGTCCGCAGCGCTCGGGCGGTACGGCCGTTGCGGCCGATCACCTTGCCGAGGTCGTCCGGGTGGACCCGGACTTCCAGCACGCGCCCGCGGCGCAGGGTGCGCGAAGCCACCTGCACCTCGTCGGGGTTGTCGACGATGCCCTTGACCAAGTGCTCAAGGGCCTCCTCCAGCATGCTCAGGCCTCGGTCGACTCGGCGGACTCGGCGGCGTTGGCAGCCTCGTCCTTCTTCTCCGACTTCTTGGCCTTCGGGGTGATGGCCTCACCCTTCGCCTCGCTGGCCTCGAGGGCCTTGGTGAACTCCTCGAACGCGGCGCGCTTGTCCTTGGGCTCGGCCACGAGCATCGGAGCCGGGGCCGGGAGGCCCTTGAACTTCTGCCAGTCGCCGGTGACCTTGAGGATGGCCATGACGGGCTCGGTCGGCTGCGCGCCGACACCCAGCCAGTACTGGACGCGCTCGGAGTCGACCTCGATGCGCGAGGGGTTCTGCACCGGGTGGTACAGACCGATCTCCTCGATGGCCCGGCCGTCACGGCGGGTACGGGAGTCGGCGACGACGATGCGGTAGTGAGGCGAACGGATCTTGCCCAGACGCTTCAGCTTGATCTTGACTGCCACTGGAGTGGTGTCTCCTGGTCTTGACGTGGTGGGCACAACAAGATGCCACGTGGGGTTGCGGTACTCGGAGTGCCCGACGGACGCGTCAGCCGGAGGAGAGAGGGGTCCTGTACGACTGTCGAGTACAGCCCCCCATTGTGCCATACGCGTCCGGGCGCACGAACATCACCCGACCCCGGCCGGCGGGAGCCGCCCGGGGCCCGCGATCACCCCACGGACATCGCCTCGGGGATGCGGAACGGCTGGCCACAGCCCCCGCACATGATCGGCGCCTGGGCGAGCACGGACGGCACCACACGGACGTTCCGCCCGCAGTCGCACACGGCCTTGACCCGCACGCCGCCGCCCGACGAACCGTGCCGGGCGGCGGGCCCGCGGAAGGTGCGCGAGGTGTCGGCCGCGGTGGCCATCGTGTGCGCCTTGAGGGCGCGCTGCAGTCTGTCGATGGTGGCGCGGTAGCGGCGGCGCGCCTCCGGGTTGAGCACGACCAGCGAGAAACCGCTGCTGGGATGCGGCTCGTCGCTGTGGTCGAGGCCCAGCTCCTCGGCGATCGCCAGGAACCGGCGGTTGTGGTAGCGGCCGGCGCGTGAGGTGTCCCGGACACCGCGGGCGGCCGCGATGCCGTGCACTGCCTCGTGCAGCAGCCTTTCGAAGGAGAGCTCGGCGCCGCACGCGGACGACGACTCCCCGATCAAGGATTCGGGCGCGGCGAGATCCGGCAGCTCGGGGTGGAACCGCTGAATGTCGGCCCACGCCTGCGCCAGTTCTGCGGCGAGAACAGGTGGTGTCGTGCTCACGTCGTGACAACGAGTCGGGACCGCCCGGTGTTCCGATACCGGGCCATCCCAAATAATTTGCACGTACCAGTCAGTATCCCTGCGATACCGGGCCACCCGCCGCGTCGAGGGCGGGTGCCCCGATCTGCACAGAAGTACGGAGAAGCAGCAGAAGTACGCTCACCTGTTCGCAAGCCGGGGCGAAACTGACTCGTGCGTCAGTTCCGCCCCGGCTCGTAAACAGGCAGTACCCGTGCCTCAGTAGGCCCGCGCGACGATCGCCAGCGCGCCCGGGGCGTCGTCCGTCTCCGGCACCCCGCCGTCCTCGGTCACCAGGCAGCGCACGGTCACCGCCTGCTCGGCCAGCTTGGCCTCGCCCTCGGCGCCCAGCACCGACCACGGGATCCGCGCCCAGCCGCCGGCGACGGCCGCCTCGGCGGCCTCCTCGATGGTGGACACGTCCGTCGTCCGCTCCTCGCGGCGCTCGCGGGACTGGCTCAGCAGCAGCGCCTGGTCCTCCTCCAGGACCTTCGGCAGCAGCGCGGTCAGCTCGTCGATGCGCACCGGCTCCTTGCCGCCCGGGATGCGGCGGGCCAGCATCGCGGTGCCGTTCTCCAGGTCGCGCGGGCCGATCTCGATGCGGACCGGAACGCCCTTGAGCTCCCAGTCCACGGCGCGGCGGCCGAACGGGGTGTCGGTGCGGTCGTCGACCTGGACGCGGACGCCCGCGGCCTTGAGCCGGTCACCGATCTCGCGGACCTTGGCGATGACGGCGTCGTCGCCCTTGATCGCGAGGACGACGGCCTGCACCGGCGCCAGGCGCGGCGGGACGCGCAGGCCGCTGTCGTCGCCGTGCGACATGATCAGACCGCCGACCATGCGGGTCGAGACGCCCCACGAGGTCTGCCAGACGAGCTCCTGCTGCCCGTCCTTGGACAGGTACGAGGTGTTGAACGCCTTGGCGAAGTTCTGGCCGAGCTCGTGGCTGGTGCCCATCTGGAGGGCCTTGCCGTCGCGCATCATGCCCTCGAGGGTGAGGGTGTTGATCGCGCCCGCGAACCGCTCCTTGGGCGTCTTGCGGCCGAGGACCACGTCGATGCCCAGGACGTTGACCATGAAGTCGTAGTACACGTCCCGGTGGATGCGCGCCGCGTAGTCGCGCGCGTCCTCGTAGGTCGCGTGCGCCGTGTGGCCCTCCTGCCAGAGGAACTCGGTGGTGCGCAGGAAGACGCGGGGGCGCATCTCCCAACGGACCACGTTGGCCCACTGGTTGATCAGCAGGGGCAGGTCGCGGTAGCTCTGCACCCACTTGGAGAAGTACTCGTTGATGATCGTCTCGGAGGTGGGCCGGACGACGATCGGCTCGTCGAGCTCCTTGCCGCCGCCGTGCGTGACGACCGCGAGCTCGGGGGCGAAGCCCTCCACGTGCTCGGCCTCGCGTGTCAGGTACGACTGCGGGATGAACAGCGGGAAGTACGCGTTGGAGGCGCCCGCGTCCTTGATCCGGGCGTCCATCTCCTGCTGCATGCGCTCCCACAGCCCGTAGCCGTACGGGCGGATGACCATGGTGCCGCGCACCGGGCCGTTGTCGGCCAGTTCGGCCTTGTTGATCAGGTCCTGGTACCAGCGCGGGAAGTCTTCCGCCTGCGGAGTGAGAATGGGAGCCTTTGCCATGGGGCGAATGGTACGGGCCCGGTCGGGCCGAGTGTGAATCCGTCCGCCCGCAACCCCGCGTTGTCGGCCCGTTCAGGGTTTGCGGCTGGGTATTCATCTCATGCGGTCCGGCGCGGCACATGCCATCTTGGGCGGTGGGGGAACTTCTCGCCGTACCCCCTGGACTCCCGGGCGGAAGCGGGGTTCCCTGGCTTGGGGGGCGGTTCGGGGAACCGCGCGCACGACAGCACATGGGGGGCGGCACTTCGGTCAGGAAACCGAATTCGGCGGATTGGGGCGCATGCGATGACACCAACGCTCGTGCGACGGCACCGGCCGTCCCCGTCGCCGCCCCGGTCGCGGGTCCGCGACTGGGCGGAAATCCAGGAACGCATGCTCGTGCCGCTGTACGAAGCGGTCTACGAGCGGCTGGAAGTCGATGACGGGACCCGGTTGCTGAGCCTGGGCTGCGGATCGGGACTCGCCTTGCTGATGGCGGCCTCCCGCGGAGCCACCGTCAGCGGCATCGACACGGACGAACGCCGGCTCGACCTCGCCCGGGAGCGGCTGGCGGCCCACCCCTCCACCGTGCCGGCCCGGCTGGGCCACGGCGAGGTGGAGCGCGTCACGGACCCGGGCGACCCCCCGTTCACCCTCGTCACCGCCTTCGACCCGCTCTACTGCGCGGGCGGCGGCGCCCGGGAGATGGCGGAGGCGCTGCGGCGGGCGGCCGCCCGGGCCCGGCGCGGGGCGCCGGTCGTGCTGGCCGGCTGGGGG
>NZ_JAIQLH010000040.1 GCF_020037025.1 Streptomyces huiliensis | reverse complement strand
AGCCCGGGGCCGTCGAGGTGAACAGCCGGGTGACGCTCGCCTGGGAGACCGCGACGCCCTTGGGGCGGCCGGTCGTGCCCGAGGTGTAGATGATGTAGGCGACGCGCTCGGCGTCCGGGAACGGCAGGGCCGCGGCCGACTCGCCGGACAGGCCGGGGTCGGCGACGTCCACCACCGGCACGCCGGTGCCCTCGACCCGGTGGGCCAGCCCGGCCGTGGTCAGCACGGCCTTCGGAGCCGCGTCGCCGAGGACGAACGCCACCCGCTCGTCCGGGTGCTTGACGTCGACCGGCACGTACATCGCGCCCAGCTTCAGCACGGCCAGGACCGCGACCACCGTCTCGGCCGAGCGCGGGAGCAGCAGGGCGACGGCGTCGCCCGCGGCCACGCCCCGGCCTTCCAGCAGCCGCGCCAGCCGCGTGGACGCCTCGTCCAGCTCGCGGTACGTCCACGAGCGGTCCCGGAACGTCAGCGCCACCGCGTCCGGCCGCCGGGCCGCCCGGGCCGCGAACAGCTCGGGGACGGAGGTACCGCCGGCCGCCTCCGCGAGCACCGAGCGCCGGCCCAGCTCGTCGAGCCGGGCGCGCTCGTCGTCGTCCAGCACGTCCACCGAGGCGACCGGCCGGTCCATGTCCGCGACCATCGCGGAGAGGACCCGCCGCAGCCGGTCCACCAGCGTCTCGATCGTCGCCGCGTCGTACACGTCGGTGCGGTACTCGACCACGCCGCCGATGCCCGCCGGCTCGCCGGAGCCGGTGTACCGCTCGCCCAGGGCGAAGGTCAGGTCCATCCGGGCCTGACGGGAGGAGGTGGGCACGGTCTCCGCCCGCACCCCCGGCAGGTCGAGCTCGGCCGTGATGTGGTTCTGCCAGCCGAGCATGACCTGCACCAGCGCGTGGTGGGCCGCCGAGCGTGCGGGGTTGACCAGGTCGACGAGGGTGTCGAACGGCGCGTCCTGGTGCGCCGACGCGTCCAGCGTCCGGTCCCGGACCTGCCGCAGCAGCTCACCGCAGGTCAGCCGCTCGGAGACGTCCGCCCGCAGCACCAGGGTGTTGGCGAAGAACCCCACCAGGCCGGCGAGGTCGGCGTCGCGCCGGCCCGTCGTCGGCACGCCGAACGCCACGTCGGGGCCGCCGCTCAGCTTGGACAGCAGGAGCGCCAGGGCCGCCGAGACCACCATGAAGCCGGTCGACCGGTGCTCCCGCGCCACCCGCCGGACCTGCTCCTGGAGCGACGCGGGCCACTCGACGGGGATGCGGGCGCCTTGGTGGTCCGCAACCGCCGGGTACGGCCGGTCGGTCGGGAGCTCCAGCCGGCCCTCGTAGCCGGAGAGCGTCCTGTCCCAGAACCGCAGTTGGCGGCTGAGCACGCTGCCGGGGTCGTCTTCACTGCCGAGCGCCTCGCGCTGGCGCAACGTGTGCTCCGTGTAGCGCAGCGGCAGCGGCGCCCAGCCGGGGGCCTGCCCGGCGAGACGGGCGCCGTACGCCTGCTCGACGTCCCGCAGGAACGGGGGGATCGACAGGCCGTCCGACGCGATGTGGTGCATCACGAGCACCAGCAGGTGCTCGTCGGCCGCCACCCGGAACAGCCGGGCGCGGAACGGGATCTCGGCGGCCAGGTCGAACGCGTACCCGGTGACCCGCGCCACGGCGTCGTCCAGGGCGTCCTTCGGCCACCCCGAGGCGTCGACGACGTCCCAGCCGAAGTCCGCACCGTCCATGTCGAGGACGCGCTGCTCGGGCACGCCGTCCACGGCCGGGAAGACGGTCCGCAGACTCTCGTGCCGGCCCACGACGTCGGCGACCGCCGCACCCAGCGCCCGGTCGTCGAGCCCACCGGTCAGCCGCAGCACCAGGGGGATGTTGTACGTCGCCGACAGTCCCTCCAACTGGTGGACGAACCACAACCGGCGCTGCGCGAAGGACAACGGGATCAATGCTCAACCTTACGTGCGGCAGGCAGCGGTGGGCTGCCGGCGGGAGATGGGGGGTGCGGCGGCTTGGGGACGCGCGAGGTCTACAGCAGGTCCACCACGTCGGCCGTCATGAACTCGCGCATCCTGATGGCGCCGGAGGACAGGGCGAAGTAACGCGACGTCAGTTCCGGCGACGCGGCGACCGCGCGCAGCATGCGCAGCCGTGCCTTCGTCGGCCGGAGCTTGGCCAGTTCGAGGGTGCTCGCGTACGGCTCGGCGAGGGCGGCGGCCATGTCCCGCCCGAACCGCGCCGTCGCCTCGTCGACGGCCGCCGTGTCCGCGACGTCCACTCCGGCCAGGGAGCCGGCCAGCAGCTCGGCCTGGATCAGCGCGTTGGTGATGCCGCGGGCGGTGATCGAGTCGAGGTGGTGGGCCGCGTCACCGGCCAGCGCCCAGCCCGGGCCGTGCGCCTGGCGGAAGTAGTTCCGCTGGTCGCCCGTCCCGCGCCACCGGTCGGCGCGCTCGCCGGCCATCAGCTGCTCGTACAGGTCCGGGGCCGTCGACTTGACCGCCGACAGGTACGCCTCGGCGGGATCGCGGCGGGCGGCCTGGAACTCGTCCTGCGGCAGGTACGCGGCGACGACCGTGAGGTCGTCGTGGGTCGGGATCCGGGCGATCCAGCGCCCGACGCTCTCGTGGAAGCCGAATCCCGTGCGCAGCCCGCTCCAGAACGTGTAGTACACGCAGGTCGCCAGGGGCGCGGAGCGGACGACGGGCGCGTCGGCCAGCTCCGCCACCTTGGACCGCATGCCGTCGGCCCCGATGACCAGCCCCGCCGACACGGTCCGTACGGAGTCGCCGGTCCGCAGGCGGACCCCGGTGACCCGGCCGTCGCGCCACACCAGCTCCTCCGCCCGCGTCCCGTCCCGGAACTCGGCGCCCGCCGCCACGGCGGCCCGCACGAGCAGGCCGTCGAGGACGTGCCGGCGCGGCGCGTAGGCGGCGGTCGCGCCGTCCACCGGCGTCACGGCGGCGGCCAGCCGGAGCCCGTCGACGTCGTGGCTGATGGTGTCCAGCGGCGGGCAGCCGGAGGCCACGACGTCGTCGAGCACCCCCCACCGCGCCAGCCGCGCGACGCCCGGCGGGTGGATGTAGAGCGTGGACATGGTGTCCGACGGGAAGGACGCCTTGTCGACCAGCAGGACGCGCCGTCCCTGCCGGGCCAGCAGCAGCGCGGTCGACGCGCCGGCGCAGCGCGCGCCCACCACGACGATGTCGTAACTCTCCACGGATTCCCCCTTGTTCCGGCCTGTCCCGGCCTGTGCTCGTGCGGGTCGGACCGAGGTCAGACCGACGCCCGCGGGGCCTGGGCGGACCGCAGTTCGAGGGTGCAGCACTTGGCGCTGCCCCCGGCCTTGAGCAGTTCGGAGAGGTCGACGCCGACCGGGTTGAAGCCGCGCTCCCGGAGCTGCGCGGCGAGACCGGTGGCCGCCTGCGGCAGGACGACGTTGTAGCCGTCGCTGAACGCGTTGAGCCCGAAGACCGCCGCGTCCTCGGGGGACGCCAGGATCGCGTCGGGGAACATCTCCGCGAGCACGGACCGGCTGCCCGGCGAGAAGGCGTCCGGGTAGTACATGATCTCGTCCTCCGACAGCACGGACAGCGCGGTGTCGAGGTGGTAGTGGCGCGGGTTGACCAGCGTGAGGCCGGTGACCGGGACGCCGAAGAACTCCTGTGCCTCGGCGTGCGAGCGCGGGTCGGTGCGGAACCCGGTGCCGGCCAGGAGGCGGCGGCCGACGAGGAGGTAGTCGCCCTCGCCCTCGTTGATGAACTCCGGCCACAGGAAGTCCTCGAACCCCTGCTCCCGGAACCAGGAGAGGTAGGCGGGTCCCTCGGCCGTCCGCTCCGCGTGGCGGAACCGCGCCCCGAGCACCTTGCCGTCGACGACCGTCGCGCCGTTGGCGGCGAACACCATGTCGGGCAGGCCGGGGATCGGGTCGATGACGTCGACGGTGTGGCCGAGCGACGTGTAGAGCCGGCGCAGCTCCTCCCACTGGGCGAGCGCCAGGCCGGTGTCGCACGGCTTGTCCGGGTGCATCCACGGGTTGATGGAGTAGACGACGCCGTAGTGGCTGGGACGGCACATCAGGAGGCGGCGCGGGGTCGCCTCCCGGCGTCGGCCGTGCTCAGGGGCGGAAGTGACGGAAGGGGTGGAAGGGGTCACATCGGTGGCGGGCACGGGCGCTCCTCTGCTGGGGGTGAATGGGGTGGGGGACGCGTGCGCTCAGGCGCCGGCGCGGTCGGTGCCGCGGTCGGTGCCGAGGAACTCGCGCATGAAGGCGGCGAGTTCGGCGCCGCGTCCCGTGCCGCCGGTGCCGAACCGGGCGGCGACCTTCTCCCGGACGTCCGGGTCCTTCTCCTGGCTGAGCTTGAACATGCCGTCCGCCGACCGCACGTCGAAATGGAAGGCCCCGACCGCCGGGCCGATCTGCCGGAAGTAGTCCAGCGACCCTTCCGTCTCCCAGCCGTCGCCGAACTCCTTCTCGTACGCCTGGACCGTCATGCGGACGACGTTCAGCGTCTCCTCGAAATCGGGGATGAGCCGCAGCGTTCCCTGGAGGTGCACGGAGACGAAGTTCCAGGTCGGTGCCGCCGGCGTCGTCTCGTAGACGGCGGGGGTGACGTAACCGTGCGGGCCGGTGAAGACCAGCTGTGCCTGGACGCCGTCGGCCAGCGCCTCCCAGTGGGGGTTGGACCGGTTCATGTGCCCGAGGAGGGTGGCGCCCTCGGGTCCGCCGGTCTCGGGGCCGCCGGTCTCGGGGGCCCCGGTCTCGGGGGTGCCGCCCGGGGTGAAGATCACCGGGAGATGGGTGGCGTACGGCGCCTCCGGCCCGTTGGTGATCAGCGTGGCGAGCGGGTACCGCTCGACGACGCGGCGGAGCCATGTGCGGTCTTCCGCCTGGTAGATCGTGGGGACGTACATGGTTACCTCCTGGTGAGGGAGTCGGCGATCTCGCCGGACCGGACCGCGGTGGTGGACAGGAGGCCGGCCGACAGACCGTGGGAGTGCTCGGTGCTCGCTCCGTGGACGTAGATCCCGCAGCGCACCGCGTCGGACGTGGTGACGCGGAAGTCCCGCGCCACGTCGAGCCGTCCCCGCTCGTCGCGCTTGCACTCGGGGAGCAGTTCCCGGAGCAGCGGCGCCGGGTCGCTCGGCCGGTAGCCGGTGGCGTAGACGACGGCGTCCGCGTCGAGGGTCCGCACCTCGTCGGAGGTGGTCGACTCGACGACCACCCGTACACCGTCGGCGTGTTCGTCGACGGAGGTGACGCGGGAGGTGTTGAGCATCCGCAGCCGCTGCCGGCCCAGGACCTTCTCCTGGTAGCTCCTGCGGTACAGCTCCTGCGACAGGTCGAGGTCCACCACCGCGTAGTTGGTGTTGCCGTGGTAGTCGAGGAGGCGCCGCTTGGCGTCGTCCGGAGCGGCGAAGAAGCGGTCGACCGCCTCGGGGTCGAAGACGCCGTTGGCGAACGGGCTGTCGTCGGCGACGCTGTAGCCGTAGCGCGAGAGCACCGTGTGCACCGTGGCGTCGGGGAAGGTGCCGTGCAGGTAGCCGGCGGCCTCGGCGGCGCTCTGGCCGGAGCCCACGACGACGAAGTCCCGCGGGGCGTAGGCGAGATCGCGGGTCCGGTGCATCAGCCCCGAGCTGTGCCAGACGCGCTCGGTCTCCCGGACGCCCTCCGGCAGGTGCGGCGTCAGACCCAGGCCGATCACGACGTTCCGGGCGCGCTGGACGACGGTCTCCGGGCCCCCGGACGCGGGACGGGCCACCACGTCGACGTGGGTCACCACGCCGTCCTCGGTCACCGGCCGGACGGCGGTGACCTCGGTGCCGTACGTCACGTGCGAACGGAAGCGGTGGGCCGCCCATTCGAGGTAGTCGTGGAACTCGACCCGCAGGGGGTACAGCGTCTTGCTGTTGATGAACTCGGCGATCCTGCCCTTCTCCTGGAGGTAGGAGACGAACGTGTACCGGCTCGTCGCGTCGCGCATGGTCGCCAGGTCCTTGAGGAAGGAGACCTGCATGGTGACGTCTTCCATCAGCATGCCGCGGTGCCAGCCGAAGCGGGGCTGCCGCTCGTAGAAGCGCATGCTGGGTTGCCCGGCGGATTCCGCGGTTTCCTCAAGAGCGATGGCGAGTGCGAGATTGGAAGGGCCGAACCCGATCCCGACAACGTCTACTACGTCTCCTGCGGATGAGTCTGGGCGTGCCGTCATGGAGTAACTGCCTTCCGATCTCGCTTGCTTCGCGCAGCCGCTGCGCGGAAATTCACCGAGGAACCGAGCCCGCACGCTCTCTCCTCACGTCAGGTCGCGGGAGAAGCCGTGCCCGCCGTACCCGTCGTGCCCGCCGTACCCGTCGTGCCCGCCGTCGCCTCGACGAGCGACTTGGGGCGCAGGTCGGTCCACGTCTCGTCGACGTACTCCAGGCACGCCGTGCGGTCGGCCGCGCCGAAGGCCACCGACCAGCCGGCCGGGATCTCGGCGAAGGCCGGCCAGAGGGAGTGCTGTCCCTCGTCGTTCGTGAGCACGAAGTAGCTGCCGTCTTCGGCGTCGAACGGATTGCTCATTGTCTCCTCGCCTTCTCGGGCTTGTCGGAGGGAACGCATGGCGGCATCGCCGCGGCTGCCCGGCGGCGACGGGCTCGTCCGTCGCCCGCACAGACCGGGCGGTATGTCCAGTGCATGACATGGGAAAGCGGCGCGGTTACCCGCCGCCGGGTTTTGTCAGTGGATGTGTGGCCGATGACCGTCGCGCGCTCGCGTCCGCAGTCTCATGCCTTACCCCCCGATTAGGCACAACGTTGTCACTCGGCCGCCTGCCGGCGGCCGTTCTGTCGTCCGGGTGCATCGGACCCGCACGACCAAGATCGTTATTGAACCTACCCGATCAACGGCGGCAAGCCAACCATGACTTGAATCACTGCTTCCCATACTGGGCGGTATCGGATATGGGGTCCCGATCCTCGAAAAGCGCACGAACGGCGGCGCGGCGCTGGCGCGGGCACCCCGTCCCTGGTCCCCTGGACGGTGGGGTGCGGCTCGGCGGCTTCGGCCGGAGCCCTCGGCCGACGACGCGGGAGGACCACGGCATGCCCGTACCGGACGCCGGGACCGCGACCGAGGTGCTGATCGTCGGGGGCGGCCCGGTCGGGCTTACCGCGCGGGCCCTCCTGGAGCGGTGGGGCGTCCGGGCGCTGCTGGTCGAGAAGCACCGCGCGCTGTCGCCCTTCCCGCGGTCCCGGCTGGTCAACGTGCGCTCGATGGAGATCTTCCGCGGGCTCGGAACGGCCGCCCGGATCACCGCCGCCGCCTTCCCGCCGGAGTACGGCCGCATCCGCTTCCGCGACACCCTCGACGGCCGCGACTTCGCGACCGCGGCCATGGTCGGGATCGACGCGCCGGTGCCGCAGAGTCCGCTGCGCGGCGTCGTCACCTCGCAGGACCGCCTGGAACCCATCCTGTTGGACGCGGCGGACGCGCCCGTCCGGTTCGGCACGGAGCTGACCGGCCTGACCGAGGACGCCGACGGCGTCACGGCCGTGCTCCACGACCGGGACGGCGGCGTCGAGACGCGGATCCGCGCCCGGTACGTCCTCGCCGCCGACGGCGCGCGCTCCACCGTCCGGAGTCTGCTGGGCATCGGCACCACGGGCCCCGGGGTCCTGGGGGACATCACCACCGTCGTCTTCGACGCCGACCTCGGCCGCTGGAGCGCCGACCGGCCCGCCGGGGTCTACTTCACCGCGCACGGCTCCTTCCTCCCGCTCTACCCGGAAGGCGGCTGGTCGTGGTTCGCCCCCAGCCCCGGCGACACCGAGCACGCCGACTGGGCCGGGCTCGTCGCGCACGCCCTCGGGCCCGGGGCGCCGGCGGGGATCGAGGTGCTGCGCGTGCAGCACTGGGTGATGCACGCGTTCGTCGCCGAACGCCTCCGGCACGGCCGCGTCCTGTTGGCCGGCGACGCCGCGCACGCGATGCCCATCATCGGCGGCCTGGGCATGAACACCGGCGTCGCCGACGCGCACAACCTGTGCTGGAAACTGGCCGGGGTGCTCCGAGGCTGGGCCGGACCGGACCTCCTGGACACCTACGCGGCGGAACGCCGGCCGGTCGCCCTGCGGACGCTGGACCAGACCGTGGCCAATACCCGGCTGCTCCAGCAGGTGCAGCGGCACCGACAGGAGCAGCTCCGCGCCGGCGACGTGGCGCCCGAGCGGGTCGAACTGCCCTGGTCGGAGGAGTACTTCGCCCAGCTCGGCCTCGTCCTCGGCGCCGCCTACCGCTCCGCCGCCGTCCGCACCGACCGTACCGGCCCCGACGCCCCGTCCGAGCCCGTCGGCGGCACGGACTACGTCCCCACCGCCGAGCCGGGGCACCGGCTGCCGCACCACTGGCTCGCGCCCGGCCGCTCCACGCTCGACGCCCTCGGCGAGTGGTTCACCGTCCTCACCCCGGACCCGGTGCGGTGGGGGCGGCAGAGCGGCGCCGCCACCCGTTGGCCGCTGCGCGTCGAGCCGCTGCCGCCCGAGCACGCCGGGCCCTGCGGCCTCGGCCCGCACGGAGCGCTGCTCGTCCGGCCCGACGGGTACGTCGGCGCCCGCTGGACCGGCCGCCCGGCGGACGACGACGTCCTCCGCCGGGCCCTCGCCGCGCTCACGGGAGCGCCGTCTCCCTGACGGCCCCGGCGCGGCCCTCGCCTACCGCCGCGCGGCCTTCACCTGCCGCCGCGCGGCCTTCGCCTACCGCTGCCGCCGCGCGGCCTTCGCCTACCGCTGCCAGGACCGCCACAGCGCCGCGTACGTCCCGTCCGCCGCGACGAGTTCGTCGTGGCTGCCCAGTTCGCTGATCCGGCCGTCCTCCGCGACCGCGATCACGTCGGCGTCGTGCGCCGTGTGCAGCCGGTGCGCGATGGCCACGACCGTCCGCCCCTCCAGCACCCTGGCCAGCGAGCTCTCCAATCGCCGGGCCGCCCGCGGGTCCAGCAGCGACGTCGCCTCGTCCAGCACCAGCGTGTGCGGGTCGGCCAGGACCAGCCGCGCCAGCGCGATCTGCTGGGCCTGGGCGGGGGTGAGGGCGAGCCCGCCCGAGCCCACCTCGGTGTCCAGCCCCTCGTCCAGCGCCCGCGCCCACTCCTCGGCGTCCACCACCTTCAGCGCCGCCCACAGCTCCTCGTCCCCGGCGCCGGATCGGGCCAGCAGCAGGTTGTCGCGGAGCGAGCCGACGAAGACGTGGTGCTCCTGGTTGACGAGCGCCACGTGCCGACGTACCTCCTCGGCCGGCATCCGGGACAGCTCGGCGCCGCCCAGGGTCACGGCGCCGGCGCGCGGCGCGTAGATGCCCGCCAGCAGCCGTCCCAGCGTCGACTTGCCCGCGCCGGACGGGCCGACCAGTGCCACCCGCGTACCGGGCGGCACGTCCAGGGACACGTCGTGCAGCACGTCGTGCCCCGGGGCGTAGCCGAAGCGCACGTCCTCCGCCCGTACGGCCCGCCCCTCCGGCCGGACCGCCGCGTCGCCCCCGGCGGGCTCGATCTCGCGGACGCCCACCAGCCGGGCCAGCGACACCTGGGCCACCTGGAGCTCGTCGTACCAGCGCAGCACGATGCCCACCGGTTCGGTCAACATCTGGGCGAACAGCGCGCCGGTCGTCAACTGGCCGACCGAGATCCACCCTTGCAGGACGAAGACCCCGCCGAGGAGCAGTACCGAACCGGTCACGAGCGCGTGCGTCATGTTGACCACGGGGTAGAACACCGTGCGCAGCCAGAGGGTGTACCGCTCCCAGCGGGTCCACTCCAGGATCCGCCGGTCGGAGAGCGCGACCCGGCGCGCGCCCAGGCGGTGCGCCTCTATGGTGCGTCCGGCGTCCACCGTCTCCGCCAGGGACGCGGAGACCGCGGCGTAGCCCGCCGCCTCCGCACGGTAGGCGCGCGGGGCGCGCGGGAAGTACCAGCGGCAGCCGGCGATCAGCAGCGGCAGCGCCACCAGCACGGCCAGCGCCAGCGGCGGCGCGGTCACGGTCAGGGCGCCCAGCAGCAGTACGCCCCACACGACGCCGATGGCCAGCTCGGGGACCGCCTCCCGCATGGCGTTCGCCAGCCGGTCGACGTCGGTGGTGATCCGGGACAGCAGGTCGCCGGTGCCCGCGCGCTCCAGGACGCCCGGCGGCAGCCGCACCGAGCGGACGAGGAAGTCCTCACGCAGGTCCGCGAGCATCTCCTCGCCGAGCATCGCGCCGCGCACCCGCGTCATGCGGGTGAACAGCGTCTGTACGGCCAGGGCCACCGCGAACAGGGAGATCACCGGGCCCAGGCGGACGGCCGCGCCGTCCGACAGGTCCTCGACGAGGCCGCCCAGCAGGTACGGGCCCACCATCGACGCCGTCACGGCGACGGAGTTGACGACGACCAGCAGGACGAGCGCCCGCCGGTGCCTGCGCGCCAGTTCGCGTACGCAACGGCGTACGGTCGCCGGCCCGCCGACCGGCAGGGTGGTCGCGGACTCCGGGGCCGCCGGGTCGTAGGAGGGTGGTGCGACGCCGATCATTCCGATTCCCCGATCCGTCCGTCCGCTGATGTACCGCCCGCCCGGGTGAGGACGGCGTCCGGGGCGGTGTCCGGCGCGGCGTCCGGGGCGTCGTCCGGGGCGTCGTCCGTCGCGCGGGTGACCGCGGCGCGGTAGGCGCGGTCCGTGCGCAGCAGTTCGTCGTGCCGTCCCACGGCCACCACCCGTCCGTCCCGCACCATCACCACGCGGTCCGCACGGTCGAGCAGCAGCGGGCTGGAGGTGAACACCACCGTCGTGCGCCCCGCGCGCAGGGCGCGCACGCCCTCGCCGACCCGGGCCTCGGTGTGCGCGTCCACCGCCGACGTCGGCTCGTCCAGCACCAGCACCTCCGGATCCGCCACCAGGGACCGGGCGAGCGCCAGCCGCTGCCGCTGGCCGCCCGACAACGACCGGCCCCGCTCGGTGATGTGGGCGGCCATGGCCCCGGCCGACGGATCGGCCGAGGAGCGCTCCAGCGAGTCCAGGACGTCGTCGCAGCGCGCCGCCGCCAGCGCGGCCTCCGGCGAGACGCGGCCCGGGGCCGGTACGTCCAGCAGTTCGGCCAGGGTGCCGGAGAGCAGCACGGGGTCCTTGTCCTGCACGAGCACCGCCTCCCGGGCGGCCGCCAGTGGCACCCCGTCCAGGGGCACGCCGCCGAGCAGCACCGACGGCGTCCCGGCCGCGGCCTGCGGCGCGTGGCCGCCGAGCCGGTCGGCGAGCAGCCCGGCGGCGTCCGGGTCCCCGCACACCACGGCCGTCAACTCCCCTTCCCGGGCCCGCAGTCCCGTCACCGGGTCGTGGAGGTCGCCGCCGAGCGCGCGGCCGGCATCAGCGGCAGCATCGGCATCGGCGTCGGCCGGCTCGGCCGTGCGCCGCAGCGCCAGCAGCCGGGCCGCCCGTTCGGCCGAAGGCCGCGAGAAGGAGTACGCCATGGCCGCCTCCTCCACCTGCCGCAGCGGGAAGAGCAGGAACGTGACCACGCCGTAGACGGTCACCAACTCGCCGACGCCGACCCGGCCGTCGCGCACCAGCCCGATCCCGAGCCAGACGACGGCGATCATCAGCAGCCCCGGCAGCAGCACCTGCACCGCCGCGATCAACGCCCACATCCGGGCGCTGCGCACGGAGGCCCCCCGCACCTCCTGCGACGCCCGGCGGTACCGGGTGAGGAACAGCTCCTCGCCGCCGATGCCGCGCAGCACCCGCAGGCCCGCGACCGTGTCCGAGGCCAGCTCCGTGGCGTGCCCCGCCAACTCCCGCTGCTCGTCCGCCCGGCGCGTCGCCGGCGGCAGCAGCGGCAGGACGGCGAGCACCAGCAGCGGCACGCCGACCGCCACCACCGCGCCGAGGACCGGCTGGTAGAAGACCAGGCCCACGCAGACGGCGAGCGTGGTGACCACCGCCGAGAGGAACCGCGACTGGGTCTCCACGAACCAGCCGATGTGCTCCACGTCCGCCGTCGAGACCGTGACGACCTCACCGGCGGCGACGCGCCGCGTCAGCGCAGAGCCCAACTCGGCCGCCTTGCGGGCCAGCAACTGCTGCAGCCGGGCCGCGGAGGTGATCCAGTTGGTGACGGACACCCGGTGGAGCATGGTGTCGCCTAGCGCGGTGAGTGCGCCCAGCAGCAGCATCAGGCCGCCCGCCGCCGCCAGCCGGGAGCCCGAGCGGTCGACCACGGCCTGCACCGTCATGCCCACGGCCAGCGGGAACAGGGCCACGGCGGCCATGTGCAGCACCCCCCACCCCAGGGCCGCCAGTTGCCCGCCCAGCTGGCGGCGGCTCAGCCACCAGAGCAGGCGGGGGCCGGAGCGGGCGTCCGGCACTCCGGGATCGGCATAGGGAAGATCGGCAATACGCATGACGTCCCAAGGGCGCGAAGGGGGAGGGGAAGAAGGGGAGCCGTGACAGCGTCGCCCCGCCACCACGCCGAGTTCAACCGAATTTCCGCCGTCCCGGTACGCCGGTCCGGCACTCCACGCAAGGATCAGGCCAAAGGTCTACTGGTGCGCCGCGCGCCGACGCGCTTCACTCCTGCCGCATGAGACGACTGTTGCGCGCACTGTGCGTCGGGGCCGCGGCCCTGGCCCTGGGCACCGGACCGGCCGTGGCCGCCGGACCGCCGGAACCGCCCGCCGAGTTCGGCACCGACTGGCACGACCCCGTCACCGCCGCGCCGCCGGTGGCCGTACCGGGCACCACCTCCTGCACCGTCACCCTCGCGGACACCGAATTCCGCGACTACACGCCCTACAAGAGCACCTACACGCCCCCCAAGGGCTGCGGCGACCGCTGGAACAAGGTCGTCCTGCGCCTCGACGGCTCGGTCGCCGGACGCCAGTACGACCGCCTCGGCTACCTGCGCGTCGGCGGCGTCGAGGTGCTGCGCACCTCCACCCCAGAGCCGTCGCCGGACGGCATAGCCTGGAAGGTCGAGAAGGACGTCACGCGGTACGCCGCCACGCTGCGCTCCCCGCAGCCCGTCGAGATGCTCATCGGCAACCTCGTCAACGAGACGTACACCGGCGTCATCAAGGTCAAGGCGACGCTGACCTTCCACGCCGCCGAGGGCCGGGCGCGCCCGGCCGCCGCCCCCGACCGGGTGCTGACGCTCGACGGCGCCCACGAGGCGGGCACGGCGTACGAGGGCACGGTGACCACGCCGCGCAACAGCGAACGGATCGTCGCCGAGGTCTACGCGACCGGATCCGGCGGCGGCTGCGAGGAGTTCTGGTACCTCACCGTGCCGGACGCGGCGCCGTACTCCTGCAAGGCCGCCGACGGGCCGTACCGCGAGGTCCGGGTGGCCGTCGACGGCCGGCTCGCGGGGATCGCCGCCCCGCACCCGACCATCTGGACCGGCGGCTGGTCCAACCCCTTCCTCTGGTACGTGATCCCGGCCCCGCGCGCCTTCGACGTGCGCCCGCTGGAGTACGACCTCACCCCGTTCGCCGGGCTGCTCAACGACGGCCGGCCGCACCGGATCACCGTCTCGGTCGCCGGGGTCCCCGCCGGGCAGAGCGGCTGGAGCACCCCCACCAACATCCTCGTCTGGCAGGACGCCAAGGCGTCCCGCGTCACCGGGGCGCTCACCGGGCACACCGAGACCACGCCCGAGAACGACACGGCGTACACGCCCGGTGCCACCCACCGGTTCACGGCGAAGGGCGGCCACTCCCTGACCGTCTCCGGATACCTCGACACCTCGCACGGCAGGGTCGCGACCACCGTGCGCCGCGCGGTCGGGGCCGACTCCGCGCACCACTGGACCGAGGGCGAGGCGACGGACGGGCTGCGCGCCCGGTGGACCGACGACGAGACGGTCACCGTCCGCGGCCGCGGCCCCGCCACGGCCACCCGCACCCAGCGCGCGTACACCCTCGACGGCGAGATCACCGGGGCCACCGGGCCGCGCCTGCGGACGGTGCTGACGACGGGTGACCGCGCCGAGAGCGTCACCCTGCGCGGCGGCGTACGGACCGGGTGGTCGCGGCTGGACGACACGTACACCGGCGACGCCGCGTACAACCAGAACGTGCCGCGCGACCAGCGGCACGCGACCGGCGTCTCGCGCGAGCGCTACCGTCTGACCGGGCCGGGCCTCTGCCACGACCGGACGATCGCGACAGCCCAGGGCGCGCTCACGGAGGACCGGAGCCGCTGCTGACGCCGGTCAGCGCGGCGGGTGGCGGGGGAGCTGCCCCCGCATGAGCTCGTCCAGCAGGCCGCCGAGCAGCTCCCGCTGCTCGGCGGTCAGCGGGGACAGGATCTCCTCCACCGCGGCGCGCCGCGCCTCGCGCATCGCGCGCAGGGTCTCCCGGCCCCGCTCGGTGAGCTCGATCCTTATGACCCGGCGGTTGGAGGGGTCGGGGACGCGGCGCACCGCGCCGTACGCCTCCAGGGCGTCGACGAGGGTGGTGACCGCCCGGGGCACCACCTCCAGCCGCTCGGCCAGGTCGGCCATGCGCGGCGGCTCCTCGCAGTGCGCGACGGACCGCAGCAGGCGGGACTGGGCGGGCGTGATGCCGACCGGGTCCAGATAGCGCTTCTGCGCGCGATTGAGCCTTCGGGTCAGCCGCAGGAGCTGTTCGGCGAGCTGTCCGGACGTGTCGGGGACGGTCATCGGGCCAGATTAGCAAGAGCAAGTGCATTGTGAGCATAGGTAACAGTGAGCTATGCTCTCATCGAAGCTCGGCGACCGTCATCGGCCATGAGGCCGCCAAGTGACGGAACCGCCGTGCGCCGACACCGCGACGCGCCGAAGGAGCCCCTTGCGTCCCCACGAACCCGAATGGACCCCACCACCCCCCGACCCCGAACAACCCGCCCAAGTCCGGCGCATCCTGCGCCTCTTCCGCCCCTACCGCGGCCGCCTCGCCTTCGTCGGGCTGCTCGTGGCCGCCTCCTCCCTGGTCACCGTGGCCTCGCCGTTCCTGCTGCGGGAGATCCTGGACGTCGCCATCCCCGAGGGCCGTACGGGCCTGCTCACCCTGCTGGCCCTCGGCATGATCGCCGCCGCGGTCGTCACCAGCGTCTTCGGCGTGCTCCAGACCCTGGTGTCCACCACCGTCGGCCAGCGGGTCATGCACGACCTGCGGACGGCCGTCTACGCCCGGCTGCAGAGCATGCCCCTCGCCTTCTTCACCCGGACCCGCACCGGCGAGGTGCAGTCCCGCATCGCCAACGACATCGGCGGCATGCAGGCCACGGTCACCTCCACTGCCACCTCGCTGGTCTCCAACCTCACCAGCGTCGTCGCCTCGGTCGCCGCCATGCTCGCCCTGGACTGGCGGCTGACCGCCGTCTCGCTGCTCCTGCTGCCGCTCTTCGTCTGGATCAGCCACCGGGTGGGCCGCGAGCGCAAGAAGGTCGCCTCGCAGCGGCAGAAGCAGATGGCCTCCATGGCCGCGATCGTCACCGAGTCGCTCTCCGTCAGCGGCATCGTCCTGGGCCGGACCATGGGCCGGGCCGACTCGCTCACGGCAGCCTTCGGCAAGGAGTCCGAGCGCCTGGTCGACCTGGAGGTCAGGGCCAACATGGCCGGCCGCTGGCGGATGTCCACCATCGGCATCGTCATGGCCGCCATGCCCGCGCTCCTCTACTGGGCGGCCGGCCTCTCCCTGGAGACCGGCGGGCCCGCCCTGTCGATCGGCACCCTCGTCGCCTTCGTCTCCCTCCAGCAGGGCCTGCTGCGCCCCACCGTCGCCCTGCTGTCCACGGGCGTCCAGGTGCAGACGTCCCTCGCCCTCTTCCAGCGCATCTTCGAGTACCTCGACCTCCCGGTGGAGATCACCGAACCCGAGCACCCGGTCCGCCTGGAGAAGATCCGCGGCGAGGTCCGCTTCGAGGACGTCGACTTCGCCTACGACGGCCCGGACGCCGCCCGGTCCACCCTCACCGGCATCGACCTGACCGTCCCCGCCGGCGGCAGCCTGGCCGTCGTCGGCCCGACCGGCTCCGGCAAGAGCACCCTCGGACAGCTGGTACCCCGGCTCTACGACGTCACCGGCGGCCGCGTCCTCATCGACGGGGCCGACGTCCGCGACCTCGACTTCGACACCCTCAGCCGCGCCGTGGGCATCGTCTCCCAGGAGACCTACCTGTTCCACGCCTCCGTCGCCGACAACCTGCGGTTCGCCAAGCCGGACGCCGACGACGACGAGATCCGCGCCGCCGCCGAGGCCGCCCAGATCCACGACCACATCGCCTCCCTGCCCGACGGCTACGACACCCTCGTCGGTGAGCGCGGACACCGCTTCTCCGGCGGCGAGCAGCAGCGGCTGGCCATCGCCCGCACCATCCTGCGCGACCCGCCCGTCCTCATCCTGGACGAGGCCACCTCCGCCCTGGACACCCGCACCGAACAGGCCGTGCAGAAGGCCATCGACGCGCTGTCCGAAGGCCGTACCACCATCACCATCGCGCACCGCCTCTCCACCGTCCGCGACGCGGACCAGATCGTGGTCCTCGACGGCGGGCGCATAGCCGAGCGGGGGACGCACCGCGAACTCCTCGCCGCCGACGGACGGTACGCGGCGCTGGTGCGCGGCGACGCCCGCCTCGCGGTGCCGGTCTGAACGCGCAGTGCCGGTCTGAACGCGCGTGCCGGTCCGAGCGGAACGCCCGCGGGCCGCGGGGCCGTTCGCCACGGCCCCACCCGCCGGCATCCCCGGTTCCCCCTCAGAGCGCGGCGAGGTCCACCGCCTCCGCCATCAGCCGGTACCCCGCGTCGCCCGGGTGCTTCCGGTCGCCCGAGTCGTGGACCGGCGACAGGACTTCGGGGTCCTCGGCCGAGGCCAGGACGGCGGCGAAGTCCGCCACCGCGTCGAACTCGCCCGACGTACGGATCCACTCGTTGACCGCCACGCGCTTCGCCTCCGCCCGCGGCGTGTGGTACTCGGAACCCTTGAAGGGGAGGATGGTCCCGCCGATCACCTTCAGTCCGCGCTCACGGGCCCGCCGGATCAGCTCCCGGTAGCCGGCGATCAGCTCCTCGGCCGACACGTCCACCGACGGCTTGTACAGCGGCAGGTCGACCTCGCTGAAACCGATGTCGTTGAGACCGACGTGCACGATCACCGCGCGCACCCCGGGCTTGTCGAGCACGTCCCGCTCCAGCCGCGCGGCGGGCCGCTCGCCGAACGACGGGGAGTCGTGGAGCAGCAGGTTGCCCCCGATCCCGGAGTTGAGCACGGCCCACGGCCGGCCCGCCGCCGCCAGCCGCTCGGCGAGGGCGTCCGGGTAGCGCCCGTTCGTCCCCACGGAGGAGCCGAAGCCGTCCGTGATCGAGTCGCCCAGGGCCACGACCGCCCCCTCGGCCGCGCCCTCCCCGGCCAGCTCGATGTCGGACAGCAGGTACCAGGAGTGCGTGACCTCGTCGAAGCCCGCCCCCGAAGCATCCCCCGTCCGATCACCCGCGGCGCGGTAGGTCTCCGCCCACGCCTGCGAGTGGAAGGTCACGGGACCCGTCGGAGCATCGAAGTACAGGGACAGGGCCACGGAGTCGAAGGCCGCCACCCGCAGCTCCACCGGATCGCTCACCGCCTCGCCGCCCGCCGGTATCCGCACCGACGGCGCGCCGCCGAAGGTGAGGGCCCGCCGCGACTCCGGCCGGACCGCGGCCCCGCCCGCGCTCAGCGCCAGCGCAGCCCCGTCCACGGTCAGCGGCCCGGTGCCGTAGCGGTGGGACAGCCGGACGCGGACCGACGTGCCGCCGCCCGTCACCCGGACGACCTGGCGCACGGACTGCCGCGCGAACCCCGTCTCCGACCAGTTCTCCCCGAAGCCGGCACTGGGCCGCTGCACCGCCGCCGCCCACCCGGCCGCCCAGGCCGTCCGCGCCTCGCCGGCCGCCGTCGTCCCCGTGTGCTCCGCTTCCCGAACCGTCATGGCCTTGCTCCTCGTTCGCGTGATCTCCGCTGACAAGGAAGAGCCTGCCGGTCCGGAGGCGGATCACCCAGACCCCGCCGCTTCGTACGCGCCCCGTGCGTACCACCGCCAGGGTCACCCTCGCGCCGGCTCCCCGGGAATACCGACGTCCCCGGCGACCAGTACGACGTCCAGCACCCGCGGCCCGTGCACGCCCTCCACCCGGTCCAGCTCGATGTCGCTCGTCGCCGACGGACCCGAGATCCACGTCAACGGCCGTGTGGGATCGAGGCGTTCGAGGGCCTGCGGAACGGAGTCCACGATCTGGTCCGCCGCCCGTACCACGCACACATGGTGGTCCGGGACGAGCGTGATACGCCGCCGCCCCTGGCCCGGGCCCCCGTCGAGGACGACGGTCCCGGTCTCCGCGACCGCCAGCGCGCACCCGGTGACGACGCTGTCCACGGCGTCCAGCTCACGCACCGTCAGCCCGGGGGAGTCGGCGACCACCTCCACGTCCGCCCCGGCCAGCCAGCCGTCCGGCAGCCCGGCCGGCACGGCCACCCGGCGGGCGCCCCGCCGGGCCAGCACCTCCCGGAGCAGCGCCGGCAGCCCGTCCGCGCCGGTGCGGTGGACCGTCGCCCGGTAGTCCGCCAGGTGCGCGGCGAGCAGGGCCGCCGACTCGGCGGGCGTCCGCCGGCCGTGGACCCGCAGGTAGTCGCGGGGCACGGGGTGGTCGCTCGGCCGCTCGTAGGCGGGGACGTCGGCGAGGGCCCGCCGCACCCGCCCGAGGACCCGCGCCCGGCTCGCGTCACCGCTCATCGGTCGCCTCCCTTGGAAGACTCGTGCGAGAACTCGTGCGAGAACTCGTGCGAGAACTCGTGCGAGAACTCGTGCGAGAACTCGTGCGAGAACTCGTGCGAGAACTCGTGCGAGAACTCGTGCGAGGACTCCTGCGAGGACTCCTGCGCTCGTGTCCGCGCCCACCAGTCCCGGAACGACTCCTCCGGGATCTCGGGCAGGTCCCGCCCGTCCGTCCACGCCCGGCCCGGACCCGGCAGCCGCCGGGGCGCGAACCGGGCCGCCCGGCCCGCGAGCCGGCGGCCGCGGCGGAGCAGCTCCGGCCGGTCCAGGGCCCAGGCGGCGCCCGCCACCACCCGCCGCTCCAAGGCATGCCGCCGGGCCGGGCGCACCACCGCCCGCGTGCCCCGGACGGTCGCCTCGCCGCCCTCCGCCACCCGTTCCCGCAGGTGGACGAGGACCTCAGGGATGTCGATGGCCACCGGGCACACCTCGTAGCAGGCCCCGCACAGCGAGGACGCGAAGGGCAGCGACTCCTCCAGCGGCCCCGCCAGGCCGCGCAGTTGCGGGGCGAGGATCGCCCCGATGGGACCGGAGTAGGGGGAGCCGTAGGCGTGCCCGCCGGCCCGCTCGTACACCGGGCAGACGTTGAGGCAGGCCGAGCAGCGGATGCAGCGCAGCGCCTGGCGGCCGACGGTGTCGGCCAGCGTGTCGGTGCGGCCGTTGTCCAGCAGCACCAGGTGGAAGGCGCGCGGCCCGTCGCCGTCCGTGGTGCCCGTCCACATCGACGTGTAGGGGTTCATGCGCTCGGCGGTGGAGGAGCGGGGCAGCACCTGGAGGTAGATCTCCAGGTCGCGCCAGGTGGGCACCACCTTCTCGATCCCTACGACGGAGATCAGCGTCTCGGGCAGGGTCAGGCACATCCGCCCGTTGCCCTCGGACTCGACCACCACCATCGTCCCGGTCTCCGCGACCATGAAGTTGGCGCCGCTCACGGCCACCTTCGCGCGCAGGAACTTCTCCCGCAGGTGCAGCCGGGCGGCCTCGGCGAGGTCGGCGGGCCGGTCGGTCAGCCCCTCGGGCGCGGGCCGTCCCCAGTCGGCCATCCGCTCGCGGAAGATCTCCCGGATCTCGTCGCGGTTCCGGTGGATGGCGGGGACGAGGAGGTGGGACGGCAGGTCGTCGCCCAACTGCACGATGAGCTCGGCGAGATCGGTCTCGTACGCCCGGACGCCGGCCGCCGCGAGGGCCTCGTTGAGGCCGATCTCCTGCGTCACCATGGACTTGACCTTGACGACCTCCCGTTCGCCGGTCGCCCGGACGAGCTCGGTGACGATCCGGTTCGCCTCCGCCGCGTCGGCCGCCCAGTGCACCGTCCCGCCCGCCGCGGTGACGCGCTCCTCCAGGCGGACGAGGTAGTGGTCGAGGTGGCGGAGGGTCCGCTCCTTGACGGCCGCGGCGGCGGCGCGGAGCTGCCGCCAGTCGTCGAGTTCGGCCACGGCGGCCGCGCGCCGGGCCCTGATGGTGCCGGTGGCGTGCTTCAGGTTGGCGCGCAGCCGCGCGTCGCGCGTGGAGACGGCGGCGGCGCGGGGGAAGGAGGGCATGCCGAGCGGTACGGGACGACCGGTCATCGGGCGGCTCCTTCCGGCCCGCCGGCCGTCCCCGGCCCGGTCGACGCCAGGATCTCCGCGATGTGCACCGGCCGCACCGCCGCTCCCCGCCGGGTGAGGATGCCACCGATGTGCGCCAGGCACGAGTTGTCCGCCGCGCAGAGGGCCGCCGCACCCGTGGCGACGGCGGCGCGGGCCTTGTCGGTGCCCATGGCGACGGAGACGGCGGCGTTCTTGACGGCGAACGTCCCGCCGAAGCCGCAGCACTCCTCGGCGCCCGCCAACTCCCGCAGTTCCAGGCCCTTGACCCGCTCCAGCAGCCGCCGCGGCCGGTCGCCCAGGCCCAACGCGCGCAGTCCGTGACAGGTGGGGTGGTAGGTGACGGTGTGAGGGTAGTGGGCGCCGACGTCCGTCACCCCCAGGACGTCCACCAGGTATTCCGTCAGCTCGTAGGTGCGCGGCACGACCTCGGCCACCGCCTCCGTCAGCCCGTCGTCCCGGCCCTCGGCCGCCGCCCGGGCCGCGATCCGGGGGTACTGCTCCCGGACCATGGCGGCGCAGGAGGCGGACGGCGTGACGATGTGCTCGTACCCCCGGAAGGCGGCGGCGTAGCGGCGCACCAGCGGCTCGGTCGCCCGCCGGTAGCCGGTGTTGAAGAACGGCTGCCCGCAGCAGCTCTGTTCCGCCGGGAACCCGACGCGCACCCCCAGCCGCTCCAGCAGCGTGACCACGGCCCGTCCGGTCTCCGGATACACCATGTCGTTGACGCATGTGACGAAAAGTCCGACGGCTGGTGCCCCCGGATCTCCGGGAGGACCGGGCGTACGGCGGGGACCACGAGGACCACGGGAGCGTCGCAGCATGAGACGCATGCTACGGATCAGGGTCGGGCGACGGAACGGGCACGGCCCGCGGCGCCTTTCCGGCGCGGCCCAGCCTGCTCATCCCACCGCCACGGCCTCCCGCACCGAAGCGTCCTCCGCGGCGAGCAGCGCGCGGATCTCCCGCACCGCGCTCCGCCCGGCCCGGTTGGCGCCGATGGTGCTCGCCGACGGCCCGTAGCCGACGAGGTGGATCCGCGGGTCGCGGACCACGCGCGTGCCGTCGAGGCGGATGCCACCACCGGGCTCCCGCAGCCGCAGCGGCGCCAGGTGGTCGAGCGCGGCCCGGAACCCGGTGGCCCACAGGATGACGTCGGCGGAAACGGTCCTGCCGTCGGCCCAGGCGACGCCGTCGGGGGTGACGCGGTCGAACATCGGCAGCCGGTCGAGGACGCCGGTCTCCCGTGCCCGTGCCATGGCGGCGGTCATCGGCAGCCCGGTGACCGACACCACGCTGCGCGGCGGCAGCCCCTTGCGGACGCGCTCCTCCACCAGCGCCACGGCCTCCCGGCCGCGGTCCTCGTCGAACGGCCCCTCCCGGAACAGCGGCGGGCGCCGCGTGACCCACGTGGTGGCCGCCGCCACCTCGGAGATCTCCAGGAGGTGCTGGACGGCGGACGTGCCGCCCCCGACGACCACCACCCGCAGGCCCGCGAACGCCTCCGGACCCGGATAGCGGGCGGTGTGCAGCTGACGGCCCCGGAACAGCTCCTGCCCGGGATAGCGCGGCAGGAACGGTCGGTCCCAGGTGCCGGTGGCGTTGATCAGCGCCCGCGCCGACCACACGCCCGCGGACGTCTCGACGCGCAGCCGCCCGGCGCCGTCCTCTTCCGGGGAGCGGACGGCCCGTACGTCCACGGGCCGCCGCACCCGCAGGCCGAACTCCGCCTCGTACGCCGCGAAGTAGTCCCCGATCACCTCGGACGACGGCCGGGCGTCGTCCGCGCCGGTCAGCGGCATCCCGGGCAGTGCGTGCATCCCGTGCACCCTGCCGTACGTCAGCGTCGGCCACCGGTACTGCCAGGCGCCGCCGGGGCGCGGCGCGTGGTCCAGCACGACGAAGTCCCGGCCGGGCTCGTGACCGGCGCGCCGCAGGTGGTAGGCGGCGGCCAGGCCGGCCTGGCCCGCGCCCACGACGACGACGTCCACGGACCGCACCATTTCGTTCATGCTTCTACGAACGAGCCCGCCGGCGGATCTCTTCCCGGGCCTCAGGGCCGGGCCGGCGCGGCGCTCAGCCCGGCCAGGTAGGCGTCCAGCAGCTCGGTCTGCCGGTCGGGCGGGAACGCCGCCGGGTCGAACAGGGCCTGCACCACCAGCCCGAGCGCGAAGGCCTGGGCGCCGGCCGCGATCCCCTCCGGATCCCCGGGCGGCAGTTCGCCGAGCTCCTGGGCCGCGGCGACGAGTTCGCGCAGCTTCTCGCGGCCGCGCGCGTACCGCTCCGCGTGGCCCGCGCTCAGCCCGGGGTCGGCCAGCGCGGTGTCCCAGGAGGACACCCAGACGCGGTTGCCGGCCGTGGCGGCCGGGGTCAGCGGCAGGATGTCGAGCAACGCCGCGCGTACGGCGGGCAGGCCGCGGGCCGCGACGCGGCGCGGCCGGGCGGCGCTCCGCCGGTCGAGCAGGTCGAGGGCGTGCGCCAGCAGGTCCCGCTTGGCGGGGAAGTAGTGGGTGAGCAGGCCGGTGGTCGCGCCCATCTCGGCGGCGACCGCGCGCAGGGTCAGCCCGTCGAAGCCGTGCGCGGCCAGCACCCGCCAGACCGCTTCGGAGACCTCGCGGCGCCGGGCTTCATGATCACCCTTGGTTCGTGGCATGCTGCCACCGTACATAACCGTAACGCTTGTTGTGTGAATGGGGTCATCATGTTCTCCCTCCCGCTGCGGGACGACGCCGTGCTCCGCCCGCTGGACGTATGGCACGCCGAGGAGTTCGCCGCCCACCTGGACCGGGCCCGCGAGCACATCCGGCCCTGGGTCGGGCCCGCCTTCGTCACGGACGACCTGGACGGCGCGCGCGCCACGCTGCGCCGCTACGCCGAGCGCCGGGCCGCGGACCAGGCCGGCCTGTACGGCATCTGGCGGGACGGCACCCTGGTCGGCGGCGTGATGTTCGTGGAGTTCAGCACCGCCATGGGCTCCTGCGAGATCGGCTGCTGGCTGGAGCCGGCCGGCGAGGGCCACGGCCTGATCACCGCGGCCTGCGCCACCCTGCTCGACTGGGCCCTCACCACCCGCGGCCTGCACCGCGCCGAGTGGCGCTGCCGTGCCGACAACGCCCGCAGCTCCGCGGTGGCCGAACGGCTCGGCATGACGCTGGAGGGCGTCCAGCGCGACTACTGGCCCTACGAGGGCGCCCGCTACGACAAGCAGTACTGGGCGATCCTCGCGCCCGAATGGCGCGCCCGCCGCGCCTGATCCGCAGGTTTTCGGCTTGCCCCGGTTCGCCGCGGTTCGCCGGGGTTCGCCTCGGTGTGCCTCGGCTTGCCGATCTCCGGCCGGTGCGGGTAAGGGGTGGTGCATGACCGACACCTTCACCACCCGCACGGTGGACATCACGACCGGCTCCACCGAGACCGTGTACGACCTCACGGACCACTGCGCCCGCTTCCTGCGGGAGGTGGCGGCAGGCCGGGACGGCCTGCTCAATGTATTCACGCCGCACGCGACCGCCGGGCTCGCGGTGCTGGAGACCGGCGCGGGCAGCGACGACGACCTGCTGGCCGCCCTCCGCGACCTGCTGCCGAAGGACGACCGCTGGCGGCACCGGCACGGCAGCCCGGGCCACGGCCGCGACCACGTCCTGCCCGCCTTCGTCCCGCCGCACGCCACGCTGCCGGTCGTCGGCGGCGAGCTGGAGCTGGGGACGTGGCAGAGCGTCGTCCTCGTCGACACGAACGTGGACAATCCGCACCGGAAGGTGCGGCTCTCGTTCCTCGGCTGACGCGGACCTGACGCATTCGGCCCGAAGAGCCGGAGGAACCGGCCGGGCCCACGGCCGGGGCGGCGTGCCGCGGCGGCCCGCAGGGGGGCCGCCGTCCGCGCGCCGTCCGGCCGAGGGCGGCGGCTCAGTCCTGCTGGGCGAAGCTGGGCAGCTTGCGCATCTTCACCTGCGAGGAGGTGTTGAACGACCAGTCGAGCATCTTGACCGCGTCGGGGTAGCGCTTGGTCGGGTCGTTGAGGATCACGCCCACGACCGTGCGCTTGCCGCGCTGGGCGGCGAACACCAGGCACGGACCGGCGGCCGTGCCGGTGCCGGTCTTGATGCCGATGGCGCCCTTGTAGGACCCCAGCAGCTTGTTGGTGTTGTACCAGGTGTACGTGCGGTTGACGTTCGTCGCCTTCTGGCGGGTGCTGGTCGCCTTGACGACCGTGGCGAACGTGCCGTTGCCCATCGCGTGCCGGGCGAGCTTGGCGATGTCGCGCGGGGTGGAGACGTTCGACCCCGCCTGCGATATGCCGTCGAACGAGTCGTACTTGGTGTTCTTCATGCCGAGCGCGGCGGCCTTCTTGTTCATCTGGGCGATGAACGACTTGGTGCGCGCGGCCTCGGTCTTGCCGGTGCCGAAGGTGTTGGCGAGCGCGTACGCCGCGTCGCAACCGGAGGGCAGCATCAGGCCGTAGAGCAGCTGCCGGACCGTCAGCTTGTCACCGGTGCGCAGGTCGGCGGTGCTCGCGCCGTTCTTCGCCACGTAGTCCCGGTAGGACTTCTTGATGGTGATCTGCTTGTTCAGGTTGACGCCCCGCGTGTCCAGGACCACGGCGGCCGTCATGATCTTGGTGGTGCTGGCCATCTGCCGCTTGGTGTCGGCATCCTTCGCCCACAGCTGCTTGTTGGCACCGCTGTCGAGCAGGAACGCGCCCTTGGCGGCGATGCCCGCCGGGCCGGTCGCCGCCTCGGCCGTGGCCGCGGGCACGGCGACCGCGAACGCGGCGGTCGACGCGGTCACCGCGGCCCCCCACCGGCGGACCCGTCTTCCCCCAGTTTGCTGCATAGTGCGTCTCATTCCTCACGAGGTGTCCCGGGCCTCTCATGGCCGGGTGGAACCCCCAGATCCTCCCACCCTTCCGCGGCACGGCGGAAACCCGGGCACCACAGCGGCGGCCACCGGGCGACGGACGGCCGGGAGACGCGGGAAGCGGTGCCTGCGACCGGACGTGAGGGCCGGTCAGACGGCCGGTCAGACGGCCGGCCGGGCGGCCGGTGGGACGGCCGGAGCCGGCGCGGACGTCATACGCCGCCGTCGGCCGCGGGGGCGGCGGAACGCCCTCGGGAGCGGCCCGTGTCCTTCCGGCGGACGTCCTGCTCCACGGCGCGCAGCAGGCCCGTCATCCGGTAGGGGACGCGTTCGCGCAGCGCCATCTCGGTGCGGGTGCGCACCACGCCGGGGAACTGCACCAGCCGCTGGATGACGTCCTCCAGATGGGCGGCGTCGCGGGCGACGACCCGTGCCATCAGGTCGCCGCCGCCGGTGATGGAGAACGCCTCTATGATCTCCGGGACTTCCGCCAGCGCGTCCGACACCGGGTCGAGGTGGCCCTGCGTCACCTCGATGTGCACGAAGGCCAGTACGGGGTGGCCGAGCGCGGCGGGGGACAGCCGGGGGCCGGTCCCGGTGATCACGCCGTCCCGCTCCAGCCGGTCGAGCCGGGCCTGGAGGGTGCCGCGCGCGATGCCCAGCAGGCGGGCGTACTCCCGTGCGCTGGTCCGTGGCTGCTCCAGCAGGAGGCGCAGGATCCTGGTGTCCAGGGCGTCTACAGCCATCGGCTGACACTCCCTCGTACTCGGGTGCCGGGCGGTCACTGTACCAATGGCTCAGCCCGCCACCCGTGGCCGGGCGGCGGGCTGAGCCGATGGGCGTTCGAACGGTCCTCTCAGGCCTCCCGCAGCGGCGAGCGCGGGCTGCTCAGGACGGGACCGGCGAGGTTCGCGACCGCCCGCTCCAGGTCGTGCAGGTGGGCGAGGGCCCGCTCCGCGCCCGGATGGTGCTGCGGGGCCGCGAGACCGAGGTCCGCGGCCGAGGCCGGTGCCTCCGCCGCGGGCAGCAGGGCGCGCAGGGCCGCCTCGACGCGCTGGCAGGCGGCGGTCAGCCGGGCGTCGTGCGAGGCGTCCGGGTCGGCGGCGACCTCGGCCAGGCCGCGCGCCTGCCGCACGCAGTCGTCCAGGTGCGCCGTCACCTGCCGGGCGCGCTCCTTGCGCGCCCGCAGCGGGCTGAGCGGGTGCAGCAGCGGCGCGAGCGAGATCCGCACCCGGGCCAGCAGCAGCTCCAGCTCGGCGACGTACGGCGCCGGGTCGGCGGACGCCTCCCCGGCCAGCCGCCGCGCCGACTCGGCGGTGCAGTGCCGCACGGCCAGCATGGCCCGGCGGATCCAGGCGTCGGTGGCGGCATGCGTCGTCACGGGCAGCACCAGCGCGACCGCGAGGGCCGAGGCCGCCGCGCCCACGAGGGTCTGCTCGAAGCGCAGGAGCAGCAGACCGGGGTGGAGGACGCCCAGCAGTCCGTACAGCAGGGACGCCATGACGGTCACGAAGAACATCATCCAGCTGTAGGAGGGGGCGGCCGTGTAGAAGATGCCGAAGACGCAGAGCGCGACCAGGACGGCGGTCGGCGCGGGCGCGCCGTGCAGCGGCACCGCGACGACCAGGCCGACGGCGATGCCCGCCACCGTGCCCACCACCCGGCGGAAGCCCCGGACCAGGGTCTCCCCGCGCGAGGCGGTGTTCACGAAGATCCACCACGCGGTGCCGACGGCCCAGTACCAGCGCTCGTCCGAGACCAGATGGCCGACGCCCAGGGCCAGCGCGCACGCGAACGTGTTCTGGAACGCCTGCCGGGTCGTCGGACGCGCCAGACCGCGCGCCGCCGCGGGAGCGGGGACGGCGACCGGCGGCAGCCGCCGCTCCCAGCACCAGAGCCCGAAGCGGACCAGCGCCGACGAGGCGAGGGCCAGTGCCATGGCCGCGTACAGCTCCGGCAGCCCCTCGGGCACGGCGTGCAGGAACTGCGCCATGAAGAACATCATGAAGCCGAAGATGCCCAGGGCCTGGCCGCGGGGGCCCCAGCGGCGCGCGTACACCCCGGCGAGGACGACGCCGAGGAACGCCGTGTCCCGCGCGACGGGGAGGTCGTGCAGGACGGTCGCGAGCGCGAGCACGGGGGCGCCCACCGCGGGCAGCCACGCCGTCGTGACCGCCTGGTCGCGGACCCGGGCGTCGGTGACGGTGAAGAGGGCCAGCAGCGCGGTGAGGCCGCCGGCGATGGTGGCGCCGATGGAACCGGTCGCCAGGTGCGAGACCGCCACGGCCAGGCCCACGCCGAGGACGGCACGGGCCGCGCTCCGCAGCCGGACGCGCCCCGGATCCGGGGCCGCGAACATCCTCTTCAGCTTCCTCCACCTCTTCTCTTCCGATCGCGTCGTGCGATCGCCTCGTGATCGGTGTCCGATCGAGCGCACAAAAGAGGCGCCGCGGAGATCCCGCAGCGCCATTGACGGGTTCATCAAAGCATCCGCGGGCCATATGGCTCAAGAGATGGCTGGGGAAGTGGGCCATCGGCCCGCTTTTACCGCCGGGTAACCCGCTGTGCGCAGGGCCAACGGACCAGCCGCGGGGCGGCCCCGGCCGGGGTGGCGCCGGGCGTTGTCAGTGGCGCCCTGTAGCGTCTGGGCCATCGACGTGACGGGGACGTGATGGGGACACGAGGGGGAGGGACCGCGATGACGGCCACCGGACGGCGCGAACGGCGCGCCTACATCGGCTCGTTCACGAGGGCGGGAGGCCCGGGGATCACCGTGGCGCACGTGGACGGTGAGACGGGTGCGCTGACCCCCGTCCACTCCACCGCCGTCGCCGCGGACCCCTCGTTCCTGGCCCTGTCGGACGACGGGAACGTGCTGTACGCGGTGGGGGAGACCGAAGGGGGCACGGCCACGGCCTTCTCGCTCGCCGACCCCGACCGGCCGGAACCGCTCGGCCCGGCCGTGCCCGTCGAGGGCGACGCGCCCACCCACCTCGCGCTCGCCGGAGCCTGGCTGTTCACCGCCAACTACCGCTCCGGAAGCGTCAGCGCCCTGCCCGTCGCCGGAGACGGCAGCCTCGGCGCGCCCAAGGCGGTCCTACGGCACCAGGGCAGCGGCCCGGTCGCCGCGCGGCAGGCGGGCCCGCACGCCCACGCCGTGGCGCCCGACCCCACCGGCCGCTGGCTGCTCGCCGTGGACCTCGGCACCGACTCCGTCCACCTCTCCGCGCTCGACCCCGCGACGGGCGAGCCGGTGCCCCACGGCGAGACGCGCCTCCGGCCCGGCAGCGGCCCCCGGACGCTCGTCTTCCACCCGAACGGCGACCGGACCTACGTCCTCAACGAGCTCGACGCGACGGTGACCGTCTGCCGCTGGGACGCGGGCTCCGGCGCGCTGGAGCCGCTGGAGACGACGTCCGTCGTGACCGCCGGCGCGCCCGACCCCACGTACCCGTCGACGCCCGTGCTCTCCGCCGACGGCCGGTTCCTGTGGGCGGCCAACCGCGGCGACGACACCCTCGCCACCCTCACCCTCGACCCCTCCGGGGACGGGCCCCGGCTGATCTCCACCGTGAGCTGCGGCGGGCACTGGCCGCGCCACCTCGCCGCCCACCCGGACGGGGGGCTGCTGTACGCGGCGAACGAGCGGTCGGGCGACATCACCTGGTTCGCGGTCGACCCCGGCACCGGCATACCGGAGCGGGCCGGCTCGGTCGCGGCGCCGGCCGCCTCGTGCGTGGTCTTCCGCTGAGCACCGGCGCGGGGGACACCCGGCCGTGAAACGCGGGAAGGGCCTCCTCAGAGGCCCTTCCCGGCGGTCACTCGGTCGTGCTCGACGTGCGGTCGTGCTCGTTGTACGGGCTCAGCGCAGCGGCGCGCCCGCCGGCGAGGGCTGGGAGGCGATGCCCAGCAGCTCGGTGTACTTGGCGAGGACGAGCTTGCCGATCGCCGGGTACGCGCCCAGCGGCTCCGCCGCCGCGCAGCCCGCCTCCTTCGCGGCCATGGACGGCAGCGCCTCGTCGGCCTCCGGGCCGATCAGGCACGGCGCGAGGGCCAGGTTGCGCGAGCCGGAGGAGCGGAGCTCGTCGGCGGCGCGGGCCACGGCACCCTCCTCGTCCAGGCCGGCGGCCAGCACGGGGACGGCCAGGCGCGCCGAGAGCAGCATGCCGGTGATGCCGGCCGCCTGCACCGCCTCGGGGCCGCCGACCGTGGCCAGGACGATCCCGTCGGCGGCGGTTGCGACGGTGAACAGCCGGGCGCGGTCGGCACGGGCCAGGCCCGCCTCCGAGAGGCGCACGTGCAGGGCCTCGGCCAGCAGCGGGTGCGGCCCGAGGGTGTCCGTCAGCTCGAAGGCCGAGCCGCTGCTCACGACCGACTGGCGTATGCGGCGCAGCACGGCCGTGTCGGGGCCCGCCAGCAGCGGCACCACGACGGCGGCGGGCCCGCGGGCCCAGGCGGCGGCCTCCTCGTCCGAGAGGGCCTGCGCTTCGCTCGTGCGAGCGGTGTGCTGGGCGGCGGCGTAGCCGAGGACGGAGTCCAGCGCGGGATACCCGCCGGCGTCGCCCTCGACGTCCACGTAGCCGATCCGGGCGTCCAGGCCGGGGAGCTCGGAGCGGGCGATGCTCAGGGTCTCCTCGGCCAGCCGGCGCGCGGCCGGGCCGGGGGCGCCGGGCACCGCGAGCACGAGCGGCGGCGCGGCCACCGGTGCGGTCACGGGCTCCGGCCTCCGGTGCCGTCCGGACTGGCGGGGTCGGGGCATTCGTACAGGCAGGCCGGACGTGGGCCCTGTGGGGGAGCTCATGGCGCCGCATGTTATCCGGTCGGGAACGGCCCTGTTCGGGCGGGGGGCGTTTGACCTGCCTCTGTCCTGATTTATTCGGTGGCTGATCCGATCACCCGAAGGTGTGTCCGGGTGACGCGGCGGGTGCCGCCCCTGACGCGACCCGCAGCAGCGATCCGTCCACGGGCAGCAGCAGACGGCCCGTCACCAGGGCGGCGGCGATGCGCGCCGCGCCGTCCAGCGGCGATCCCTCCGCGGGCACCTGACGGGCATACGGAAGTTGCTTTCGCAACTCCTGACGGAGCGGCAGCAGCAACGGGGGGCCGATTCCCGCCAGTCCTCCGGTGAGCGCCACGACGGGGGGCTGCCGCCAGGGGGCGGCCGCTCGCTCGGCCGGGCGGTCGGCCGGGCGGTCGGGGTGGGCGGCGTCGTCCGAGACACCCGCTGCGTACGAGGCGTCTGCGCCGTCCGAGACGCCCGGGCCGCTCCGCGCTCCCGTGACGTCAGTGGTTCTCGTGGCCTCAGAGGCGTCAGTGACATCGGAGGCGCCCCGGGCATCCGAGGCGTCGGCGGCGTACGGGCCGGCCGAGCCGCCCCGCGTGCCCCTGACGGCCGCCTGCCCCGCCCCGCCCGCCGGAGGGCGGCTCATCGGGGGGAAAGCGGCCGCGGCGGCCTCGGCGATGTGCCGGGCCGCCGTCCGCAGGATGTCCGCCGCCACCGGGCACGCCGCCGCGCACCGCCCGACCTCCGGGGCGAAGGAGGCCAGTACCGCCGCCCGGTCGGGCCGGGGGTAGAGCGCCTCCGGCAGGTCCGGCGCCGGGCCGAACACGGCCTCCAGCCGGCCGAGCAGTGCCGTCGAGCCGCCGGCCCGCCCGTCGTACGCCCGGAGCGCCGCCTCCAGACCGGCCCGGCCGATCCAGGCGCCGCCCCCGCAGTCGCCGAGCAGATGCCCCCAGCCGTCCGCGCGCCGCCAGCCGCCGCCCGGGACGAGCCCGGTGCCGAGCGCGACCAGTCCGGTCCCGGCGGCCACAACCACGCCGGGGCGCTGCCCGACGGCCCCGGCGTACGCCGTCACGGCGTCGGAGGCCAGCGCGAGCCGCCGCACGCCCAGTTCGGCGCGGAGCGCACCCGGGAGGACGGCCCGCAGGTCGGCGCCGAGCGCCACCATGCCCGCCGCGCCCACGCAGCCGGCCGCACAGTGCTCGACGCCCGCTCGCTCCAGCAACTCCCGGGCGGGCGGCAGGATCCGGTCGAGCAGGACCCGCGCGTCGATCCCACGGTCGCCGACGGGCACCGGCTCCGGAGAGGACCAGGTGAGCACCGGCCCGTCGCCCTCCGTCGGAGCGACGGCGACGCGGACGCCCGAGCCCCCCGAGTCGACCGCCAGCACCCGGGCGGAGCTCCGCGGCGGGCGCCGCCGCGGCGTCAACTCCATGGCCTCGTACGGACAGTCGGATTACCGGTCACGGCCGGCCACCCTACTCCTCGGAAGCGCCCCCGGTCAGGGCAGCCGCCAGTCCACCGGCGCCGAACCCTGCCCGGTCAGCAGGTCGTTGGCCCGGCTGAAGGGCCGCGAACCGAAGAAGCCCCGGTCCGCCGACATGGGCGACGGGTGCGCCGACTCCACGCACGGCACGCCGCCCAGCAGCGGGCGCAGATTGCGCGCGTCCCGTCCCCAGAGGATCGCCACCAGCGGCCGGCCGCGGGCGACCAGGGCGCGGATCGCCTGCTCCGTGACCTCCTCCCAACCCTTGCCCCGGTGGGCGGCGGGCTTCCGCGGAGCGGTCGTCAGGGCCCGGTTGAGCAGCAGGACGCCCTGCCGGGTCCACGGCGTCAGGTCGCCGTTGGACGGCCGGGGCAGCCCCAGGTCCTGGTGGAGCTCGCGGTATATGTTCTCCAGGCTGCCGGGCAGCGGACGCACCTCGGGCGCGACGGAGAAGCTCAGGCCCACGGCGTGGCCGGGCGTCGGGTAGGGGTCCTGTCCGACGATGAGGACCCGGACGTCGTCGAACGGCTGCTGGAAGGCGCGCAACACGTTCGCGCCGGAGGGCAGGTAAGTGCGGCCGGCGGCGATCTCGGCGCGCAGGAAGTCGCCCATCGCGGCGATCCGGCCGGCCACCGGTTCCAGCGCCTTGGCCCAGCCGGGTTCGATGATCTCGTGCAAGGGACGTGCAGCCACTGCTGCGACCCCTCCCTGTCCATGGAGTTGCGGAGCGGTGCGGGGGCCGGCGCGGCCGGTGTGCGGAGCACGGTCCGTCCGGCAGAGGACCCGCGTAGGGGAGAGATCGTACGCGAGCGGGCGGGGCCGGCCGCACGTCAGGGAGGCGCCGGGGAGATGCCGAGGAGGTGCGGGCGGAGCCTCCGGAAGCACCGCCCGTGCCACGTGCGGGTCAGAGGAGGCAGACGAGGCCGAGGAGGTTGAGGAGGCAGGGGGAGTGGTCGGAGTCCGCCGGTCCGGACCCGGGTCGGCCGGTGCCGGAGCGGTGGGAGTGGTCGGAGCGGTCGGAGTGCGCGGAGCGGGGGGATCCGGGGTGGCCGGGGGCGGGGCGGATGTGGGCCCGCAGGGTGTGGAGGCCGGGGACGCCGGCGGCCCGGACGGGCGTGGCGAGCAGGGCGACGATCGCGGCGACCCCCAGGAGTGCGGCGGTGAAGCGGCGCATGAACAGCCCTCTCTCGTAGGGCAGTCGGAGACACGACGAAGGTTCCCGCGCCGCCGTTCGCCATGCCCGCCTTCACCCGTACGAGGCCGGGGAGAACGCACGCCCGAGGGCCGCTCAGCCGGCGGGCCGCCCCGCCGGCTCGGCCCCGGTCTCCACGAGGAAGTCGACGAGCGCGCGGGCGAGCCGCTCCGGCTGGTCCTCGGGGATCAGGGTGGACGAGTCCTCGATCGTCACCAGCCGGCCCTTCGGGTAGTGCTCCGCCAGCCGAGGGCCGTGCTCGCGCGGCATCAGCCGGTCCTCGGCGGCCCAGACGACCAGCACCGGGCGGTCGAACGCACGGAGCCGCTCGCTCCAGCGGAGCAGAGTGCCGCGATCCGGCGCCGAGGTGGCGAACTTGGCGAAGTCCCTGCGGATCGCCTTGCTCCGGGACGCGGGGCCGAACCACTCGGCGACGAGTTCCGGAGGAAGCCCGCGCCTGCTCATCCCGCCGTACCCCTTGGGGTGGTCGCGGAAGGCCGGGACGCTCATCAGCCGCGTCAGCAGCCGGACCCCACCCGGGAGGCGGCAGACCGCCGACAGCGCCTTGGCCGGTCCCGGCGGGAAGTTGTCGAACGCCTCGCAGGCCACCAGCACCAGCCGCGCCAGGCGCCCGGCCCGTCCCTCCGAGATCATGAACTGGCCGCCGCCCCAGTCGTTGAGCACCAGCGTCACGTCGTCCAGGCCGAGCCGCTCCATGAACTCGTCGAGCAGCCGGGCGATTCCCGTCTGCGACAGGTCGGCGTCCGGGCGCATCGGTCTGCGGTGGCCGCCGAGCGGCAGCGTGGGCAGGACGCAGCGGTAGCCGTCCAGCAGCGGCACCACCTTGCGCCACTGCCTGCCGTTCATCGGGAGCCCGTGCGCGAACACGAGTACCGGCCCCTCACCACCCGTGTCCTCGTAGTCGATCGTTCCGGCCGAGAGTTCGATCTCCAAGTTCCCACCCCCACAAGGTGATTGGCTCCCACCAGTCAAGCACGCGCCGCTTACGGGCCCGCGCTCGGCCCCGGTACTCACGTTCAGCCTCCGGTGCCCGCGTTCAGCCCCCGATACCCGCGCGCGCCGCCACCAACAGGCCCTCCCAGTCCGGGATCTTCACCGTGCCCCGGCCCAGGTCCCGGCCGAGGGCGGTCTCCGCGGCCTCGATGCCCAGCCAGCCGTGCCACTCCACCGGTTCGAGCCCCGCCGCCCGCAGCGCCGCGCGTGGATCGGCGTCCGGGCCGCGGGCCGCGAGCAGCGCGGGGGCGTCGGCGAGCAGGGAGGCCACGGTCTCCTTGGCGCAGGGGCGGTTGGTGCCGATCACCCCCGTCGGGCCGCGCTTGATCCAGCCGGCCACGTACTCGCCGGGCGACGGGACGCCGTCCCGCAGCACCCGGCCCGCCTCGTGCGGCACGGTGCCGTTCTCCTCGTCGAACGGCAGCCCGCCGATCGGCACCCCCCGGTACCCCACCGACCGCAGCACCAACTGCGCCTCGACGTCCTCGAACTCGCCCGTCCCCGCCACCCCGCCGGCGCCGTCGGGGGCCGTCCGCTCGAAGCGCACCGCCCGTACGGCGTCGTCGCCGAGCAGGGCGACCGGCCGCAGGAAGAAGCGCACGTGGATGCGGCGGCCGTCGTCGGGGGCCGGCCGTCTCGCCCACTCCCGCAGCACCTCCACGTTGCGCCGGGCCGCGCCCGGCAGGCCGGACGGGTCGTCCCACGCCGGGTCCAGCGCCGCCTCCTCGGCCCGGACCAGCGTCCGCACCCCGTTCAGGCCGCCGAGCTCGCGCAGCTCCTTGGTGGTGAACTTGGCCTGCGCCGGGCCGCGCCGGCCCACCATGTGGACGTCCGTCACGCGGCTCGCGGCCAGCGCCGCCAGCGCCGCGTGCGGCACGTCGGTCGTACGGAACTCGTCCGCGCCCCGCGCCAGCACCCGGGCCACGTCGACGGCGACGTTGCCGACCCCGATGACCACGGCGGACCGGGCGGGCAGCGAGAACCCGTCCGGCGGGGCGTCCGGGTGCGCGCTGTACCAGGAGACGAACTCGGTGGCCGACCAGCTCCCCGGCAGGTCCTCGCCTGGGATGCCCAGCCGGCGGGCGGACGCGGCGCCCACGCAGTACACCACCGCGTGGTACAGCTCCCGCAGCCGCCGTGGCGAGACCTCGCCCGGCCCCTCACCGGCCCGGACGTTGCCGAGGAAGGCGATCCGCGGGTGCTCCAGGGCCGTACGGAGGGTGTGCTGGAGCGACTTGATCTTCTCGTGGTCCGGTGCGACCCCGTACCGCACCAGCCCGTACGGGCAGGGCAGCCGGTCCAGCACGTCGACCGTCACCCCGGGCACGGCCTCCTGCTGCACCAGGGCCTGGGCGGTGTAGACCCCGCTCGGCCCGGAACCCACGACTGCGACGCGAAGCACGGAGGTGTCTCCTTCCGGCGGCTGCGTCCAGCATCCCACCGGCGTCCGCGCCCGGCAGCCCCCCGTACGCCGTTCACGCCGCCGTCCGCGCCCCGGTTCACACCCCGGGCGGCGGTGGCTCCGCGCCGGGCGGGCGGCCGAGCCGCCAGTCCAGCCCGTACCGCTGGAACAGCTCCGACCTGAGCCGCTCCATCGGCATCGGCGCGCCCGGGAGCAGGATCGCCACCACCGCGCCCATCATCAGGGCGCGCAGCAGCCGGTAGTCCGTCTCCGGGTCGGCGGAGCCGTACCGCTCGACGGTGTCGCGGAGCAGCGCCGCGAGCCGCTGCTGCTCCGGGCACTGGATGAAGCCCTCGGACTGGAGGATGCCCGCCATGTGGGTGCGCATCAGCCGCGGCCGGTCCCGGGCGAGGCCCAGCACCGCGTCGATGGCGCGCGCCAGCCGCTCCCGCCCGTCCCGGCTCACCGGCTCGCGCTCCAGGGCCGCCGCGAGCTCCATGTGCATCAGCCGGTGCACCGCCGACTGCAGCAACTGCCGTTTGCCGGGGAAGTAATACGAGACGAGCCCTCGCGCGGCGCCGGCCCGGCAGGCGATGTCCGCGAGGGTCGTCGCCTCGTAACCGCGTTCGTCTATCAGCTCGACGGTCGCCTGGAGGAGCCGCTCACGGGACCTGCGGCGCAACTCCTCATTGACCGACGCACTGCGGGGCGACATGCTGTAACTCCTGCGTTGACTGGCTCCGAGCCAATATACTCAGGAGCATACCGGTCGGTCGGCCCGCTGAGCAGGGAGAACCCGGTATGACCGCTGATTCGGGCGACGCGGGGGATCGCCCGAATCAGCGGTTTCGCGCGCTCCCGCCCGACGCCGACCACGACGCCGACCACGACGGCGGCCGTGTCGGCGGGCAGCCCCGGCAAGGGCGCCGCACCGGCCACGCCGCCCGCCCGCCAGCGGGCCGCCCGGCGCCCCGCGAGCCGCGCTCCGCCCCACGCCGGGGCAGTGGCCGCCCCAGGGAACGGCCGGTCGCGCACCTGGTGAAGCGGCTCCTCCGGCGGCACCCTCCGTTTCATGGGGGAACACGAGGGAGGGCACGCGCGGCCGGAGCACCTTGACGAGTCCGCTTTCAACGGCGACATCGACACCCACACCCACACCCACACCGACTTCGACTTCGACTTCGACGACGGAGAGGGGCTCTCCACCCGCCGGCCGGAGACCCCGGCCTGCCCGGACTGCGGCTGCCCCCGCGACCTCCGCCCGACGGACACCGGCCACTGGATCCCGCTCGAACCGGAGCTCTACCCGGCAGCCGAGGTCCCCACCGCCCGGCGCTGGTTCGACACGGACGACGGACGGACTGTCGCCCGCACCCCCGGCGCACCGGCGCGCCGCCCCGACTGCCGGGTCGCCCACCGCCCCGTCTGCGCCGCCCACGACTTCTCACCCCACTGGCCCCCACTGCGCGCCGCCCTCTGGCTCCGCAACCGGGCGGTGGCGGGCCTGCCTTACGACGAGAGCAGCCGGAGTGGGTCATAGGCAGGCAGCAGGCGGAGTCGCGGCGGGGTTTCCGCACGGTCCCCTTCCTTCCCGGTCGGGCGACCGCTGGGAAGCCCTCGTCGAGGCGAGGTGAACGACCGCCTCAGCGGGAACCACCTCACTGAGGCAGCGCGGGCCCGTCCCTGCGCATGACGCGCATGCGGAAGCGCAGGCTGTCAGGTGCGCCGTGCTCGTCGAAGCCGAGGAACGCCACGGGACCGCCTGGTGAGTCGAAGGTCTGGCGGTCGCGCGGGGCGAGCGGGATGGCGGGATAACCCGGGGCCCTGGCGAGCAGCCCGTTGCCGCCCGTGGTCACTTCCATGGCGACGGCGTGTGAGCTGTACCGGCCGGCGTAGCGGGACAGATCGGCGGGGGCGGGCTCCGGAACAGGGCCGGGTGGCGGTCCGGGCGCGTCCAGCAGCGCGTTGACGGCGTCGATCCCCTGGTCGGAGTTGGTGAGTACGACGAGGGCGGTCTGGGTGGCGGGGTCGGCGGCGATCAGGCCGGACTGGCCGGGGTTGGCCCCGCCGACGCGCACGCCGGACTGGCCGGACCGGGCGGGATCGGCCCAAACCATCCAGCCAAGCCCGGCCCCGCGCATGGCGGCCACGCCTCCGGGGGCGGGCGCGTGCAGCGTCCGCATGACCTCGGTGCCGGGCGTGCGCAAATGTGCTTGAGTGAAGCGGCCGAGGTCGGCGGCGGTGGACACCACTGTGCCGCCGGCCGGGTCGAGTCCCCGCGTGCACATCGGGTTGCCGATCCGCCGTGGCAGCGGGGTCGATTCACCGTCGCGGACCACATGGCCTCGGACGGTACCCGTGTCGTGCTCGGCGTCCGCACCGGCGACGAATCGCGTCTCGCGCATACCCGCCGGGTCGAGCACCCTCTCACGCAGTGCCTCCCGCCACGTCCGCCCCAGCAGGATCTCGGCCAGTCGGCCGGCCAGGACGATGCCGCCGTTGCAGTAGGAGAACGTCGCGCCCGGCGGGAAGAGTGAGCCCACTCCCCGGAGCATGTCGGTGTACCGGGTGATGGCCTCATCGTCGTCCCCGGTGTCGACGAAGATGTCTCCGGCGTCCAACCCCGAGGAGTGGGACAGCAGATGGCGCACGAGTACGCCGTCCCACGGGCCGGGGACGAACCGGGCCAAGGGGTCTTCCAGGCCGACGAGGCGGTCCCGGACGCAGCCCATCACCAGGTCGGCGGTGAGCAGCTTCGTGATCGATCCGATCCGGAAGCCGGTGCCGGCGGTCACCGGCTCGCCGGTCTCCGTATCGGCCACGCCCGCGGCGCCGACGGCCGGCGCGCCGTCGACGACACCGGCGACCTGCACGCCCACCACCGACGGCGACGCCGCCAGCAGCTCCGCCGCCGCCTGAGGGTCGGCGGCCAGGGTGTGGAGGGGATGGGAGGGAAGGCTGTCGAAGGGGTCGGCCACGGCGGTCAGCCTTCGGCCGTGAGGCCGAGGCGCTCTTCCAGCCGTGCGATGCGCCGGTTCAGCGGTGCGAGTTCGGCGCGGACGGCCGTGGCGAGTTCCTGCCGCACGTCGGCGGGCGTCGGCCGGTCCTGCCCGGCCGCGGCCCGCAGATGGACGTAGCCCGCGAGTGCGGCGGTGACGGCGCGGCGGACAAGCTTGGGATCGGCTCCCAGGGACCGCAGTACCCGGCCGGCGACGCCATCAGCTTCGACGGTCATCCCGAGCAGCAGGTGCTCGCAGCCAAGGTAGTTGTGGCCGAGGGCGGTCGCCTCGGAGACCGCCAGTTCGAGGGCGTTGGCCGCAGGCCCGTCGAGCCGACGCGGATCGCTGCTCTCCTGTGCCGACGCGGAGCCTGCCTTGTTCCCAGGCCGGCGGCGAGCCAGATCGCCTCCTACCTGGGTCGGTTCGATCTCCATGGCGCGGAGCACGTGAAGCGCCAGGTTGTTGCCCTCCGCCAGCAGGGCGTCCAACAGGTGCTCGGTTCCGATCATCGGCGCGCCGGCGACCTGCGCCCGCTCCGCCGCCAGTTTGAGTACGGCCCGGGTCGGTGCGGTGAAGTTCACCGGCGCCCCAGTCGGCGCGTTGTCGAGATCGGCCAGGACCGTCTCCCGGATGACGGCCACCCGGCGCACGGCCTGCTCCAGCGCCCGCTGGCACACCGCCGACACCGGCACGCCGGCCTTCTTGACCGCCTCGGCGAGATCGTCGGGCAGATAGACGTTGATTTTTGGCATGACCCCAAGGTAACCCCAAAGGGGTTACAGAACTAGGGAGTTGAGCAGCCTTCGATCGGCGATGCTTCGGAAGCCGTGCCCAGAGGGCAGGCGGCGGCGCCGTCCACGTTCCGTGGGTCTGCGGCGGGATCCCGGCGAGCGTGGCGCCGCGCCTCGCAGGAATGGCCGCCACCGCGGCTTTCCGAGGGGCCGGTCTCCGGGAGGTGGGTCTCCGAGCCCTGCTGCCCTTGCGGCCCGCTGCGGCTACTACGACCAGTCGCACCTCATCCGCGACTTCAAGTCCGTCACCCGCCTCACCCCGGGCGCCCTCCTGGTCTCCCCGGCGGTCCTCCACTCCAGCGCCGCGGGTCCGGTCTGCCGGCACGCCTCGGTCATCGTCGACGACCGGCGCTGAGCGCCCTGTCCACGGCGTGGTCGCATACCGGTGGTCTCCAAGGCCGGTCTATGGTGCCGTGCTTCGCGTCTCTGACGGGCGCGCTTCCGCTCCGGGCAGCGTCACTTCGGCATCAACCGGATGGTGGGGCGGAGGCCGTCGCGGCGTGGGGCGGGACGTCGGGCTGCGGCCGGGGGGAGCCGGTCCCCGTCCGGTCCGACGGCGATCGGCCGGAGTGCGGGCGGGGGTCGCACGGCGGCCGTACCGGCGGGGTGCCGTCCGGCGCGGGGACGCCGCCCGGTGCCGGTGCCACGGCGCCGGGCTCGCGGCCGTCCGGGGTGAGCAGCCGGGGCGCGAGCGCGGCGGCGGCGGTCGCGGCGGCCGAGGCGCCGAGGACGGTGCCCCAGGCCACCGGGCCCAGCGGGGCGCAGCCGAAGAAGTGGCTGACGCCCGGCGTCTGCACCACGCCGACGAGGGCGAGGGCGGACAGCCCGGCGGTGGTCAGGACGAGCGGACTGCGCCAGTCCGTCGTCAGGGTCTGGCCGAGCTGGGTCAGGACCAGGGCGGCGAGTCCCATGGTGCTCGCGCGCCCGGCGCGGCCGGTGGCGCGCCCGCACTGCCAGGCCGCGGCGGCGCCGAGCGCGGTGGCCGTGCCCCGGACGGCCAGGGCGCGCGCCAGCTCGCGGCCCAGCGGGGCGGGTACCGGGCCCGCGGCGAGTTCGTCGTCCTCCGCCGCGCCGGTCCTGGCGACCGCGATGGCGAGCGCGGGCAGCATGTCGGTGAACAGGTTGACCAGGAGGAACTGCCGGGTGCCCAGGGGCGCCCGGCCCGAGACGGCGGTGCCGAGCACGGTGAACGCGACCTCGCCCGCGTTGCCCCCGACCAGCACCGCCACCGCGTCCCGCACGCTCCGCCAGAGCGCCCGGCCCTCCAGCAGGGCATCCACGATGCGGCGCGGGTCGGGTTCCGCGAGGACGAGCTCCGCGGCGGCCCGGGCGGACGTGGAGCCGTGGGCGGACAGGCCGATGCCCACGTCCGCGAGCCGGATGGCGGCGGCGTCGTTGATCCCGTCCCCGGTCATGGCGACCACCCGGCCCGCGGAGCGCAGGGCGTGCACGATGCCCGCCTTCTGTTCGGGAGAGACGCGCGCGAACACGGTGGCCCCGGCGACACGGGCCGTGCGCTCCGGCTCGGGGAGCGTGTCGAGCCGCGGTCCGGTGACCACCTCCCCGGCGGGCACGCCGAGTTCCCGGGCGACCGCGGCGGCCGTCGCCGGATGATCACCAGTGATCATGACGACGCGAGTGCCCGCCTCCGTGAGTCGGCGGACGGCCTCGGCGGCGCCGGGGCGCGGGGTGTCGGCGAGCGCCAGGAAGCCGAGGAGTGTCAGGTCGTGGACGAGGTCGGGGAGTTCGGGACCGTCACCGCTGTCACCGCCGCTATCGCCGCTATCGCCGTCACCGCCGGTGGGCTGGGCCTCGCGGTGCGGGACGGTGTCGGCGAGTCGAGGCTCGCCGGTCGCGACGGTGACGAGGCGTCGGCTCCCGGAGCCCGCGGCGGCGGCGGAAGACCGGCTCCCCGCAAGAGCGGTCCGTCCCCCCGCGCCCGAGTCGGCGGTGGCCGACCCGCTCCCGGGGTCGGCGACGGAAGTCCCGTTCCCCTCGCCCGAGTCGACGGTGGCCGGCCGGGGCTCGCTGCCCGGTGCGGTGTCGGCGGGCCGCGCCTTGTCGCCCGCCACGGCGGTGGCGGGCCGGTGCCCCGGGTCCTCGGGGGCGGGACGGTGTCGCCCGTCCGCGGGCGTGCCCGCCGGCCTGGCCTCCGCCACCGCGAGTACCCGCAGTCCGTCGCGGGCGAGGGCCTGTACCAGCTCCTGAGCGGCGCGCAGTCGTTTCGCGCCGAGGGGGAGGGAGGCGTCGCCGTCGCCTGTGGCCACCGCCGTGCAGCGGGCGAGTACCGTCTCGGGGGCTCCCTTGACGGCGAGCACAGGGGTGCCGTCCTCGGTGCCGAGGGACGCGGAGTAGCCGCGGCCGGTCTCGAAGGGTAGTTCGGTGAGCAGCCGCCAGGTGCGGTCGGGGGCGGCGTGTGCGGTGGCCGCGTCCAGGACGGCCCGGTCGGTGGCGTGCGGCGGTGGCCGGTCGGGTTCGGGCGGCGGGCAGGCGCGGGCCGCGGTGCGCAGCAGGCGCCGGCCGTAAGGGCTGTCGAGGGGCGGCGGGGGCTGGCCCGGGGCGGCCAGGCGGGTGACGGACAGACGGCCGCGGGTGAGGGTGCCCGTCTTGTCGAAGCAGACGGTGTCCACCCGTCCCAGGGCCTCCAGGGCCCGCGCCGAGCGGGTCAGGACGCCGTGCCGCGACAGCCGCCGTGCCGCGGCCGACTGGGCGACGGTCGCGACGAGCGGCAGCCCCTCCGGGACGGCGGCCACCGCGATGGCCACGCCCGAGGCGACCGCCTGCCGCAGCGGCAGGCCGCGCACCAGCCCGAGGAGCGTCACCGCGCCACCGCCCACGCCGACCGCGGGCAGCGCGGCCCGGGTCAGAGCCGCCAAGTGGGCCTCGATGCCGGGCGCGGCCGTGGCCTCGCCGACGAGGTCGGCGGCCCGGCCCGCCTCCGTCTGCGCGCCGGTGGCCGTGACGACCGCGTACCCCGTGCCGGCCAGCACCGTACAGCCCTGGTAGACCATGCAGGACCGGTCGGCGAGGTCGGCGGCCGGGGTGGCCCGCGGGTCCTTGGGGACGGGCGTGGACTCGCCGGTCAGCGGGGACTCGTCGAGTTCGAGCCGGTCGGCGGCCAGCAGCCGGGCGTCGGCGGGGACCACGTCGGAGGGGCCCAGCGCGACGACGTCCCCGGTGCGCAGTTCCTCGGCCGGGACGGTCCGGACGGGCGCGGCGGCCAGGGAAGAGAGGAGCCCGTTCGGCGCTTCGCCGCGCGGGGACCAGTGCAGCCGGCGGGCCGTGGGACGTTCGGCGAGCAGCAGCCCGCGCAGGGCGCGTTCGGCGCGCAGCCGCTGCACCCCGCTGATCAGGGCGTTCCCGGTCATCACGCCGCCGACGAGCGCGGAGTCGACCGTCGAGCCGACGGCGACGGAGGCGGCGGCGCCGAGGGTGAGGACGGGGGTCAGCGGGTCGCGCAGTTCCTCGCGGACCGCGCCCAGCAGCCGGCCGGAGCCTCTGGCCGCCGGGCCGATCACAGGAAGCCGGGCGGTGGCCGCGAGCGGCGCGGGACGCCGGGCGGGGCGCGGCGCCGCCGGTGGCGGGCCGGTCGACGACCGCAGCAGGCACAGCGTCTCCCAGGCCCCGAGCGCGTGCCAGGTCCCCCGGACGCGGCCGGGCGGCAGCGGCCGGCCGGCCACCCGGCGGGCGGCCAGCATCCCGCCCGCCATGGCCAGGAGGGCGGCGCCGTGCACCGGAGAGGTGGCGAGTCCCGTCCGCTCGCTCCGGGCCCCGCCGGTGGCGATCAGTGCCCCGAGCAGGGAACCGCCCAGGGACAACCGGGCGGAGGCGGCGCTCACCTCGCGAGCCGGTTCCAGCGCCGCGAGGATCCGCCAGACCAGCGCGGGGCCGGGTCCGCAGACCAGGTCGGCCGACCAGCACGGCCGGCCCGGCGCGCCGGGCCGCGGCGGCACGGCCACGGCCACGTCGGCGGCGGCCGCGGCCCGTTCCCGGGCGGTGCCGCTTCCGGCGGGGTCGCCCCCGGCGACGTTGGCTCCAGCGGTATCCGCCCGGGAGGTGTCCTTTCCGACGGCTTCGTCCCGCGCGGTGTCGGCTCCGACAGGGCCGTCCTCGGCCGCGTCCGCCCGGGCGGCTCCCGCCCCGACAGGTCCGCCCCCGGCCTCGGCCCCGGCCGCGTCGTCCCCGTCACCCGCATCCCCACCCCCCGACGCGACGAGCAGCACCACCTCCCCCTCCTGCTGGAGCCGCCGCACCTCCTCGTACAGGGAGGCCCCCGCGGGCACCGTGCGGTGGGCGCGGGGCAGGAGTTCCGCGGTGCTGAGGTGTTCGGTGAGGAGGACGCGGCGGGTGGGGCCGTGGGCGGCGGTGAGGAGGGCTTCGGCCAAGGGGTCCAGTTCGCAGCCGACGAGGATGCGGCCTGCCCGCGCTCCGTCCGGGGCCCACAGGTCCAGGGGCAGGCCCCCGGCGGCGTCGGGGCGGCCCGTCGGGGCGTCGCGGGGGCGTTCCAGGCGCCAGTCGCCGGCCGTCCAGGGGCCGGGGCCGGACAGGCCGCCGAGCGAGAAGCGGGCGAGAACGTGGTGGGCGGCGCTCCACAGGGCGGCCTCGTCGAGGCCGCCCGTGGGGGCGGCCGACAGCAGCCGGGGCCGTGGCGCGCACAGCGCCGCCGCGTCGAAGAGGACCGTCGTGACCCGGTCGAGCCGGCGCAGTGCCGCGGGGTCCAGGGGCAGCGCGCCCGCCCGGGCCAGGTCGCGGCCGAGCCGGGCGGCGAACGCCTCGCGGCCCGCCTCGGCGGCCTTGGGCGCGGTGGCCACGACGGTCCGGGCGGCCCGTTCGGGATCGCGGGTCCAGGCGAGCAGCCCGCCCGCGCCGAGCAGGGCGGTCAGCGCGGTGCGCCGGCCGCAGGACTCGACCGGGCCCTCCGGAAGCGGCACCGGCCGGGCGGCCCGCTCGGGGGCCCGCCGGGGCAAGTCCGCGCCGCATCCCACCAGTTCTGGCTCCCGCAGGGCCCAGACGTCCCGCCGGGCCCGGATCTCGGCGAGCTGCCAGATCCGGTGCACGAGGTCCAGGGCCAGCGGACCGGCCCCGCGCGTGAACGCGTGCGCCGCCGCGTTGGACGCCGCGAGCAGGACGTCGGCGTGCTCGCGGCCGAGCCGGTCCTCCAGCAGGCGGCGCAGCCGCGGCTGGGTCTCGGCCAGCACGACGGGCAGCCGCAGGGCGGGCGGCAGGGCCGGCAGCGGGGACAGCCGGCGGGCCGTCGCGCACACCAGGCCCACGCAGTCGGCCGCGAGCGCCACCCGCGCCAGCGTGGCGGGCACCGGGTCGAACGGCGGGCGGGGGGCATGGGAGTCGAACGGACCCGCCCCGAAGTGCTCCTCCTCGATCCGGTCCACCAGCTCCAGGAGATCCGCCGCGTCGACGGCGTCCTCGTCGGCGTCGATCACCAGGTGTCCCAGGACGGCGTTGACCTCGGCCCAGTTCACCCCCTCCAGCCGGTGCAGCGCCGTGCACAGGGCGGCCGCGAGCCGGTCGTGCCGCGCGCCGCGGCCGAGGCCCCGCACCTCGACGTGCGTCCGGCCGCCGCTCGTCCAGACCCGGCGCCGGGTGCGCTCCCGGCCGCCCTCGGCGAGCGCGGCGGCGGCCTCGGCGAAGCCGGACGCCACGGTGGCCGTCAGGGCGGAGAGCGCTCCGCCGGCCGTCCGCCGGCCTTGGTCGAGGGCGCCCGTCGCCGTGTCCCACGCCCGGACCGGGCCCGCCCGCAGGGCAGTGCCGACGAGGGCGGGCACCAGCGCGTTCCACGACCCCACCGGCACCTCCCGCACGTCGGACCCACCGCATTCCACGAGGCGGCGCCCGCCGGCCGGAAGAGCGAGAGGCGCGCGCATCAAATATGAACATAATGAGAAAAGTGCATGAATGCCGGTCAATTCGGCAGGGCATTGGAGGGACACCCGTGAGCCACCACACCAAGCACGCCCACAAGCACTCGTCGCACCAGCACTCCTCCCGGCAGCGGCACCCCACCGGCCACCGCGGGCCCGCCCAGGACGAGCGGGCGGAGCAGGGCCCCGAGGAGCCGGAGGCGCGCCGGCCCGCCGCGGGCGTCGTCCACCGGGACGGCGGGCGGACGGTCACCGTCACCATCCCCGTCGACACCCTCGCCGGAGTCGCCGTGGAGGCCGTCAAACTGCCGATCACGGCGGCGCAGCGGATCCTCCCGGCCAAGGGCGGGCTGCCCCTCTACCTGGGCGTCGGCGCCCTCGGCGTGGCGGGGGTCCTGGAGTGGCCGGTGGCCGCCGGCATCGGCATCGGCTACGCAGTCCTCCGCAAGGGCGGCGACCTCAGGCCGCCGCCCACGCGAGGGGACGCCGGAAGCCGCCCGGCGGGACGGGCCGTGACCGGCGCCTGACCGGCATGCCGGACGGCGGCCCGGGTACTCGGGTGGTCCACGCAGAGCGCCGCGGAAGGGACAGCAGCATGAGCGACACCACACCGTCGCAGGCCGAAGGGGAACGGGACGACGAGCCCCCGGAGCGGGTGCACCCCGCCACGCCGCACACCACCCCGTCCCAGGCGGAGGGCGAGCGGGACGACGAGGACGAGGAGCCGCGCGGGCGCTGACGGCCGCCCGTAAGCCGGGAAGCCCGGTCGGGAAGCCGGTCAGGAAGCCGGTCGGGAAGCCCGCTGCCGGCCCGTCGCCGCGAAGGCGCGGCCTCGGCGGCGCCAGGCCACCAGTACCGCCGCCAGGCCGGTGATCGCGATGAACGCCACGGCGGCGACGAACGCGGGGGAGCCCGGCGATGCCGCATGGCTGCCGGCGATCACGTACGCGGTGGTGCTCGGCGCGCTGCCCAGCGCGGTGGCCAGCAGGAACGGCCCCCAGCCGACGCGCGAGACCGCCGCGCAGTAGTTCGCGGCGGCGAAGGGCACTCCCGGGAACAGGCGCACCGCCAGCATCGAGCGGAAACCGTGCCGGCTCAGCTGCCGGTCCGCCGCCCGCAGCCAGCGGGCCCGCAGCAGCGGGCGCAGGGCGCGCTGCCCGAGCAGCCGCGCCAGCCCGAACGAGACCGCCGAGCCGAGGACCGTGCCGAGGAGGGCGGCCACCGCGCCGGCCTGGGTCCCGAAGAGGGTGCCGGCCGCGACGCTCAGCACCGGCCGCGGCACGAACGCCGCCGTGCACAGCCCGTACGCACCCGCGAAGAGGACGAAGGCCAGGCCGTACGGCACCCCGGTCGGCAGGCCCCCGCTCAGCAGCCGCTCGGGGTGGCAGGCCAGGACGGTGGCCACCGCGCCGGCGACGATCAGTACCAGGAGGGCCAGCCGGGACCAGGGGGAGGCGAGGGCACGCACGAGGCGCCGCTCGGTGGGACCGGGGGCGGGCGCGGCGGATTCGTGCACCGAAGGAGCGTAACCGACACGGCGGCACCCGCGGTGTGATCGGCGGATGAAGTGAGGGGCGCGTCGGGGTACGGAACGGCCGGGGCGGTGGTCCGGTACAGCACCGGCGGCCCGGTTCAGGCGCCCGCGCCCCGCCGCGCCGCCGCCGGGTCGCGGGCCAGCCCGGTGTACTCCTCGGCGAAGCTCGTCGCCGCGGCGCCCGAGCCGACCAGCCGCCGCAGCCGGGCCCGCCGCAGCCGCGCCTCCATCGCGTCCTCACCGGGATACGGGTGGAACAGCCGGGTCAGCGACGCCGAGAAGTCCTGGGCCCGCCAGACGTGCCGCAGGCAGGTACGGGTGTACCCGTCCAGCGGCCCGCGGTCGCCGCGCGCGTACCAGGCGGCCAGTGCCCCGGCGAGCACGACGGCGTCCGACACGGCCAGGTTGAGGCCCTTGGCGGCGGTCGGCGGGACGATGTGGGCGGCGTCGCCGGCGAGGAACAGCCGCCCGTACTGCATCGGTTCGACGACGAAGCCCCGCATGGACGTGATGCCGTGCCGGCTGAGCGGCCCCTCGTGGAGCGGCTCGCCGGCCGGGCAGAGCCGGGTGCGCAGTTCGGCCCGGATCCGGTCGTCCGGCCACCGGGCCAGGTCCTCGTCGGGCGCCACCTGGAGGTAGAGGCGGCTGACCGTGGGAGAGCGCATGCTGTGCAGGGCGAAGCCGCGCTCGTGGACGGCGTAGATCAGCTCCTCGCCGGCCGGCGGCGCGGCGGCCAGCACGCCCAGCCACGCGAACGGGTACGTCCGCTCGTAGGCGGTCAGGCGCCCGGCGGAGACGCTGCGGCGGGTGACGCCGTGGAAGCCGTCGCAGCCGGCGACGAAGTCGGCGCGGACGACGGCGGGTTGGCCGCCGAGGGTGCACCGCAGGGTCGCGGCGTCGCCGGTGAGGTCGCCGACCGCGATGTCGTCGACGCCGAAGTACGGGGGCGCGCCCGCCTCCGTACGGGCGCGGATGAGGTCCTTCACCACCTCCTGCTGCCCGTACATCGTCACCGTCCGGCCGCACAGCTCCGCGGTGGACAGCCGGTGCCGCTCCCCGTCGAAGCGGAGCTCGAAACCCTCGTGCACCTGGCCCTCGCGGTCCATGCGCCGCCCCACGCCGGTGTCGCGCAGCAGGTCGGCGGTGCCCTGCTCCAGCAGCCCGGCCCGCACCCGCCCCTCGACGTACGCGCGGTCGCGCCGCTCCAGCACGACCGACCGTACGCCGTCGAGGTGCAGCAGATGGGCCAGGACGAGGCCGGCCGGGCCCGCGCCGACGATCGCGACCTGGGTGCGGACCGTGCGCATGGCGTTCCCTCTCTTCCGGTGGTGGGCCGTCAGTGGGCGGGTGCGGGCCGGCGGCCGGGGAACTCCGCGCCCAGCAGCCGCAGCAGCGGGGTGGCCTTGACTGCGGTCTCCTCGAACTCGGCGGCGGGGTCCGACAGTGCCACGATCGCCCCGCCGACGCCGTACGACACCCGGCCCGGGGCGGCGACGGCCGTGCGGATGACGATGCTGAGGTCGGCGGCGCCGGACAGGGACAGGTAGCCGATGGCGCCGGAGTACACGCCGCGCGGCCCGGCCTCCAGTTCGTCGATGAGCCGCATGGTGCGGATCTTCGGCGCCCCGGTCATCGACCCGCCGGGGAACGCCGCCCGGACGCAGTCCACGGCGGAACGGCCGGGGCGCAGCCGGGCCCGGACCGTGGAGACCAGCTGGTGCACGGTGGCGTAGGTCTCGACGGCGAACAGCTCCGGGACGTGGACCGAGCCGACCTCCGCGCACCGGCCGAGGTCGTTGCGGACCAGGTCGACGATCATCAGGTTCTCCGCGCGGTCCTTCTCGCTGGTGCGCAGGTCCTCGCGGAGCAGCTCGTCCTCGAAGAAGGTGGCGCCGCGCGGCCGGGTGCCCTTGATGGGCTTGGACTCCATCAGCCCGTCCGCGGAGACCCGCAGGAAGCGTTCCGGGGAGGTGCTGAGCACCGAGAGGGAGTCCAGGCGCAGCAGCGCGCCGAAGGGAGCGGGGCTGGTGCGGCGCAGGAACCGGTAGGCGTCCCAGGGGTCGAGGGTGCCGTCGGTGTCCAGCATGTTCGTCAGGCACACCTCGTAGGTCTCGCCGTGGCCGATCGCCTCCTGGCAGGTGTCGATGGCGGCGAGGTAGGCGTCGCGGCCGTGCCGCAGCCGCGGGGCGGCGAGGCGGCGCTGCGGGGCCGGGGCGGGGTCGGGGCGACGGCCGGCGAGGCGGTCCAGCTCGGCCCGGGTGCGGTCCAGCCAGGCGCGGGCGGGGCGTTCGGCGCCGGGCGCGGCGAGGGCGAGCAGGTAGGTGGTGGCGGTCAGGTGGTCGAAGACCACGGCCCGGTCCGCGTAGATCATGACGGCGTCCGGCTCGGGGGAGCGGTGGACGCGGTCGCCGCCGCACTCGGCCTTGAGCTCGTACCCGAGGTAGCCGACCCAGCCCAGCGTGAACGCGAACGGCAGCTCGGGGACGTCCACGCGGCGGCCGGCGAGGTCGCGGTCGAGCCAGTCGAAGAACGGGCCGCCGACGATCTCCACCGCGTTGGCGGAGGTCACCGTGACCGTGCCCTGCCAGACGTCGGCCGTGGCCACGCGGGCCAGCGGCCCCTCGGCGTCGCCCATGGCGGAGAACCGGCCGAGGGAGGCGTCCGTGGCGCTGCTGTCCAGCCAGAACGCGTGCCGGGAGGAGCGGAAGAGGTGGTCGAAGACCACCTCGTCGGGGGCGCGGGTGGGTATTCGCTCGGCCAGGACGCGCCAGCGTCGGCTGTCATGGGCGGGCGGGG
>NZ_JAIQLH010000004.1 GCF_020037025.1 Streptomyces huiliensis | reverse complement strand
CGGAAGGTCGCCGGTTCGACCCCGGCCCCAGCCACTGTGAGGCCCCCGTCTTCGGACGGGGGCCTCTGTGTTTGAGGCGCCCCGGTCCCGCCCTTTCACCGTTTCTTGCGGGGGCGAGCCCCCCCCGCCCCCCGAAGCGCCTTTGGGGCGCTGTCCTCAAACGCGCGGAGCGCGGTTTCGGGGGCCCGGGGCCCTCCCCGGGAAACGGTGAAAGGGCGGGACCGGGGCACCCCCACGCCGCGGCCGCCCCTAAATGCGTTCGCCGCTTCGTCCCGGCTGGTGCGATCCTGGGGTCCGTATGTCTACGCAGCCTGCCCTCACCCCTGCCGGCCTCGCCGCGCGCCTGTCCGAGCTGTCCCTGCGCGACGCGCAGCGGCTGGGCCGCAGGCTGGACGGTGCCCGCCGGATCCGCAAGCCCGAGGCCCGGGAGGCGGTCCTCGCCGAGATCGAGGCCGAGATCGGCCAGGCCGAGGAGCGCGTGGCGCGCCGCGCGGCCCGGGTGCCGGCCGTCACCTACCCCGAGCAGCTCCCGGTCAGCCAGAAGAAGGACGAGATCCTCGAGGCGATACGCGACCACCAGGTCGTCATCGTCGCGGGTGAGACCGGTTCCGGCAAGACCACCCAGATTCCGAAGATCTGCCTGGAGCTGGGCCGGGGCGTCCGGGGCCTGATCGGGCACACCCAGCCCCGCCGGATCGCCGCCCGCACGGTGGCGGAGCGGGTCGCGGAGGAGCTGCGGACGCCGCTGGGCGAGGCCGTGGGCTGGAAGGTCCGCTTCACCGACCAGGTCGGCCCGGACACCATGGTCAAGCTGATGACCGACGGCATCCTGCTGGCGGAGATCCAGACCGACCGCGAGCTGCGCCAGTACGACACGATCATCATCGACGAGGCGCACGAGCGCAGCCTCAACATCGACTTCATCCTGGGCTACCTCGCCCAGCTGCTCCCCCGCCGCCCCGACCTCAAGGTCGTGATCACCTCCGCGACGATCGACCCGGAGCGCTTCTCCCGGCACTTCGGCGACGCCCCGATCGTCGAGGTCAGCGGCCGGACGTATCCGGTCGAGGTGCGGTACCGGCCGCTGCTGGAGGAGCAGTCCGAGGACTCCGACCGCGACCAGATCACGGCGATCTGCGACGCGGTGGACGAGCTCCAGCGGGAGGGCGACGGCGACATCCTGGTCTTCCTCTCCGGCGAGCGGGAGATCCGCGACACGGCGGACGCGCTGGAGAAGAAGTTCCCCCGCGCCGGGGGCGCTGATGGACACGGCACGGAGATCCTTCCCCTCTACGCGCGCCTCTCCCACGCCGAGCAGCACCGCGTCTTCCAGCGCCACACCGGCCGCCGCATCGTCCTGGCCACCAACGTCGCCGAGACGTCCCTCACCGTCCCCGGCATCAAGTACGTCATCGACCCCGGCTTCGCCCGGATCTCCCGCTACAGCCACCGCACCAAGGTCCAGCGGCTGCCGATCGAGCCGGTCTCGCAGGCCAGCGCCAACCAGCGCAAGGGCCGCTGCGGCCGGACGAGCGACGGTGTCTGCATCCGGCTGTACTCGGAGGACGACTTCCTCTCCCGTCCGGAGTTCACGGACGCGGAGATCCTCCGCACGAACCTCGCCTCCGTCATCCTCCAGATGACGGCCGCCGGGCTCGGGGACATCGAGAAGTTCCCGTTCATCGACCCGCCGGACCGCCGCAACATCAAGGACGGCGTCGACCTGCTCCAGGAGCTGGGCGCGCTGGATCCGCAGCAGAAGGATCCGAAGAAGCGCCTGACGCCCCTCGGCCGGAAGCTGTCGCAGCTCCCCGTGGACCCCCGCCTCGCCCGCATGGTGCTGGAGGCGGACCGCAACGGCTGCGTCCGCGAGGTCATGGTGATCACCGCGGCGCTGTCCATCCAGGACCCGCGCGAGCGTCCCTCGGAGAAGCAGCAGCAGGCCGACCAGCAGCACGCCCGGTTCAAGGACGAGACGAGCGACTTCCTCGCCTTCCTCAACCTCTGGCGCTATGTGCGCGAGCAGCAGAAGGCGCTGTCGTCCTCGGCCTTCCGCCGCATGTGCAAGTCGGAGTTCCTGAACTACCTGCGGATACGCGAGTGGCAGGACATCTACACGCAGCTGCGCACGGTCGCGAAGTCGATGGGCGTGCACCTGAACGAGGAGGACGCGGCCCCGGAGCGCGTCCACCAGTCGCTGCTGGCGGGCCTGCTGTCCCACCTCGGCCTGAAGGACACCGAGAAGAACGAGTACCTGGGCGCCCGCAGCGCCAAGTTCGCGGTCTTCCCCGGCTCGGCCCTCTTCAAGAAGCCGCCGCGCTGGATCATGTCGGCGGAGCTGGTGGAGACCTCGCGGCTGTGGGCCCGGGTGAACGCCCGGATCGAGCCGGAGTGGATCGAGCCGCTCGCGCAGCACCTGGTGAAGCGGACGTACAGCGAGCCGCACTGGGAGCAGAAGCAGGCGGCCGTCATGGCGTACGAGCGGGTGACGCTCTACGGCGTGCCGATCGTGGCGCAGCGCAAGGTCAACTACGGCCGGATCGACCCGGAGACCAGCCGCGAGCTGTTCATCCGCAACGCGCTGGTCGAGGGCGACTGGAAGACGCACCACCAGTTCTTCCACGACAACCGCAAGCTCCTCGGCGAGGTCGAGGAGCTGGAGCACCGCGCCCGCCGCCGGGACATCCTGGTGGACGACGAGACGCTGTTCGACTTCTACGACCAGCGGCTGCCCGAACACGTCGTGTCCGGGGCGCACTTCGACTCGTGGTGGAAGCACAAGCGCCGCGAGGAGCCGGGGCTGCTCGACTTCGAGCACTCCATGCTGATCAACGAGAACGCCGAGGCGGTCACCAAGGACGACTACCCGGACTCCTGGCGGCAGGGCCGGCTGAAGTTCCGGGTGACGTACCAGTTCGAGCCGGGGGCGGACGCGGACGGCGTGACCGTCCACATCCCGCTCCAGGTGCTCAACCAGGTCTCTCCGGAGGGCTTCGACTGGCAGATCCCGGGTCTGCGCGAGGACCTGGTGACGGAGCTGATCCGCTCGCTGCCGAAGCCGCTGCGCCGCAACTGCGTGCCGGCGCCGAACTACGCGCAGCGGTTCCTGGACTCGGTAGTCCCCGTCCAGGAGCCGCTGACCACCGTGCTCGCCCGCGAGCTGCACCGGATGACCGCCGTCCGGATCGAGGCCGACGACTTCGACCCGAGCCGCGTCCCCGACCACCTGAAGATCACCTTCCGGATCATCGACGAGCGCAAGCGGAAGATCGCCGAGGACAAGGACCTGGAGGCGCTGCGCACCCGGCTGAAGCCGAAGACGCAGGCGGCCATCACCAAGGCCTTCGAGAAGGCCTCCACGGCCCCCGGGAGCGCCGCCGGGCCCGAGCAGCGGTCCGGGCTCACCCAGTGGACGATCGGGGCCCTGCCGCGCACCTTCGAGACCCGGCGCGCGGGGCAGCCCGTGAGGGCGTACCCGGCGCTGGTCGACGAGGGCGCCACGGTCGCCGTCCGCCTCTTCGACACCGAGGAGGAGCAGCGGCAGGCCATGTGGCGCGGCACCCGCCGCCTCATCCTGCTCAACCTGCCCTCCAACCCCGCCAAGTTCGCCCAGGACAAGCTGAGCAACCAGCAGAAGCTCGCCCTGTCCCGGAACCCGCACGGCTCCATCCAGGCCCTCTTCGAGGACTGCGTGTCCGGTGCGGCGGACAAGCTGATCGCCGGCCACGGCGGGCCCGCCTGGGACGAGGAGGGCTTCCGGAAGCTCTTCGACGCGGTCCGGGCGGACATCGTCGACGTGACGCTCGACACCATCCGCAAGGCGCAGGAGGTGCTGGCCGCCTGGCAGGCGTGCGAACGCCGGCTGAAGGCCACCACGAGCCCCGTGCTGCTCACGTCCCTCACGGACGTCAAGCAGCAGCTCGCGGAGCTGGTGAAGCCCGGCTTCGTCACCGCCCACGGCGTCCGCCGGCTGCCCGACCTGCTGCGCTACCTGGTGGCCGTGGACCGGCGGCTGACCCAGCTGCCCACCAACGCGGAGCGGGACCGCGCCCGGCTGGCCAAGGTCAAGGAGATGCAGGACGAGCACGCCTGGCTGCTGGAGCAGTTCCCGAAGGGGCGGCCGGTGCCCCAGGAGGCCCTGGACATCCGCTGGATGATCGAGGAACTCCGGGTGAGCTACTTCGCGCACGCGCTCGGCACGGCGTTCCCGGTCTCGGACAAGCGCATCGTGAAGGCCATCGACGCCCTCGCGCCCTGACCTCGGGAAGCGTCCGGGAGGGATCCGGGGCGGCCTCGGGAAGGCGAGTTCGACCGCACCCCCTGACCTGCTGTAGAGTCTTGCCACGCAGCACCGCGAAGGCGGGAAAGCAGCAAGGTCCTGTGGAGCAGTTTGGAGTGCTCGCCACCCTGTCAAGGTGGAGGCCGCGGGTTCAAATCCCGTCAGGACCGCATCGGTAGAGGCCCGTTCTCCGCGAGGAGAGCGGGCCTCTACGTTCGTGCGCGGTGACCATCGCGCTCATGGCCGAAACACACCCCTCCGGCGGTTGGCCAAGGCCGCCCTCCCCTCCCGTACCGCTCCTTGACGGAGACACGTGCCAGGGGTACCCAGTCAGTGGGAGGTGTGCGCCCGATGACCACGACCAGCCCGACCGTGAGGCCCCGGCACGAGACGGGGGCGCTGCTGCGAGCCCACCTCTCGGCCTCCGTCCGCTACCGCCATCTGACCCGTCACTGCGCAGTGTGCCACCGGCTCCTGAGGCTGGCCCTGGAGGCGGCGCCCACGGCCGCCCAGGGCGGTCCGGGAACCCGGGGCGCCCCCGGGAAGGGCCCGGCGGCATGAAGGACGGCGTGGGTCCCCGAAACGGCGGACGACCGGCCGTACGGTACGGACGTCGGACCGGCGGGGGAGCGCCGCGGCCGGGCTTTCCCGATAACAGACGGGACGGTCGGCTTCTCTATCGCAGGGCGACGACGGGCGGCAAGCTCGGGATGCTGTGACGGGAGTCACCGAAAGAGTTACGGAGATGACGGAACTCACGCCCCGGTCATCACCGGTCAATTTAATATGTGCAATTGCACCGGCTGCTCAACCATTCCGGAATGGACTCCGGCGGTACGCCCGGGGGTTCTCCGGGCCGGCACGGTCCCGGGCGCGGGCACAAAAAAGACCGCGCTGGACCCGGCGGAGCCCAGCGCGATCGACGACGTCACCCGTTCCGGGCGCGGATTCCCGTTGGGGGCAGGTCTCCGCAGTCGTGTGGTGCCTGGTGGAACGTGTGGAGCTGAGGGTGGACGGTCACCGGGTTGGGGGCCCCGGAAAACGCCCGGTCAAACGGTGGTTCAGGACTCGCTGCGCTGCTGCGGGATGCCTGCCAGCAGCGCCCGGACCTCCGCCTCGCGGTAACGGCGGTGGCCTCCGAGCGTACGGATGGACGTGAGCTTGCCTGCCTTGGCCCACCGCGTGACCGTCTTCGGGTCCACGCGGAACATCGTGGCAACCTCAGCCGGGGTCAACAGCGGCTCGGCATCAGGGGTGCGAGCGGTCATGAGCGGCCTCCTCGGGAGAACCGAGTTCAGGATCGGTTCTTTCCTCTAAATTCTGCACCTTGACCCGCGTTGCCCGAAATGGCGGACGCGGGCCGAGTCGGTTATAGGACGAACGGCTTGTCCTCGGCACTACAACTACACCATCTGTCCAGCCACGTCGGCCAAACCGATGGAATTGCCCTCTCAGGTGTTCAACCTCGACGGAAGCCGATGGACCATGCCATAGCGGACAGTCACGCCACCGTGACGATCAGTCACAGCGGGATCAGGGGTCACCAGACCCGCCAAGGAGTGCAATACCGATCCATCCACCCTTACTCGGACGGAAGGAGTCCTTCCCGGACTCCTTGTCCTATTTTGCCACGAGGGTGGGCGATGGGCGCAAGACCTGACGTAAGTGCGTTAGATCACGGTTGTGGCAATTGGCCGGATCAGGACCTAGGTCCTGGAATCCCTAATCCCCCGCCGGCGCCGGTCAGTTCGCGAACTGGCGGTCCCGCACCGCGCGCCAACGCTCCGTCAGCCGCTCGTACACCTCGCCCGCCCGGACGCCGTCCCCGGCCCGGAGCGCGGCCAGGCCCTCCGCCGTGTCCGCCGCGGAGCGGTCGTCGGCGAGCCGTGCCTCCGGCACCATATGCACCAGCCCGCCGTAGTCCAGCTCCACGAGGGACCGCGGATGGAACTCTTCCAGCCACCTGCCCACGTCCACCAGGCCGTCGATCAGCGGGCCCTCCTCGATGGCGTCCCGCAGCGTGCGCAGCCCGCGGGCCACCCGCCGCCGGGCCTCCACCATCGCCGTCCGGTAGCGGAGCACCAGCCCCTCCCGCACCGGGCCGCCGGAGCCGCCGGCCGCCTCCGACGCCTTGCCGTACTCGCGTTCCTCGTCGGAGAAGAGTACGAACCAGCGCAGCGGCACCTGCCAGGTGGCCGTCCTGATCCACGGCCGGGCGTCGGGGTTGCGCTCCAGCCACCGCGCGTAGTCCGCCTCGGCCTGGCGCCGCACCACCGGCGGCAGCACCGCGTCGAGCACCGGGGCGGGGAACCGCTCGGCGAGCTCCTCCAGCGCCAGCCAGCCGCGCAGCCGGGTGCGCCAGGGGCAGACACAGACGACGCCGTCGCGGACCGCCACGAACGCGTCGCCGCTCTCGTGCACGGGGACCGCCACCGGCGGCGTGGGCAGCAAGTCCGCGAGCGACCGGCGGAGTTCGTCCTGCGCGGTGGGGAGCGTCGCGCGCCGGGCGTACTCCTCCCAGTACCGGCGCTCGGCCCGCGGGAAGGCGCTCAGCGGCTCGTAGACCCGCAGATAGGCCGCGTACGGGACGGTGACCGACGACGCCAGACCCACGCTCGCTCCCTCAAGCAGCAGGACACCTCGGGGAGCCGTGCGGACCTCCCCGTACGGAGCGAATCGTCCCACGGGACGGGGGCCCGGGAGAGTGATCCTCGGCACCGCACCCTTACGCGGGGCCGTCAGGCCCTACCCTCGTGCCAACCGGCCCTCCCCCACCCCCGGGAGGGCGAAGCGCGAGACATATGGAGTCACCACCGTGACTGACGTACGTCCCACCTCCCCAGCCGAGTCCGAGAGCGTGCTGCACACCCTGTTCGGCTCCGAACTCGGCGGGCACGAGCAGGTCGTGCTCTGCCAGGACCGCGAGACCGGCCTCAAGGCCGTGATCGCCCTCCACTCCACCGCCCTGGGCCCGGCGCTCGGCGGCACCCGCTTCCACGCCTACGCCTCCGAGGAGGAGGCCGTCCGCGACGCCCTCAACCTCGCGCGCGGCATGTCGTACAAGAACGCGCTGGCGGGTCTGGAGCACGGCGGCGGAAAGGCCGTGATCATCGGCGACCCGGACGCGATCAAGACCGAGCAACTCCTGCTCGCCTACGGACGGTTCGTGGCCTCTCTCGGCGGCCGCTATGTCACCGCGTGCGACGTCGGCACGTACGTGCGGGACATGGACGTCGTCGCCCGCGAGTGCCGCTGGACCACCGGCCGCTCCCCCGAGAACGGCGGCGCCGGCGACTCGTCCGTGCTCACCGCGTTCGGCGTCTTCCAGGGCATGCGGGCCGCGGCGCGCGTCCAGTGGGGCGAGCCCACGCTGCGCGGCCGGCGGGTCGGCGTCGCCGGGATCGGCAAGGTCGGGCGCTACCTGGTGCAGCACCTGGTCGAGGACGGCGCGGAGGTCGTCGTCACCGACGTCAAGCAGGCCGCCGTCGAGGCGATCACCGAGAAGTTCCCCCAGGTCACGGCCGTTTCGGACGTCGACGTCCTGGTGCGCGCACCGCTGGACGTCTACGCGCCCTGCGCCCTCGGCGGCGCTCTGGACGACGAGACGGTGGCGGCCCTCACGGCGACCGTCGTCTGCGGTGCGGCCAACAACCAGCTCGCGCACCCGGGGGTGGAGAAGGACCTCGCCGACCGCGGCATCCTCTACGCGCCGGACTACGTGGTGAACGCCGGCGGCGTCATCCAGGTCGCGGAGGAGCTCAAGGGCTTCGACTTCGACCGGGCGAAGGCCAAGGCGGCGAAGATCTACGACACCACGCTGGCCATATTCGAGCGGGCGGCGGCGGACGGCATCCCGCCCGCGGCGGCGGCCGACCGGCTCGCCGAGCAGCGGATGGCGGAGGCGCGCGGGACCGGTTCGGCCGGGGTGCCGCGTCAGGTACGGCAGTGACGCCAGGGACGGCGGGGACGTAGCCGGCGCGGGTCCCGGTCCGCTCGGGTGGTCGGGGTCCGCACAGTGGTCCCGACAGAGCGGACCGCCGGGGGCGGTGGGGGACGACAAGGGAGACATCCCTCACCACCCCTCGGCGGGTCGCCGCCCGGGACGGGTTAAAATCGCAGCTGACCAGCGGGGACGGGGCGCCCCTAAGGTTGTGCTCCGTGGCACGTCATGCGGGCGACGTACCGTATGGCCGCGGAAGCAGGTACCGTTGAAGTCCTACAGGCCGGATTCCTCTGCGGGAATCCGCTCTGACTCATGACAGTGAACGCGTGTCAAGACTCTGGGGCCGTCGAGCCCCGTAATTGAGGGGGTCGAGCCATGGGGCGCGGCCGGGCCAAGGCCAAGCAGACAAAGGTCGCCCGCCAGCTGAAGTACAACAGCGGTGGGACCGACCTCTCACGCCTGGCCGATGAGCTGGGCGCATCGCCGACGAAGCAGCCGCCGAAGAGCGAGCCGCCACTCGACGATGAGCTGGACGACGACCCGTACGCTCAGTACGCGGCGCGTTACAACGACGAGGACGACGAGGACGAGCACCAGGCGTCCGGCCAGTCCGTCTACCGTCGCCGCGCTTGACGCGATAGCTTTCTCCGACCCGGTCCGGGGCCTCGCCCCGGACCGGGTTCTGTGCTGCCCGGGCCCGGTCAGGCCGTGTGGGCACCACTGTCACCGTAGTCTCCGCCGAGCACCGCCGCCTCGGCACGGTCGCCGCGCTCGGTGATCTCACCGGCGACCCAGGACTCGACGCCCCGGTCGGCCAGCGTGGTCAGGGCGGCGTCGACCGACTCCGCGGGCACGACGGCCATCATGCCGACGCCCATGTTGAGGGTCTTCTCCAGTTCCAGGCGCTCGACCCCGCCGACCTCGCCGACCAGGGTGAACACCGGGTCCGGCGTCCAGGTCGCGCGGTCGATCTCCGCGTGCAGGTGATCGGGGATCACCCGGGCGAGGTTGTTGGCGAGTCCACCGCCGGTGATGTGCGAGAAGGCGTGCACCTCGGTCGTCCGGGTGAGCGCCAGACAGTCCAGCGAGTAGATCCGGGTCGGCTCCAGCAGCTCCTCACCGAGGGTGCGGCCGAGCTCGGGGACCTCGCGGTCCAGCGACCAGCCGGCCCGGTCGAGGAGCACATGGCGTACCAGCGAGTACCCGTTCGAGTGAAGTCCGGAGGAGGCCATCGCGATGACGACGTCACCCGCACGGACCCGCTCGGCGCCGAGCAGCCGGTCGGCCTCGACGACTCCGGTGCCGGCGCCCGCCACGTCGAACTCGTCCGCGCCGAGCAGCCCGGGGTGCTCGGCGGTCTCGCCGCCGACCAGCGCGCAGCCGGCGAGGGTGCAGCCCTCGGCGATGCCCTTGACGATCGCGGCGACCCGCTCGGGGTGGACCTTGCCGACGCAGATGTAGTCGGTCATGAACAGCGGCTCGGCGCCGCAGACCACGAGGTCGTCGACGACCATGCCGACCAGGTCGTGGCCGATGGTGTCGTAGACGCCCATGCGGCGGGCGATGTCCACCTTGGTGCCGACGCCGTCGGTGGCGGAGGCGAGGAGGGGGCGCTCGTAGCGCTTGAGGGCGCTCGCGTCGAAGAGGCCGGCGAAGCCGCCGAGGCCGCCGACGACCTCGGGGCGGGTGGCCTTCTTCACCCATTCCTTCATGAGTTCGACGGCGCGGTCGCCCGCCTCGATGTCGACGCCCGCGCTTGCGTAGCTGGCACCGGTGGTCTCTGCAGACATGTGGGTCTCGAGATCTTTCGTGTCGTTCTTACGGGCGGCGCAGGGCGTCCGCGGCGTCGTGGCCGCCTGCGAGCTCGGTCTCCAGCAGGTGCTTGCCGAGCAGCTCGGGGTCGGGCAGGTCCATCGGGTACTCGCCGTCGAAGCAGGCGCGGCAGAGGTTCCCCTTGGGGATGGCGGTCGCCTCGATCATGCCGTCGATGGAGATGTACGCCAGGGAGTCGGCGCCGAGGGACTTGCCGATCTCGTCGACCGTCATGCCGTTGGCGATCAGCTCGGCGCGGGTGGCGAAGTCGATGCCGAAGAAGCAGGGCCACTTGATCGGCGGGGACGAGATCCGGATGTGGACCTCGGCGGCGCCGGCCTCGCGGAGCATCCGGACGAGGGCGCGCTGGGTGTTCCCGCGGACGATGGAGTCGTCCACGACGACCAGGCGCTTGCCGCGGATGACCTCCTTCAGCGGGTTGAGCTTCAGCCGGATGCCCAGCTGGCGGATGGTCTGGCTGGGCTGGATGAAGGTCCGGCCGACGTAGCTGTTCTTGACCAGGCCCGCGCTGTAAGGGATCCCGCTGGCCTCGGCGTAGCCGACGGCGGCCGGGGTGCCGGACTCCGGGGTCGCTATGACCAGGTCGGCCTCGGCCGGGGCCTCGGCGGCGAGCCGGCGGCCCATCTCCACCCGGGAGAGGTAGACGTTGCGGCCCGCGATGTCGGTGTCGGGGCGCGCGAGGTAGACGTACTCGAAGACGCAGCCCTTGGGGCGGGCCTCGGCGAACCGGCTGGTCCGGACGCCGTTCTCGTCGATGGCGACGAGCTCGCCGGGCTCGACCTCGCGGACGAACGCCGCGCCCACGATGTCCAGGGCGGCGGTCTCGGAGGCGACCACCCAGCCGCGCTCCAGCCGGCCGAGGACCAGCGGGCGGATGCCCTGCGGGTCGCGGGCGGCGTAGAGCGTGTGCTCGTCCATGAAGACGAGCGAGAAGGCGCCCTGGACGGCGGGGAGGACCTTGGCGGCCGACTCCTCGACGGTCAGCGGCTTGCCGTCGTCGTCCGTCTGGCCGGCGAGCAGGGCGGTGACCAGGTCCGTGTCGTTGGTCGCGGCGACCTGGGTGGCCCGGCCGCCGTCGCGCGGCAGCGCGGCGACCATCTCGGCCAGCTCGGCCGTGTTGACCAGGTTGCCGTTGTGACCGAGGGCGATGGAGCCGTGGGCGGTCGCGCGGAAGGTCGGCTGGGCGTTCTCCCACACCGAGGCCCCGGTGGTGGAGTACCGGGCGTGGCCCACGGCGATATGGCCGCTCAGTGAGCCGAGGGAGGTCTCGTCGAAGACCTGGGAGACCAGGCCCATGTCCTTGAAGACCAGGATCTGGGAGCCGTTGCTCACCGCGATGCCCGCGGACTCCTGTCCACGGTGCTGCAGCGCATACAGCCCGAAATAGGTGAGTTTGGCGACCTCTTCACCCGGCGCCCAGACACCGAAGACGCCGCAAGCGTCCTGGGGGCCCTTCTCGCCGGGGAGCAGGTCGTGGTTGAGTCGTCCGTCACCACGAGGCACACCTCGAGTCTATGGCAGGGACGAGGTTCATCCGAACCGGGGACGACCGGGGATGGCTCACACCACGGACAGCGACGCCCCGTCACGCGGCAGCGGGTTCGGACGCACGGGTACTCAGCCGAACAAAGGGAGTTGTCCGGACAGATCCGCCCGTTCGCCGCTCGCGCTGACCAGCGCGTCCTCGACGGCGGCGGCCCAGTCCGCGCGGCCGGAGGCCAGCCGGATCCAGGTCAGCGGGTCGGTCTCGACAACGTTCGGCGGGGTGCCGCGGGTGTGCCGGGGGCCCGCGACGCACTGGACGACGGCGAAGGGCGGGATCCGGACCTCCACGGAGCCGCCGGGCGCCGCGACGGCCAGCGCGTCGGCGAGCATCCGGGTGACGGTGGCCAGGGCCTGCCGGTCGTGGGCGACGGGGACGCCGGTGGCCGCGGCGAGGTCGTCGGCGTGGACGACGGCTTCCAGCAGGCGGGTGAGCGTGTAGTCCGCGACGGTCGCGGGGCCGAGCACGGTGGCGAGCGGCGCGGCCGGATCGGCGGCCGCGACGGCGGCGGAGAGCCGGGCGGCCGCCTCGTCCAACCGGGCCGCGACGGCGGCCGGTTCGTCACCCAGCGTGTGCGACTCGGCGGTCGCCGCGGCCGCGACGGCCGACTCCCCGGTCCGCATGCCGGCGAGGAAGTCCCGCAGGCCCACGCGGGGCGCGGCGGGGTCGGGCGCGGGCTCGGCGAGGCGGCCGGGCAGGGACTCCAGCGCGATGGCGAGGTGGGCGATCAGGTCGCGGACCGTCCAGTCGCCCAGCCGGGTGGGCCGGGCCAGCGCCGCGGCCGCGTCGGGGCCCTCGCAGAGGGTGCTCACCGCTCGTCGCAGGGCGTCCAACTGGCCGTCCAGGGCGGCCCGCACCTTGGCGGGGTCGTAGCTGCGGGTCTTCGGCTTGCGCTGCGCGGCGGTCATGGACCGAGCGTAACCAGCGCGGGCGAGCGGGGGCCCGCCCTGGTCAGCCGGCCGTGTCCGGCCGTACCGCTCCGTAGTCGCCGAGGCCGAATTCGAGCGTGTCGAACGCCCGTTGCGCCAGCGCCCTGGCCTCGCCGGCGAAGGAGGCGGCGGGCTCCCCGGCCAGCAGGCGGCGCTGGTTGAGGGCGACGAGGGAGTACCGCAGGCCGATGATCTGCCCGGCGACGATGTGGGCCATGGCCGGGTCGCCGACGGCGGCCAGTTCCTCGGCCAGCAGCCGCTCGCTGCGGTGGGCGATCTCCCGGGCGCGGGCGAGCAGGACGGGGGTCTCGACGATGAGCCGGCGCAGCCGGAGGACGAAGGGGTCGTCGCACATGCCGACCGCCGGTTCGGAGGCGTCGACGTAGGCGAGGAACTGCCGTCGCACCGCGTGCACCACGGACTCGCCGGGCGCGCGCTCGCGCACCGCCCGGGCGACGTCGTCGACGTGGTCCTCCAGCGCGCCGACGAGGATGTCCTCTTTGCTGCCGCAGTAGTTGAAGACGGTCATCTTCGAGACGTCCGCCGCGGCGGCGATCTCGGCGACCGAGACCTTGTCGTAGCCGCGCTCCTCGAAGAGTTCGACGGCGACCTGCATCAGCTTGCGGCGGGTCTGGAGCTTCTTGCGTTCCCGCAGCCCCGGCTGCCCTTGCGTCATGGCAGGACTATACCAGGATGAACTTTTGGTCGGGATGAAGAATTGACCGGGTACACATTCATGCTCCAGGCTGTCTCCCATGACCGCACCCATGACCGCCGCCCGGCGGCGGACCGGCTTCGTCGTCTGCCTCGTCACGATGCTGCTGGCCGTCCTCGACCAGAACATCGTCTCGGCCGTCACCGTCCCGATCGCCGAGGACCTCGACCCGGCCCACGGCATCGACCGCATCCCCTGGCTCATCACCGCGTTCGCCCTCGCGGCCACGGCCGCCCTGCCGCTGTACGGCAAGCTCTGCGACACCCTCGGGGCCAAGCGGGTCTTCCTGGGCGCGATCGCGGTCTTCCTCGCGGGCTCGGCGCTCTGCGGCGCGGCCGGCTCGATGGAGTGGCTCATCGTCTTCCGGGCCGTCCAAGGCGTCGGCGGCGGCGGGCTGATGAGCGTCACCATGGTCGTCATCGCCCAGCTGAAGGACCCCGCGAAGAAGGGCGCCGCCAAGGGCTCCGCCGTCGGCGGGCTGGTCGCCGGGGCCGGCATGGCCCTGGGCCCGCTGCTCGGCGCGTACCTCGCCGACCACGCCGACTGGCGCTGGATCTTCTACGTCAACCTGCCCATCGGCGTCGCCGTGCTGGTAGTCGCCGCGGTGGTCCTCCGCCTCCCCGCGCCCGGCGTCCGGCACCGCGTCGACTACCTCGGGGCCGCGCTGGCCGCCGCCTTCTCCACCGCGCTGCTGCTGGTCACCGAGTGGGGCGGCCGGGAACACGGCTGGGGCTCCCCGGTGATCCTCGGGCTCATCGGCGGAGCGGTGGTGCTGCTGGCGCTGTTCCTGTGGCGGCAGGCCACGGCGGCCGAACCCGTGCTCCCGCCCAGCCTGTTCCGCATCCGGACCGTACGCCTCGCCTACGCCGTGCAGGCCCTCTCCGGGGTGGCCTTCATGGGCTCGATCGTCTACGTGATGCTCTACCTGCAGATCGCCCGGGGCATCGAGCCGACCGCCGCGAGCCTCTTCATGCTCCCGCTGGCCCTCGGCCTGACCGCCGTCGGCCTGCTCACCGCCCGGCTCGGCTGGGCGCCGCGCACCACCGTGCTCTCCGGGTCGGCCTGCTCCGCCGTCGCCATGGGACTGCTGGCGCTGTCCGGTACGGGGACGGACCTGTGGGCCGTACGGGGCGAGATGCTGCTGCTCGGCGTCGGTTTCGGGCAGCTTCTGGGGCAGCTCATCGCCATGACGCAGCAGGCTGTGCCGCCGCGGCGGCTCGGCGTCGCCACGACCGGGATCCGCTTCTTCCAGACGCTCGGCAGTGCTTTGGGCACGGCGGTGTTCGGGACGGTGCTTGCTCGTGTGTACGCGGCGGAGGGGCCGGGTGGGACGACGAGTGGCCTCTCCGCCCTGCGCGGGGCCGAACGCGCCGATGCGGTCGAGGCGTTCACGTCCGCGGTGGACGTGGTGTTCCTGTGCGCGGCGGGGGCGATGGTGCTTGCGTTCGTCTTCGCGCTGCGGCTGCCGCGGGGTGCGGCCACCGAGGAGTCGAGCCCCGGTCCCACCCCTTCGCCGATTCCTGGGGCTGCGCCCCAGACCCCCTGATCGCGGCTCCGCCGCTCGTCCTCAAACGCCGGCCGGGCTGGATTGCGACCGGCCCGGCCCCCGGCATCGCGGCTTCGCCGCGAGGTCCTCAAACGCCGGACGGGCTGCATGGTGCCCGAGCGGGCACTCTCAGCCTGTCCGGCGTTTGAGGACAACCGCGCGGAGCGCGGTTTCGGGGGTGCGGGGGCCGGGCCCCCGCAAGAAACAGTGAAGGGGCGGGGCTGGGGACCCCCTACCCGAACAACGCCGGGAGCGTTCCCTCGTGCGCCTCGCGCAGCTCCGCCAGCGGCAGCGTGAAGTGGCCCTGAACCTCGACGGAATCGCCGTCCACGACGCCGACCCGCGTCGCGGGCAAGCCCCGCGCCCCGCACATGTCCGTGAAGCGAAGTTCCTCGCTGCGCGGCACGGAGACGACCGCCCGCCCCGCCGACTCGGAGAACAGGAAGGTGAAGGCGTCGAGGCCGTCCGGGACGACCAGGCGCGCGCCCTTCCCGCCCCGCAGGCAGGACTCCACGACGGCCTGGACGAGCCCGCCGTCGGACAGGTCGTGGGCGGCGTCCACCATCCCGTCCCGCGACGCCGAGATCAGGATCTCGGCGAGGAGCTTCTCGCGGCCCAGGTCCACAGCCGGCGGCAGGCCGCCGAGGTGGTCGTGGATCACCTGGGACCAGGCGGAGCCGCCCAGTTCGTCCCGGGTGTCGCCCAGCAGATAGAGCAGCTGGCCCTCCTCGGCGAACGCCATCGGCGTGCGGCGGGCGACGTCGTCGATGACGCCCAGCACGGCGACGACGGGCGTCGGGTGGATGGCGGTCTCGCCGGTCTGGTTGTACAGCGAGACGTTGCCGCCGGTGACCGGCGTGCCGAGCTCCAGGCAGCCGTCCGCGAGGCCGCGCGTGGCCTCGGCGAACTGCCACATGACGCCCGGGTCCTCGGGGGAGCCGAAGTTGAGGCAGTTGGAGATCGCCAGCGGGCGGGCGCCGGTGGCGGCCACGTTCCGGTACGACTCGGCCAGCGCCAGCTGCGCGCCCGCGTACGGGTCGAGCTTGGCGTACCGGCCGTTGCCGTCCGTGGCGACCGCGACGCCGAGGCCGGTCTCCTCGTCGATCCGGACCATGCCGGAGTCCTCGGGCTGGGCGAGGACGGTGTTGCCCTGCACGAAGCGGTCGTACTGGCCGGTGATCCAGGACTTGGACGCCTGGTTCGGGGACGCGACGACCTTCAGGACCTGCGCGCGCAGTTCCTCGGCCGTCTCCGGCCGGGGCAGCTTGTCGGCACCGTCGGCCTGGAGCGCGTCCTGCCACTCGGGGCGGGCGTACGGGCGCTCGTACACCGGGCCCTCGTGGGCGACGGTGCGCGGCGGGACGTCGACGATCTGCTCGCCGTGCCAGAAGATCTCCAGCCGCTCGCCGTCGGTGACCTCACCGATGACGGTGGCGATGACGTCCCACTTCTCGCAGATCTCCAGGAAGCGGTCGATCTTGCCGGGCTCGACGATCGCGCACATGCGCTCCTGCGACTCGCTCATGAGGATCTCCTCGGGCGAGAGCGTGGCGTCGCGCAGCGGGACGGTGTCCAGCTCGACGCGCATGCCACCGGAGCCGGCCGAGGCAAGCTCGCTGGTGGCGCAGGAGAGGCCGGCGCCGCCGAGGTCCTGGATGCCCTCGACGAGGTCCTCGCGGAAGAGCTCCAGGGTGCACTCGATGAGGAGCTTCTCCTGGAAGGGGTCGCCGACCTGGACGGCCGGGCGCTTGGCCGGGCCGGTCGAGTCGAAGGTCTCCGACGCGAGGACGGAGACGCCGCCGATGCCGTCGCCGCCGGTGCGGGCGCCGTAGAGGACGACCTTGTTGCCGGTGCCGGAGGCCTTGGCGAGGTGGATGTCCTCGTGCTTCATCACGCCCACGCAGAGCGCGTTGACCAGCGGGTTGCCCTGGTAGCAGGGGTCGAAGACGACCTCGCCGCCGATGTTGGGCAGGCCCAGGCAGTTGCCGTAGCCGCCGATGCCCGCGACGACGCCCGGCAGGACGCGCTTGGTGTCCGGGTGGTCGGCGGCGCCGAACCGCAGCGGGTCCATCACGGCGACCGGGCGGGCGCCCATGGCGAGGATGTCGCGGACGATGCCGCCGACGCCGGTGGCCGCGCCCTGGTAGGGCTCGATGTACGAGGGGTGGTTGTGCGACTCGACCTTGAAGGTGACCGCGTAGCCCTGGCCGACGTCGACGACGCCGGCGTTCTCGCCGATGCCGACGAGGAGCGCGTCGTTCTCGGGGGCCTTCTCGCCGAACTGGCGGAGGTGGACCTTGCTGCTCTTGTACGAGCAGTGCTCGGACCACATCACGGAGTACATGGCGAGCTCGGCGCCGGTGGGGCGGCGGCCGAGGATGGCGCGGATGCGCTCGTACTCGTCCTGCTTGAGCCCGAGTTCGGCCCAGGGCTGTTCGACGTCGGGCGTTTCGTTGGCGTGCTTGACCGTGTCGAGCGTCATGACGTGACCAGCTTCTTGAGGATCGACGTGAAGAAACCGAGGCCGTCGGTGCGGCCCGTGCCGATCAGCGGCTCGACCGCGTGCTCGGGGTGCGGCATCAGGCCGACGACGTTGCCGGCGGCGTTGGTGATGCCGGCGATGTCACGGAGCGAGCCGTTGGGGTTGCCGTCCAGGTAGCGGAAGACCACCCGGCCCTCGGCCTCCAGCTCGTCCAGGGTCCGCTCGTCGGCCACGTAGCGGCCGTCGATGTTCTTCAGCGGGACGGAGATCTCCTGGCCCGCTTCGTAGTCGGCCGTCCAGGCGGTGTCCGCGTTCTCGACGCGGAGCTTCTGGTCCCGGCAGATGAAGTGCAGGTGGTTGTTGCGGAGCATCGCGCCGGGCAGCAGGTGGGTCTCGGTGAGGACCTGGAAGCCGTTGCAGATGCCGAGGACGGGCAGGCCGCCCTTCGCCTGCTCGATAACGGTCTCCATCACCGGCGAGAAGCGGGAGATGGCACCGGCCCGCAGGTAGTCGCCGTACGAGAAGCCGCCGGGCAGGACGACCGCGTCGACCTGGTGGAGGTCCTTGTCGCGGTGCCAGAGGGGTACGGGCTCCAGGCCGGCGATGCGGACGGCGCGCTGGGTGTCGCGGTCGTCGAGGGTGCCGGGGAAGGTGACGACCCCTACACGTGCGGTCACGAGTCGACCCGCACGGTGAAGTCCTCGATCACGGTGTTGGCGAGAAACGTTTCCGCCATCTCGTGGATCCGGGCGAGGGCGGCGTCGTCGACCGGTCCCTCCACCTCGAGTTCAAATCGCTTGCCCTGACGGACGTCGGCGATCCCCTCGAAGCCCAGGCGTGGCAGCGCGCGCTGCACCGCCTGCCCCTGCGGGTCGAGGATCTCCGGCTTGAGCATGACGTCGACTACGACGCGTGCCACTGGCACTCCCGGTGGTGTGGTGCGTGAGCTGAAGCGGTGAAGCCAGCGTACCCGCCCCGAAAATCTACGCGGGTAGATATCACGGGCGGTCCGGGCGCTTTACCCCGGCCTCTCCATCGGCGCCCGTCGAAAAAATCCGGGAAAAACCCCGGAAGACCACACGGTTCCCATTGCACCGGGGCGGGCGGACGGAATTAACTGGGCCCCGTCAGGCAATACCCTTTGCGGAACCTCGGAAAAGGCATTGCCCGAGAACCACCTAAACCCATGCATCGCCGCAGGTCAGCGCGGCGGTACAGGCTGAAAGGACCCATTCCGTGGCGCAGCGTGTGGTAGTGACGCTCTTTGATGACATCGACGGGGGCGAGGCCGCGGAGACCGTCACCTTCGGCATCGACGGCAAGTCGTACGAGATCGACCTCAGCACCGCCAATGCGAAGAAACTCCGGCACGCCCTGGAGCCTTACCTGGACGCCGGCCGGAAGCGCTCCCGCTCCGGGAAGGCGTACCGCCGCACCTCCGTCGAGCCGGACCCGGCGGCCGTCCGGGCGTGGGCCCGCTCGCACGGCATGGACGTGCCGCCGCGCGGCCGGATCCCCAAGAAGGTGTACGAGGCGTTCGAGGCGGCGAACTGACGATCGGGCGCCGGGGGCGGTGGGGGCGGTGGGGCCCCTCCGCCCCCCTCGCGGGAGCTCCCCCCTCAGGGGTGAACCGCGCCCCCTCCCCCGGCGCGGGGCGACCGGATCCGGCCACCCCTCAGATCCCGGCCCCCGCACCGGATTTGCATTCCCCCCCACATGATCCGCTAGAGTCTGGAACACGCCGAGGGGCGAGGCCGAAAGGCCGAAACCCCACGAGACGCGCGGGTGTAGCTCAGTAGTAGAGCGCCCCCTTTCCAAGGGGGAGGCGCAGTGTGCGATCCCTGTCACCCGCTCTCGCCGTTCGTCGGCACCGCTTCGGCGGTTCTGACGAGTGGACGCGCGGGTGTAGCTCAGTAGTAGAGCGCCCTCTTTCCAAGAGGGAGGCGCAGTGTGCGATTCCTGTCACCCGCTCCAGCCGTTCACCGGCCACACATGTGGTCCGGAGAATGGTCGCGCGGGTGTAGCTCAGTAGTAGAGCGCCCCCTTTCCAAGGGGGAGGCGCAGTGTGCGATCCCTGTCACCCGCTCTCATCGCTCGTCCCGACCACCTCGGTGGATCAGGTAGAGTGGTGTTCGCACCGCACGGAAGCGCGGAGCACATGCGGACGTAGCTCAGTTGGTAGAGCGCAACCTTGCCAAGGTTGAGGTCGCGAGTTCGAGCCTCGTCGTCCGCTCCAGAGAAAGACCCCGGTCTCCGCGACCGGGGTCTTTTTTCGTGCCGGACGACGCCGGACGACAGGGAGAGATCATGGGGGCCGGCGGGGCCAAGGGCGCCTTGGGAGTGCGGACGCGCGTGGGCGGCTGGCGGGGGCGGAGCAGGATCGCCCAGGTCGACAGCTACACGCGGTGGACCCTTTATCTGCTGCCCGGCCTCTTCCCGCTCGTCCCCACCCTCGCGCTCCTGAGCGGGTCCCCGGGCCGCGGCGGATCCGGTGACGTCGTCCTGCTGCTGCTCGGCTGGGCGCAGTGCGGGGTGGGCATGGTCCTCTTCCGCCGGGCCCTGGACCACTACCGGCTGCGGCACCCGGCGCCCTGGCGGTGGATCGCCCTCTCCGGCGTGCTGCTGGTGGCCTCCGTGGTGCAGCTGGTCTTCATGGTGCGGGCGGAGGGGCCGACGGACGCCTCGTCGCGGCCCATGGTGCCGCTGGGCGGGCCGCTGGTCTTCTTCGGCTCGCTCAGCCTGGTGGCGCCCCGGGTGCGGACCTACCTGTGGTGGTCCCTGCTGGGCAGCGTCGCCACGGCCGTCGCCGTCCTGCCGTTCGGCGGCCGGCCGGTCGGCGCGCTGATCACCATGGTGCTGGTCTGGGTCGTCGCGCTGTGGGCGCTGGCCACCATACGGAGCGCGGGCTGGATGCTGGCGGTGATGTGGGAGGCGGAGCACGCCCGGACCGTGCAGGCGCGGCTGGCCGTCGCGGAGGAACGGCTGCGCTTCGGCCGGGACATGCACGACGTGCTCGGACGCAACCTCACCGTGATCGCCCTCAAGAGCGAGCTCGCGGCCGAGCTGGCGCGCCGGGGCTCGCCGGCCGCGCTGGAGCAGATGACCGAGGTGCAGCGCGTCGCGCGGGACGCGCAGCGCGACATGCGTGAGCTGGTGCGCGGCTACCGGCAGGCCGACCTGCACACGGAACTGGTCGGGGCGCGCGGGGTGCTGGGCGCGGCGGGGATCGCCTGCCGCATCGACGACGGGCCGGGGGACGCGCTGCCGGACGCGGTGCAGTCCGTCCTGGCCTGGGTGGTGCGTGAGGGCACGACGAACGTGCTGCGGCACGCGGAGGCGCGGCGCTGCGCCATCCGGCTGCGGGTCGCGGGCGCGTCGGCGGTGCTGGAGATGGAGAACGACGGGGTCTCCGGCGGCTCGGAGACCGCGGGCGGTTCCGGGCTGGCCGGGCTGCGGGAGCGGGTGACGGCGCTCGGGGGCACGTTGGAGGCCGGGCGGCGGGCCAAGGCGACGTTCCTGCTGACGGTGGAGGTGCCGCTGGCGGCGGCGGAGGAGGTGCCGGTGGCGGCCGAGGAGGTGCCGGTGGCGGCCGAGGAGGTGCCGGTGGCGGCCGAGGAGGTGCCGGTGGCGGCCGAGGAGGTGCCGGTGGCGGAAGGGCCGGTGGTGGAAGGACCGGTGCCGGACGACGCCCGGCCCGCCCCCGCGCCCGGGCCCGCGCCCGCCCTCACCCCGAACCCCGGAGACCCGGCATGATCACCCTGCTGCTCGCCGACGACGAACACCTCATCCGGGGCGCGCTCGCCGCCCTGCTGGGCCTGGAGGACGATCTTCAGGTGGTCGCGGAGGCCGCCTCGGGGCCGGAGGCGATCGCCATGGCGCGGGCGCACCGGCCGGACGTGGCGGTGCTGGATCTCCAGATGCCGGGGGCGGACGGCGTGACGGTGGCCACAGCCCTGCGGGCCGAAGTGCCCGGCTGCCGCAGCATGATCGTGACCGGTCACGGGCGGCCCGGGCACCTGAAGCGGGCCCTGGAGGCGGGCGTCCGGGGGTTCGTCCCCAAGACCGTCTCGGCGCGACGGCTCGCCGAGATCATCCGGACCGTGCACGCGGGAAGCCGTTACGTGGACCCGCACTTGGCGGCCGACGCGATCAGCGCGGGCGACTCGCCGCTGACCGCGCGGGAGGCCGAGCTGCTGGAGCTGGCGGAGGACGGGGCGCCGATCGCGGAGATCGCGGAGCGGGCCCGGCTGACGCCGGGGACGGTCCGGAACTACCTCTCGGCGGCGGCCGCGAAGCTGGGTGCGGAGAACCGGCACGCGGCGGCGCGCATCGCACGGTCTCAGGGTTGGCTATAGTGGTACCCGCACCGCACGGAAACGCGCGGGGCATGCGGACGTAGCTCAGTTGGTAGAGCGCAACCTTGCCAAGGTTGAGGTCGCGAGTTCGAGCCTCGTCGTCCGCTCAGAGAGAAGGCCCCGGTCCTGTGACCGGGGCCTTCGTCGTACCCGCCGCGTCACTCCCCGTCCGGGAAGCGCAGGCGGAAGAGGGCGCCCGGTCCGCTCGCGGGCCGTTCCGCCGTGAGTTCCGCGCCGTGCGCGCGGGCGATCTGCCGGGCCATCGCCAGGCCGAGGCCCGAGCCGGGCAGGGCGCGGGCCTGCCGGGAGCGGTAGAAGCGGTCGAAGACGTGCGGCAGGTCCTCGTCCGAGATGCCGGGGCCGTGGTCGCGGACGGTGAGGTCCAGCGCGTCCGGGCGCCGGTCCAGGCGGACCTCGACGGCGGCGCCGGGCGGGCTGAACTTGGCGGCGTTGTCGAGCAGGTTGGACAGCAGCCGCGCCAGCCGGGCGGGCACGCCCGGCACGGTGACGTCCGCCACTTCCCCGGTCTCCAGGGCGAAGGGGGTCGCCGGCCAGTGACCGCGCGCGGCGGCCACGCAGCGCTCCGTGAGCGCGTCGAGCCGTACCCGTTCGACGAGTTGGCGCGGCTCCTCGTCGCGGGCCAGCTCGATCAGGTCGTTGACGAGGCCGGTCACCTCGCGCAGCTGGCGGCCGAGGGCGCCGGCCGCGCGGTCGCGCTGGGCAGGCGTGAGGCGTTCGGCGCGGGCGAGGAGCTCGGCGTTGGTGCGGAGTGCGGTGAGCGGGGTGCGCAGTTCGTGCGAGGCGTCGGCGACGAGCCGGCGCTGGGCGGCGACCGCGTCCTCCAGCTCGCCCAGCATGGTGTTGAAGCTGGTGGCGAGCCGGGTGATCTCGTCCTGGGACCGCTTCCCGTCCGGCGGCAGGTCGATCCGGTGGGCCGGGTCGCGGGTGGCGGCGATGCGTTCGGCGGTGGCGGTGAGCCGGCTGACCGGGCGCAGGGCGGTCCGCGACGCGGCGTAGCCGAGTCCGGCCGCCAGCAGCACGCCGCCCCCGCCGACCGCGCCGAGCAGCAGCCCGGCCTGCTCCACGCCCTTGTCGACGGTGTCCGAGCGGACCGCCACCTGCAGGGCGCGGCCGTGGCCCAGCGGGGTGGTGAGCATCCGCAGCGAGCGGCCGTCGCGGACGATGTCGCTGTAGTGGGCGCCGAGGGTGCCGGCGGCGACGCGGCGGGTGGCGCCGGTGACGGGCAGCACGAGGCCGCGCTGCCCGGGCGCGGCCGGGTCGGCGGGGACGACCTGGGCGCAGGCGGGGGCGGCCAGCCAGGCGCACTCGGCGTAGAGCACGCCGGTGCCGCTGCCGCGCGCCTGCTGGACGAGGGTGCCGGCCTGCTGTTTGAGCTGGAGGTCGAGCTGGTTCCTGATCTCGTAGCGGATCACCACGTACGCGGCGGCCAGCACGCCGAGCGCGACGAGGGCGACGGCGGTGGAGGTGACGACGGCCAGCCGGGTGCGCAGCGGGCGGCGGCGGAACGGGGCGGGGTTCACCGGTCGGCCAGCCGGTAGCCGACGCCGTGCACGGTGTGCAGGAGGCGGGGCGCGCCGTGCGCCTCCAGTTTGCGGCGCAGGTAACCGATGTAGACGGAGAGGGAGTTGGACTCGGGTCCGAAGTCGGCGCCCCAGACGTGCTGCTGGATGGTGTCGCGGGGCAGCACCTGGCCCGGGTTCCGGAGGAAGAGTTCCAGCAGGGTGAACTCGGTGCGGGTGAACTCCAGGGGCTCCCCACCGCGGTCGCCGGTGCGGGTGGCGGGGTCCACGGTGAGGTCGGCGTACCCGAGCCGGCCGGCGCTCTCCCGGCCGTCGGCGCCGCCGGCCGGGCCGGGGGCGGCGCGGCGCAGCAGGGCGCGCAGCCGGGCCAGCAGCTCGTCGAGGGCGAACGGTTTGACGAGGTAGTCGTCGGCTCCCGCGTCGAGGCCCGCGACGCGGTCGGAGACGGCGTCGCGGGCGGTGAGCACGAGGATGGGCGTGCGGTCGCCGAGTTCGCGCAGCCGGCGGCAGACGGCGAGGCCGTCGAGGACGGGCATGGCGAGGTCGAGGACGATCGCGGCGGGCGGGGCGGCGGCCACGGCGGAGAGCGCGGCGAGCCCGTCGGCGGCGGACCGGACGTCGTAGCCCTCGATGGCGAGGCCGTCGACGACGGCGGCGCGGACCTCGGGGTCGTCGTCGACGACGAGCACGGCGGGGCTGCCGGGACTGCCGTGACTACCGGGGCCGGCGGATGGGACAGGAGGGGCCATGGTGTCCCACTGTGGCAGAGGAACTCTGAGAGACCTCTTAGGAGTCCGCCGCGTCCGCCGAGCCCGTCGCGCCCGTCGCCGTGCCCGCTCCCGTGATCACGTCCAGCGGGTCAGCGTCAGCCGCTCGTACGCCTCCACGTACCGGGCGCGCGTCTGCTCGACGACGTCGTCCGGCAGCGCGGGCGGCGGCAGTTCGCCGTGCCGGTCCCAGCCGGCGGCGGGCGAGGTCAGCCAGTCGCGGATGTACTGCTTGTCGAACGAGGGCTGCGGGCGGCCCGGCTGCCACTGGTCGGCGGGCCAGAAGCGGGAGGAGTCGGGGGTCAGGACCTCGTCCGCGAGGACCAGCTCGCCGTCCTCCGCCCGGCCGAACTCGAATTTGGTGTCGGCCAGGACGATGCCCCGGTCGCGGGCGATGCCGCGGGCGCGGTCGTAGACGGCGAGGGTGATCTGGCGCAGCTCGGCGGCCGTCTCGGCGCCGACGCGGCGGGCCACCTCCTCGTAGGAGACGTTCTCGTCGTGCTCGCCGACCTCCGCCTTGGTGGCGGGCGTGAAGATCGGGGACGGGAGCTCGGCGCCGTCGGTGAGCCCCTCGGGGAGGGCGAGGCCGCAGACGGTCCGGGTCTCCTCGTACTCCCGCAGGCCGGAGCCGGCGAGGTGGCCGCGGGCCACGCACTCGACGGGGAGCATGTCGAGGGAGCGGCAGACGAGGGTCCGGCCGGCCCAGTCGGCGGGGGCGCCGGGCGGCAGCTCCGTGGAGAGGACGTGGTGGGGGACGAGGTCGGTGAGGCGGTCGAACCACCACAGGGAGAGCTGGGTGAGGATCCGGCCCTTGTCGGGGATCTCGGTGGGCAGCACCCAGTCGTAGGCGGACATGCGGTCGCTGGCGACCATCACCAGCCGGCCTTCCGCGTCGCGGTAGAGGTCGCGCACCTTGCCGGTGTGCAGATGCACAAGGCCCGGTACCTCTACCGGTTCGGGCTTCTCGACGAATCCGGACACGCGTCCTCCTGGTTGTTTGTCCAAACGCCTCGATTCTGCCGTATCCGCCTGCCCCGTCGGAGCGGGGGTCAGGCGCGTTTGCAGATGTGGTCCAGGAGGTTGGCGGTGGCGCGCTGGACGCGGGGGTCGGTGTGGCCGGGCCGGTCGAGGGCGGGCGCCCAGCCGGAGGTGCCGGAGGCGAAGACGAGGGCGCCGCTCGGCGCGCGGTACAGGGACGTCTCCTGGTGGCGGCGGACGCCGGCGGCGTCGCGGTACGGGGAGTGGGCGAGCAGGATGCGTTCGGTGTGCGGCGGGAGGGCGGTGCGCGGGTGGTAGCGGTCGGCGTCGCCCGCGACCAGGCCGGGCAGCTCCTCGCCCTCGGCGGCGCCGGTGCCCTCCCACAGCCAGTGGTCGGTGTTGCGGACGACGAGGGGGGCCGGGCGGGGGACGCGGCCGGCGTGCTGGATGCCGAGCAGCTGCTGCTCGGGGGCGGTGTCGCGCCAGGGCGCGGCCCGGCCGCCGGCGCGCTGCCTGCGGCAGGTCAGCAGCCGGTCCGGGCCGGTCGGCGAGGGCGCGGTCTCCAGCTGCCGGGCCAGGACGCCCGCGCCGAGGAAGACGAGCGAGGTGCCGGCGTCGCGGGCGGCCTCGACGGCGCGGCGCAGGGGGGCCGTCCAGTACCGGTCCGGGCCGGGGAAGACCAGGCCGCGGTAGCGGGTGGGGTCGACGCGGCCGGCGTGCAGGTCGGTGGCGTGGGCGTAGCCGAGGTCGTAGCCGTAGCGCTCGGCCCAACGGACGACGTCGTAGACGTGCCCGGCGTCGGGCGGCAGGCCGGTGCCCGCGTACGGGCGGTCGGCGCAGACGGTGACGGCCGCGTCCTCCTCGCCGAGCAGCCGGCCCCGCTCGTCCCACGCGTACCGCAGCCCGGCGCCCGTGCGGCCGTCCTCCGGGTAGACGTTGTCCGCCTGCCAGGTGAGGTCGGGGAGGACGAGCAGCAGGTCGGCGGGGGTGCCGTCGCGGACGGTGAACGGGATGTGCGCCCGCTGCCCGTCGGCCGTGCCCAGGACGGCGACGTAGGCACCCGGCGGCCAGTGCGGCGGCACGTCCAGCCGCCAGGACAGCCACCAGTGGTGGCACGACACGGCCCGCTCCGCGACCAGCGGCGGCGGCTGCGCCGTCCCGTCCAGCGGCGGGCTGACGGCCATCCGCGCGGCGCCGTGGCCCGCGTAGTACCCGACGCGGTGCACCTCCACGGTGAACGGGCGCGGGGGCTCCACGGTGACCCGGAACGCCACGGACTCGCCGGGGGCGACGGCGGCGTCGGACGTGAAGCCGCGGAGGGGGCGGCGGACGTCGTCGACGGCGTACCAGGGGCGGCCGGACGCGGCGGCGTCGTCGGCCAGCCAGGCGAGGGGGGCCTCGGGGAAGGGGTCGTGCGCGGCGCGCGCCAGGGCGGCGGACTCCCAGGCTTGCCGGGGGGCGCCTTCCTCGCCGCCCGGGCCGTTCGCGTCCCCCTGGTTCACGTGGTCTCCCCCAGCGCCCTCAGCCCAGCCGTACGGGTTTCTCCGGGCGGACCCCGACCTCGCCCAGCCAGGCGCGCAGGGGTTCTCCGTCGCCGTCCTCGATCAGGGTGAGGACGGTGCGGGCCAGGTCGGCGCGGCGGGCGCCGGCGACGAGGAGGGCCGGGCCGTCCAGCCAGTCCAGGCCGGGGGCGGCGCCGGCGGTGTCGACGGCGGCGCAGCAGATCATGGCCGTCACGTGGTCGGTGAGCAGCTCCCGGCCGCTGCGCGGGGGCTGGAGCGGGAACAGCGGGGCGAGGCCGTCGAGCCCCGGTTCACAGGCGGCCGGCGGGGTCCCGGGGCCGGCCTCGCGGGCGAGCTCGGCGCTGAGCCGGTGGCCGAGCCGCTCGCCCACGCCCGGCCCTGCCGGGCCGGTGAGGCGGTCGAGGACGCGGTCGACGGTGGGCGGGACGGGGGTGGCGGCGCTCTCCTGGGCGGACGGCAGACCGGTCGTGGCGGGGTCCGTGACGTCGTCGAGGACGTCCTCCAGGACGCGGTGCAGCCGGGCGGCCTCGACCCGCCACTTGCGGTCGACGACCTCCTCCGGGTACTGGCTCCAGCTGACCGGGGACCAGTCGGGGCCGGGCTCCGGCGGGCCGCCGTGGAACAGCCGGGCGGCCAGCAGGGAGGCCGCCTCGTCGATGACGCCCGGCTCCTCCAGCAGGTCGCAGGCGGGCCGCTCGCCGAGGCGGGAGGCGAAGCCCTCCGCGAGCCGGTCCCGGCGGGACAGCTCGGTGAGCGCCGAGACGACGCCCGCGTCCAGCCGGGACGGCCAGCGGCCCATCCGCCAGGCGGGCAGGGCGACCCGGTTGAGCAGCCGGTCCCAGCCCGCGTAGGCCAGGCCGACCTGTTCCTGGGCGACGACGCGCAGGCCGTAGTCGACCGTCTGGGCGCGCTCGGAGGCGGCCGCGGCGACGCCGCGCTCCATCTCGGCGGCGTGCTCGCGGCAGGAGCGCAGCAGGATCCGGGCCGTCCAGCCGACGAAGGCCAGCAGCGGGCGTCCCGCGGCGACCGCGACGGCCGCGTCGAGGCCGCGGACGAAGCGGCGGGCCGCCGCTATGTCCGGGTGGGCGGCCGGGCCCGTGCCCGCCACCACCGGGGCCAGCAGGGCGCGCAGCTCGGCGACGCGCATCCACCACAGGAACGGCGAGCCGATCACCAGGACCGGCGCGGCGGCCGTGCGGCGGCGGGGCAGCGGACTCGGACGTCCGGCCGCGGTGCGGTGCGCCGGGTGGGTGCGGTCCTCCAGCCAGCTGTCGCAGTCCGGGGTGAGCGCTATGGCCGAGGGCGCCGGGACGTCCATCCGGTCCGCCAGGTCGCGCACCAGCCGGTAGAGGTCCGGCGCGGTCTCCTCGGGGATCGGCACGGTGGGGCTGAGCGCGGGCCGGGCCCGTGCCACCACGGCCGCGACGACGCCGGCGAGGGCCAGCGCGGCCAGGGCCGCGGCGACGACGGCGGGACGGGCCGCGGCCCCGACGCCGCCGTCCGGGATCCGGCCCATGAGCGTGCCCGCCAGCAGCACCACCGCGGCCGCGGCGGGCAGCAGGGCGACGGCCAGCGCGGTGCTGCGGACGCGCAGGACCGCCAGGGCCCGGAGGCGCGCGGTGTGCGCGCCGGCTTCCGTACCTGCCACGAGACCGATCACCCCCAGTCGCCTGTAGTGCTCCGGCCGCCGGTTACCACCCCCCACTGTGGCACCGGCCTCTGACATCGCAATGCCGGTGGGCCAGTTGCCGGACGCTCGGCGGGCGGCCTGCGCGGCACCCTAGTGGGGCGTGGGGCGTTCGTCAGCCGGTTGGCGGATCGGTCACTCGATGGAATGGCTTTGCCCAAGGGTTGGGTTCGGGCGTGGGGGTTGCGCCTGCGGCGGGCGGTGCCCCGGTCCCGCCCCTTCGCCGTTTCCTGGGGCTGCGCCCCAGACCCCTTGTCACGGCTCCGCCGCTCGTCCTCAAACGCCGGACGGGCTGGATGGTGCCTGAGGTAGCACTTCAGCCCGTCCGGCGTTTGAGGACGACCGCGCGGAGCGCGGTTTCAGGGGGTGCGGGGGCCCGCCCCCGCGAGAAACGGTGAAAGGGCGGGATCGGGGCCTACTCCTTGCCCGCAGCGATATCCGTCCGGTACTGCGCCCCGCGCATCCGGACCAACGCCACCGCCTCGTAGGCCCGCTCCCGCGCAGCGGGAATCCCGGCCCCCGTGGCCGTCACGGACAGCACGCGACCGCCGGCACTGACCACGGCACCCGAAGCATCCCGCGCCGTCCCCGCGTGCAGCACGTACGCGTCGGAGACGGCGTCCGCCTCGTCGAGGCCCTCGATGACGTCCCCGGTACGCGGCGTCCCCGGATAGTTGTGCGACGCGACCACGACGGTCACCGCCGCGTCGTCCGCCCACCGCAGCGCCGGGAACGACCCGAGCGAGCCCGTCGCGGCAGCGTGCAGCAGCCCGGCCAGCGGCGTCTTCAGACGGGCGAGAACCACCTGGGTCTCCGGATCCCCGAAGCGCGCGTTGAACTCGATCACGCGCACGCCGCGCGAGGTGATCGCCAGCCCGGCGTAGAGCAGGCCGGAGAACGGCGTGCCGCGCCGCCGCAGCTCGTCGACGGTCGGCTGGAGGACGGTGCGCAGGACCTCGTCCACGAGGCCGGGGTCGGCCCAGGGCAGCGGGGAGTAGGCGCCCATGCCGCCGGTGTTCGGCCCCTGGTCGCCGTCGAGGGCGCGCTTGAAGTCCTGGGCGGGCTGGAGCGGGACGACCGTCTCGCCGTCGGTGACGGCGAAGAGCGAGACCTCGGGGCCGTCCAGGAACTCCTCGATCACCACCTGGTCGCAGGCGAGCGCGTGGGCGCGGGCCACGTCGACGTCGGGGGTGACGACGACGCCCTTGCCGGCCGCGAGGCCGTCGTCCTTGACGACGTAGGGGGCGCCGAAGGCGTCGAGCGCGGCGTCGATCTCGGCGGGGGTGGTGCAGACGTAGCTGCGGGCGGTGGGGACGTTCGCCGAGGCCATCACGGACTTGGCGAACGCCTTGGAGCCCTCCAGGCGGGCCGCCTCGGCGGACGGCCCGAAGGCGGGGATGCCGCGGGCGCGGACGGCGTCGGCGACCCCGGCGACCAGCGGGGCCTCCGGGCCGACGACGACGAGGTCGGCGTCGAGCGAGGCGGCCAGTTCCGCCACCGCCGCGCCGTCGAGGGCGTCGACCGGGTGCACCTGAGCGGTCTCGGCGATGCCGGCGTTGCCGGGAGCGCAGTGCAGAGCGGTGACGTCGGGGTCGAGGGACAGGGAGCGGCACAGGGCATGTTCGCGGGCGCCGCCGCCGATGACGAGGACCTTCACGGGTGTCACCCTATTGCCTTCCGGAACGATCAACGCCGTGCGTCCCGGCTCTCCCACCCTTCCCGTCAGGCCTCGTCAGAACGTTTCGCCGCACCCGCCCCGTCACGTCCACACAGGCCACCCACTCTTTCGGGTGAGGGGGATATCGCCCCCTATACCCGATTCCCTGGCACTTACGGGCGGCAAAGGAGCGATCCGGTACACAAGGCCAACCGTTCGGCGGTAGGAAAGAGGCGGTGACAGGGGTACGGAGCAGCAGCGGTGAAGAGGGAGTGCAGGGGTGAGCCAGCCTGAGATGCAGCCCGAGGGGCTCCCCAAGGAGCAGGACGGGAGGCACCGGGGAGATCTGCGCGGCCGGACCTTCCCGCTCGGCGACTGGGGGGAGCCCGCTCAGCGACTCGACGAGCTGTACCGGTGGGTGGAGAGCGGCGCGCTCCTCCTCGCCGACTGGTACCTCGCCGACCGCGCCTGGAAACGCCGTTGGGCCCGCGCCCTGCGGGTCGCCGCCGCGGTCTTCGCCGTGATCGGCGCGGCACTGCCACTGCTGGAGCTGACGAAGGCCATTCGCACCGGCTCCACTTGGGCGTTCCTCGCCCTGCTGGGCGCCGTCGCGTGCGTCGCCTGCGACCGCTACTTCGGCCTGACGACGGGCTGGATGCGGGCGGTCTCCACGGCGCAGGCGGTGCAACGGCGGCTGGAGGCGCTCCAGTTCGACTGGGCGTCGGAGTGCGTGCGCGAGGTGTTGGGCCCGACCGAGGGGACGGCGAGCGAGGCGGCCGAGCGCTGCCTGACCGTGCTGCGCCGCTTCTCCGAGGACGTCTCGGAGCTCGTCCGCGCCGAAACGGCCGACTGGATGGTGGAGTTCCGGGCCGGCCCGGCGCCCCTGCTGACCCAGTCGCTGGTCGCCTGGGGGCCGCGGGGGGAGAACGGCGGGCCGGTCGGCCGGTTCCCGCTGCCGCCCGGCTCGCGGCCGAACATGCCCCGGCAGCGCCCGCCGGAGTCCCCGCGCTGAGAAGCCCGGGAAGACGGCAGGAGTCCGGCCCGGTACGCCCGTACCGGGCCGGACCGTTTCCGCGGAAGCGCCGGCGGTCAGCTGAACACGATCATCGAGCCCTGCCCCAGGCTGCGCGTGACCGCCGCATGCAGTCCCAGCCACACATGCCGTTCCCGCGCGAACGGACTGTCGTCCGCGGGCCCCGGCGCGGCCGGTTCGTCCAGGGCCGTGGGCTGCCGGGGGGCGGCCGGCGCGGCCGGCGGGTTGTCCGGGTCGATGCCGAGCACCGGGGCCACGCTCATGAGTTCCCGCAGCAGACCATGGCTCGATCCCAACGGTCCGCCGCCCTCCAGGAGTTCGTCGCTCGACAGCGGGTGCGCGAAGTCGACCGGAACGTAGGCGCCCGCGTGGTCGTAGTGCCACACCAGGTGCGACTGCTGGGCCGTGGTCTCGAACATCTCCAGCAACTGGGCGTAGTCGCCGCCCAGTTCGTCGACCGGCGTGACGGTCAGCCCGCACAGGTTCAGCAGGTGGGCGCGGCGCAGGAAGTGGAGTGCGTCGTAGTCGAAGCCCGCGACCGGGGCCACGTCCCCGGACAGGCCCGGCATGTAGCCGAAGACGGGGACGGGGGGCAGTCCGGCCGCGCCGAGGGCCCGGTCGTAGACGGCGATCTCTTCGGCGAAGGGGTTGTCGGGGCTGTGGCACAGCACGTCGACGAGGGGGACAAGCCAGAGGTCACATGCCACGTGAGCTCACTCTCTGTTCGCCTTCAGTGCGATGGTCGGGCCAGGGTAGTGCCGCTCAGCGGGTTGTCACACAGGGGCGACGGACATGGACGGGCGGATTCCGTCCGGTTTCGGGCACGCCCGTGAACCCACCGGCATGCCCCTGATCCCACCGGCATGCCCCTGACTCCACAGGCGTGCCCCTGACTCCACAGGCGTGCCCCTGATCCCACAAACGTCCCCGCCCCTCACACCCCGTCCCGCACGTCCCACACCCAGACGCCCCCGACCCGCTGCGGCTTCCGCCCGGTGAGCCGTTCGACGGTCTCGCGCAGCGGCTCCCCCTTGTCCTGCTTGTCCTGCGGCGGCAGGACGATCGCGTCGGCCCGCCAGGCGGCCAGGTCCCGGCCGAACGCCCGCCGCGTCCGGTCGTCGACGTCCGCCGCGCGGCCCGTCTCGTTCACCTTCTTCAGGAGCTCGGCGGTGGGCGTGGGGACCGGGCCGTAGATGCCGCGCCGGTCGGGGCCGTCGGGGCCGTTGAAGTAGCCGCCGGGCAGGGCGAAGCCGAAGTCCGCCCGCGCCTGCCAGTCCAGCGCCGTGACGTGCCCCGGGTCGGGCACCGGCACGGGCACCAGCGTCCGGCCGGGCCGGACGTGGTCCCGCCAGTGCCCGTCCGCGACGAACGCCGGCACCGGCGCGCGTTCGACGGTCGGGTACGGCGTCGGCAGCAGCGGCACCAGCGCCGCGGCCCCCGCCGCCCAGGCCGCGAGCCGCCGGCCGCGCTCGCGCTCGCCGCGCGGCCGGCTGTTCAGGGCGCGGTCGCAGGCGAGGGCGAGCAGGATGCCGAGGGCCGGGGCGCAGATCATGGCCGTACGGGACTCGATGACGGACTCGAACAGCGGCATCTCGCCCACCACCCGCCACGGACCGGGCAGCGTGTGGGTCGTGCCGAGGACCGGGATGTCCCGCCCGAGCGAGAGCACGGCGGCGGCCAGGGCGGTGAACCCCAGGGCGCGGACCAGCGGCCGGTCCCGCATCCGTACGACGAGGAAGACCGCCAGCACGATCAGCGGCCAGCCGAAGAACGCGTTCTCCTCGGTCCGGTTGAGGGACAACGACGCCGCGACCCGCGCGTCGCCGGCCAGCGACCGGGTCGCGAACTCCAGCAGCGCGAACGGATGGTTGCCCACCGAGCCGTGCAGCACACTGTGGTAGCTCTGCGCCCCGAAGAACTGCCGGTACAGCGGCACCGCCAGCAGCACCGCCGCCACCGGCGCCGCCACCGCCAGCCCGCGCAGCAGCGGCCCGGCGGCCGCCCGCGCCGCGCCGGGGGCGAAGACGGCGTACCCGAAGGCGAAGAGGAGCAGCCCGGTCGCGGCCAGCAGCAGCACCTCCTCGCCGAGGAAGACCTGGTAGACGAGGAGCAGGCCGAGGATCACGCCGTCGCGCCGGACCCGCCGGCCCTCGCAGAGCCGCAGCGCCCGCTCGATGATCAGTGGGATGACGAAGAGGACCGCGAAGTTGGGGTGCGCGGTGCCGTGCGAGACCATCGGCGGCGCGAAGGCGCAGAAGCCGCCACCCAGCGCCGCGGCCCACCGGGAGCGGACGAGGCGTTTCGCCAGCAGCCGGTACCAGGTCCACGCCGTCAGGGCCGTCCCGCCGGTGAGCACCACCGCCCAGGTGACGTGCGGGCCGAGGGTCAGCGTCAGCGGCGCGAGGGGGACGGAGACGCCCATCATGGTCGTGTTCGCCATGAGGTTGACGCCGTAGGGGTGGTTCTGGAGGTCGGTGAAGAACGGGTCGCGGAGGTGCGCGACGTTGTCCGCGGTGACCGCGAAGAACCACTCCCACTGCTGCTGGTCGGAGGCCGAGTCGACGAGGTACGCGGCGTTCGGCGCGGCCCACAGCCCGGCGTACAGGAAGAGGGCGATCAGCAGGTAGAGGCCGGCGACGGCGGGCCCGGCCGGATGGACCGCCCGGATCCGCAGCCGGACCAGGTCGCCGAGGACGGCGGCGTACGCGGGCGGGCGCACCTTGGAGCCGGGCCGGTGGTCCCAGCGGACCGGCACCTCCGCGACCGCCCAGCCGCGCTTGCGGAAGAAGCGCAGGATTTCGACGTCGAAGGCCCAGCCGTTGAGCCGGGACGCGGCGAACGCCGTGCGCGCCCGCTCGCCCTCGAAGAGCTTGAACCCGCACTGGCTGTCCCGCACCCCGGGCGCGGCCACGGCGCGTATCACGCCGGCGCCCGCCCGGCCGAGGGCCTCGCGCAGGGCGTGCTGGCGGATGCCGATGCGCGAACCGGGCAGCGCCCGGGAGCCGACCGCCGCGGCGGCACCCGCGTCCAACCCGGCGCTCAGCAGCGGCAGTTCCGACATGGGCGTGGCCAGGTCGGCGTCGGTGACCAGGACCCGCCGGCCGTGCGAGGCCAGCACGCCGATCCGGACGGCGTGCCCCTTCCCGCGGTTGGCGGGCGAGCCGAGCAGCCGGATGCGCGGGTCCTCGGCGGCGGCGGCCCGGACCACGTCGGCCGTGCCGTCCGTCGACCCGTCGTCGACGACGATCAGTTCCCAGGTCTCCGTCCCCTCCCCGTCGAGATGGGCGCGGATGGTCTTGAGACTGGGGGCGAGGCGGTCCTCCTCGTTGTAGGCCGGAACGACCACGGACAGGCCGACGGCGCCGGCGCGCTGCTCGTCGGGGGGCGGCGACGGCGGGTTCTCGGACGTCATGTCCTCAAGACGAACCCAGAGATCGTTGGGTTGCACACGCAATATCGAATCCCCGTGCCAAGTGACCGGAATTACCCGCATCGACGAACACTCCGACCGCCCGTGTCCGGACTTATCCCCCTTCACCGCCGCCCGACCGTCAACCGGCGCGATCAGCCCGTCAGCGACCTGATCAGCGTCAGCGCGTGCGTGTTGTACCCGGTGATGATCCGCTGCACGGCCCCGCCCTCCCGGCGGGCCAGCGCCTCCACCATCTCCACGTGCCCGCACCACAGCCGCCCGCGCAGATCCCCGACCCGGCGCAGCAGCGGAACCATGAAGACCCAGCACTGCACCCGCACCCGGTCCAGGAAGTCCGAGATGTACGGGTTTCCGACGAGGGCCGCGAACTCGCGCCAGAAGCGCAGGTCGTAGCCGATGAGGATGTCCAGGTCACCGGCGTTCGCGGCGCGGGACGCCTCCTCGGCGCGGCGCCGGACGGAGGCCAGGACGGCCGGGGTGGCGGCGCCCAGCGCCTGCTCGGTGGCGTGCCGGAACATCCCCTCCAGCATCATCGTGCGCGCCTCGACCATGGCCAGGAAGTCCGCGTACGAGAACTCGCGCACCCGGTAGCCCTTGTGCAGCTCGACGTGGAGCAGGCCCTGCGAGCACAGGTCGAGCAGCGCCTCGCGGACGGGGGTGGCCGAGACCCCGTAGCTCTCGGCTATCTCCTTGACGGTGAACTGCCGTCCCGCCGGGAGCCGGCCCGCGATGACCTCCTCGCGCAGGGCGTCGGCGATCTGTGAGCGCAGCGTCGTGCGCTTGACAGCGTCGCTGCCGGGCATGGTGTCCGTCTCCCCTTCCCTGACCGCGCGCCGGCGCGCGAACGGCCCTCGCAACAAGATAGGCGAGGGCCGTCGGGGAGCGTACCGGCCCGTCACGGTGGAGCGGGGCCCGGGCGCCGTCAGCCGGTGTGCGCGTCGGCCACCGCGAGCGCCTCGTCCAGCAGCGCGAGGCCGTCCTTGGCCTCGGCCTCGGTGACGGTGCACGGCGGTACGACGTGCGTCCGGTTCATGTTGACGAAGGGCCACAGCCCGGCGGCGCGGCAGGCCGCGGTGAAGGCGGCCATCGGGGCGTTGTCCTCTCCTGAGGCGTTGTACGGCACCAGGGGCTCCCGGGTCGCGCGGTCGCGGACCAGCTCCAGCGCCCAGAAGACGCCGGTGCCGCGCACCTCGCCCACCGACGGGTGGCGCTCGGCGAGCTCCCGCAGCCCGGGGCCGAGGACCTCGTCGCCGATGCGGGCGGCGTTCTCGACGATGCCCTCCTCGGCCATAGCCCCGATCGTCGCCACGGCGGCCGCGCAGGCCAGTGGGTGGCCGGAGTACGTCAGTCCGCCCGGGTAGGGGCGCCGGTCGAAGGTCGCGGCGATCTCCGCGGAGATGGCCACGCCGCCGAGCGGGACGTAGCCGGAGTTGACGCCCTTGGCGAAGGTCAGCAGGTCCGGGACGACGTCCCAGTGGTCGGCGGCGAACCAGCGGCCGGTGCGGCCGAAGCCCGCCATCACCTCGTCCAGGATCAGCACGACGCCGTACTTGTCGCACAGCTTCCGCACCCCGGGCAGGTAGCCGGGCGGCGGGACCATGATGCCCGCGGTGCCGGGCACGGTCTCCAGGACGATCGCCGCGACGGTCTGCGGCCCCTCGAAGACCAGCACGTCCTCCAGGTGCCGCAGGGCCCGCTCGCACTCCTGCTCCTCGGTCTCCGCGTGGAAGGGAGAGCGGTAGAGGTAGGGGGTCCAGAAGTGGACCACACCGGCGGAGGCGGTGTCGGACGGCCAGCGGCGCGGGTCGCCGGTGAGGTTGATCGCGGTGGCGGTGGCGCCGTGGTACGAGCGGTAGGCGCTGAACACCTTGGTCCGGCCGGTGTGCAGCCGGGACATGCGCACGGCGTTCTCGACGGCCTCCGCGCCGCCGTTGGTGAAGAAGATCTTGTCGAGGTCGCCGGGCGTCCGCTCGGCGACCAGCCGGGCCGCCTCCGAGCGCACGTCGACGGCGAAGCCGGGCGCGATCGTGCACAGCCGCGCGGCCTGCTCCCGGACCGCCGCGACGACCTTGGGGTGCTGGTGGCCGATGTTGGTGTTCACCAGCTGGGAGGAGAAGTCGAGATAGCGGTTGCCGTCGTGGTCCCAGAAGTACGACCCCTCGGCACCCGCGACGGCGATCGGGTCGATGAGGGCCTGGGCGGACCAGGAGTGGAAGACGTGGGCGCGGTCGGTGGCCTTGACGGCGGCACCACGGGACGGATCGGGCAGCGTGCTCACGGGCGGCGACCTCGGCGTTTCGGCGGTGTGAAGGTGCGCGGCGGCCGGCGGCCCCCGGCCGTCGCGGCCACGGATCCGTCCTGCGCCGACGCGGCCCCAGCGTACGGCGGTCACCCGTCCGGAGGCACCGGCACACTGTCCGGAACGCGCCGCCCGCGGCGACACAGTGCCGGACCCGCGCGCCGGTGCGGGCGCCCGTCCGGGCGCCCGCGCGGTCCGCGAATCACCACGCCCCACCGCGCCGGAAATCCCGATTCGCCTCGGTTTCGCATGCTACGTTCGTCGCCAGTTGCAGTGGTGGTACCCATATGACATGTGCGCCCGACGGTCTGTGACCTCGGGCGCACTTCTCTTTCCCGGGCCTCCGGAACCCTCTCCCGGCCCCTGTCCCCCCAGGAATTCCGCGCCGTGCGGAAATCCCCGCGCACCCGCCTATCGAGGAGTCAATCTTGGCTACTGGCATCGTGAAATGGTTCAACTCGGAGAAGGGCTTCGGCTTCATCCAGCAGGACGGCGGCGGCGCCGACGTCTTCGCGCACTACTCCAACATCGCGACCACCGGCTTCCGCGAGCTGACGGAAGGCCAGAAGGTCACCTTCGACATCACGCAGGGCCACAAGGGCCCGCAGGCCGAGAACATCATCCCGGCCGTCGCCACCTGACGCGTCACCATCCGACGCGTCACCATCCGACGCGTCACCAGCCGGCGCACAGCCATCCGGCGCACCGCCCGAGAGGGCCGGAACCCCCGCACTTTCCCGCGCGGGGCTCCGGCCCTCTTGCCGTCCGGCTATCCTCCCGCTCTGGAACAACGGGGGAAATACGGGGGGAAGGAGTGCTGACGGCATGGATGCCCTGTCGCCCGAAGACCCACGCACACTCGGCGCCTACCGGCTGCTCGGCCGGCTCGGCGCGGGCGGCATGGGCCGGGTCTATCTGGCCCGCTCGGACCGTGGCCGCACGGTCGCGGTCAAACTCGTGCAGCCGGAGCTGGCCGGCCAGGAGGAGTTCCGCAACCGCTTCCGCCGCGAGGTGCAGGCAGCCCGCCGGGTGGGCGGGGAGTGGACCGCCCCCGTACTCGACGCCGACACCGAGGCGGAGGTGCCCTGGGTCGCCACCGGCTACATCGCCGGCCCCTCCCTGCGCCAGGTGATCGGCCGCGACTTCGGCCCGCTGCCCGAACGTTCCGTCCGGATCCTGGCGGCCGGGCTGGCCCGCGCCCTCCAGTCCGTCCACGCCGCCGGCATCGTCCACCGCGACCTCAAGCCGTCCAACGTCCTGATCACCCTGGACGGGCCGCGCGTCATCGACTTCGGCATCGCGCGCGCCCTGGAGAGCGTCACCGACGGGGGCGGCCTCACCCGCACCGGCGCCGCCGTGGGCTCCCCCGGCTTCATGTCGCCCGAGCAGGTGCGCGGCCGGGAGGTCACCCCGGCCAGTGACGTGTTCTGCATGGGCTCGGTACTCGCCTACGCGGCCACCGGGCGGATGCCGTTCGGGACGACCGACAGCGGCGTGCACGCGCTGATGTTCCGCGTCGCCGAGGAGGAGCCCGACCTCGACGGTGTCCCGGAGCCGCTGCTGCCGCTGATCACCGACTGCCTGGCCAAGGACCCGGCCGGACGGCCCACCACGGAGCAGGTGCTGGAGCGGACCGGGGTGGCGGAGGCCCTGGACGACCTGGGCGCCGCCGAGCCGTGGCTGCCGGCCGGGCTCGTCGCCCAGCTGGGCCGGCACGCCGTACGGCTGCTCGACGCGGAGGACCCGGCCGAGGCCGACCCGCCGCCGGCCTCCATACCCGCGTCCGAGCGCCCGACGGGCGTCCTCCCGCCGCACACGCCCCCGCCTGCGGACCCGCCGACCATGACGGCGGTCTCGACCTCCACCGGGTCCACCGGCTCCGTCGGCCATCCGCCTCCTCCCCCGCCGGGCTACGGCTACCCGCAGCACCCGCACTCCGGCGCGTACGGCCCGCCGCCCGCGGCGTACCCGCCGGTCCAGCCGCCGCCGTCCCGGTCGCGCAAGCCGCTGGCCCTCGTCGCCATCGCGGCGGCGGGGCTGCTGGCGGGCGCCGGGACGGTGTACGTGGTGAAACACCAGACCGGGGACCACACGTCCGCCGCCCCCACGACGGCCCCGCCCACCCCGCACGGCGGCGGCACCGCCAAGCCCGGCCCGACGGCCGGCACGCCGACGCCGTCCGCCACCCCGTCCTCGACCCCCGAGGCCACCGGTGTGACGCGGTACAAGGGCGTCTGGCAGTCGGAGTTCGGCGGTGACGGACACCGCAACAAGCGCGTCCTCTTCGTCCGGCCCGGCGCCTCGGGCGCCCTGGTCGAGATCACCGGCGACGGCGTCCTGGACGACGGCACCAGCTACCACTGCGTCTGGCAGGCGTCGGTGACCGGCGGCGCCAACGCCACCACGCCCGGCCCCCTGATGATCGGCCCGTCCACCGTCACCGAGGCCCAGCCCAAGTCCGCCTGCCAGCCGGGCTCCGCCTCGGAGCTCGTCCTGCAGCCGGACGGCAGGATGCGCCGCGACTTCATCGACTCGGGGACGAAGGACGCGTCGCTGGTCTACACCAAGCAGTGAACCAAGCGGTGAACGACGCGAAGCGCCCCGGTGACCGTGACGGTCACCGGGGCGCTTCGTCTTACGGCGTGAGCCCTACGAGAGGAACGAGTTGATCTCGATCGTCTCGGTGCGGCCCGGGCCGACGCCGATCGCGGAGATCGGGGCGCCCGACATCTCCTCCAGCGCCTTCACGTACGCCTGGGCGTTCTTCGGCAGGTCGGAGAAGGTCTTGGCCTTGCTGATGTCCTCGGACCAGCCCGGCAGCATCTCGTAGACCGGCTTCGCGTGGTGGAAGTCGCTCTGGCTGTAGGGCAGCTCCTCGACGCGCTTGCCGTCGATCTCGTACGCGACGCAGACCGGGATCTGCTCCCAGCCGGTGAGCACGTCGAGCTTGGTGAGGAAGAAGTCCGTGAGGCCGTTGACGCGGGTGGCGTAGCGGGCGATCACCGCGTCGAACCAGCCGCAGCGGCGGTCGCGGCCGGTGGTGACACCGCGCTCGCCGCCGATGGTGCGCAGCGCCTCGCCGTCCTTGTCGAACAGCTCGGTCGGGAACGGACCGGCACCCACGCGGGTGGTGTACGCCTTGAGGATGCCGATCACCCGGTTGATCTTCGTGGGGCCGACGCCCGCACCCGTGCAGGCGCCGCCCGCGGTCGGGTTCGAGGAGGTCACGAAGGGGTACGTGCCGTGGTCCACGTCGAGCAGGGTGCCCTGGCCGCCCTCGAAGAGGACGACCTTGCCCTCGTCGATGGCGTTGTTCAGGATCAGCGTGGTGTCCGCGACGAACGGCTTGATCTGCTCGGCGTAGCCCAGCAGCTCCTCGACGATCTTGTCGGCCTCGATGGCGCGGCGGTTGTAGAGCTTCGCGAGGATCTGGTTCTTGAAGTCGAGGGCCGCCTCGACCTTCTGGATCAGGATCGACTCGTCGTAGAGGTCCTGGACCCGGATGCCCACGCGGTTGATCTTGTCGGCGTAGGTCGGGCCGATGCCCCGGCCGGTGGTGCCGATCTTGCGCTTGCCGAGGAAGCGCTCCGTCACCTTGTCGACCGTCGTGTGGTACGGCGTGATCAGGTGCGCGTTACCGCTGACCAGGAGCTTCGACGTGTCGACGCCGCGCTCGTTCAGTCCGCTCAGCTCGGAGAGCAGGACCGCCGGGTCGACGACGACACCGTTGCCGATGACCGGGGTGCACCCCGGCGAGAGGATCCCGGAAGGGAGGAGATGCAGCGCGTATTTCTGGTCACCGACGACCACCGTGTGACCGGCGTTGTTGCCGCCTTGGTAACGCACCACATAGTCCACGGAGCCACCGAGCAGGTCGGTGGCCTTTCCCTTGCCCTCGTCACCCCACTGAGCACCGAGCAGCACAAGTGCGGGCACAGGCGTACACCCCTTCCGGGCGGGGCATGTCCAACGTGCGCGGGTGGCGTGAGCCCATGTTTCAGGGCGTCCACCACCGCTAGAGCCGTCGAACCGGTGCCCCGGATAGACGAAGCCCCTGGCGCAACAGCGACAGGGGCTCTTGCACCGAGAGGTTACCTGAGGAAGGACGAACGTGTCGGCTGCAGACCCGACTGGACAGCAGCTGCTGATCGTCGTCGACCCGGTCGCGCGGCGCGTGGACGGTGAATCCGTGCGGATCGCCAAGGACGTGCTGACGGCCGGGTCGATGGCCAGAATCTGTCTCCCGGACGGCCCCGGCGAGGTCGCGCGGGCGGTCGCCCGGCGCGGCCGGCGGCGGACGGTCGTGGTCGGGGACGACCGCGCGTTACTCCGAGTGGTCGGCCAACTGCACCGGCAGCGGGAGCTGGCCGAGACGCCCCTCGCCTGGGTCCCGGTCGGCCCGCTGCCCGCCCTCTCGGTCGCCCGCGCGCTGGGCGTACCCCTGGGGGCCGTGGCGGCCGCCAGAGCCGTCCTGGACGGCGTCGAGCGGCGGCTGGGCCTGCTCGCCGACGAGGACGAGGGCGTGGTGCTCGGCGGGCTCTGGGCGCCCGCCGCCCTGCCGCGCGAACGCGCCGGCCATCCGGCGGCGGCCCGGCCGGCGTACCGCCCGTGGTGGTCCCCCGCCGCGCGGACGGCCCGGACGGCGCTGGCCCTGCTCTCGCGGCCGGCGGGGCGGCCCGGGGTCGGCCCTCGGCTGCGCGTCGAGGCCGACGGCGTCCTCCTCGCCGACGAGGACCATCCGCTGGAGCGGGTCGCCGTCACGGCGGCGGGCGGCTTGGCGGAGGTCTCCGTCCATCCGCAGGGCGACGGTGCGCCTCTGCGCTGCCGCGCCCGGTCCGTGACCCTGTCGGGTCCGGATTTCCGCTACCGGGCGGATGAGCGGCTTCGGGGGCCGGTGGGGGAGCGGACGTGGACGGCGTTGGGGGAGGCGTGGCGGTTGGTGTTGCCGGGGTAGGGGGAGCCCCGGTCCCGCCCTTTCACCGTTTCGCTGAAATCAGCCCGTCCGGCGTTTGAGGACAGCGCGCGCAGCGCGCTTCGGGGGTCTGGGGGCTTCGCCCCCAGGAATCGGCGAAGGGGCGGGTCTGGGGCACCAGCCCGCCGCAGGCGCCCCGCTCCCGCTACCCACCCGGCGTGATCAACCCCGCCTCGTAGGCGAAGACCGCGGCCTGCGTCCGATCCCGCAACCCCAGCTTCACCAGAATCCGGCTCACATGCGTCTTCACCGTCGACTCCGCCACCACCAGATAAGAAGCGATCTCCGCGTTCGACCGCCCCTGGGCGACCAGCACCAGCACCTCCGTCTCCCGCTCCGTGAGCTCCCCGATCCGCTCCTGCGTGGGCTGCCGCGGCGTGCCGAGCCGCGAGAACTCGTGGATGAGCCGCTTGGTCACGGTGGGCGCGAGCAGCGCCTCGCCGGCGGCGACGACCCGGACGCCGTCGGCGAGCTGCCGGGCGGACGCGTCCTTGAGGAGGAAGCCGCTCGCCCCGGCCCGCAGCGCCTGGTAGACGTACTCGTCCAGGTCGAAGGTGGTGAGGACGAGCACCTTCGCGTCCGCGTCCGCCGCGACGATCTCCCGGGTGGCGTCCAGCCCGTTGAGGCCGGGCATCCGGATGTCCATGAGGACGACGTCGGGACGCAGCTCCGCGACCTTCTCCAGCGCCTGGTGCCCGTCCACCGCCTCGCCGACGACCTCGATGTCGGGCATGGCGTTGAGCAGCACGGAGAAGCCCTCGCGCACCATCATCTGATCGTCGACGATCAGCACCCGGATGCTCACGCGGCCGCCTCCGCCCGGACGTCGACGGGCAGGAAGGCGCTGACCTCGTAACCACCGTCCGCGGTGGGCTCGGCCGTCATCTCGCCGCCGAGCATCCCGACGCGCTCCCGCATGCCGAGGACGCCGTGGCCCGCGCCGGGCGACGGCTTGGCCAGCCGGTCGGGCGGCCCGTTGACGACACGCAGGCCGAGCCCGCCGAGGACGTACGAGACCTCGACACGCGCCTCGGCGCCCGGTGCGTGCCGCAGGACGTTGCTGAGGGCCTCCTGGACGATCCGGTAGGCGGAGAGCTCCACGCCCTGCGGCAGCGGCCGGACGGCGCCCGTGACGACGTGCTCGACGGTGAGGCCGGCCTGCCGGACGTTGGCCAGGAGCACGTCCAGCGCGTCCAGGGTGGGCTGCGGGGCCTCCGGCCCGTCGAGGACGTCGGAGCTGTCGGAGCGGATGACGCCGAGGACGCGGCGCAGCTCGGTGAGGGCGGCGACGGCGTTCTCCCGGATCGTCGCGAAGGCGGCGGCGAGCTCGGGCGGGGTGTCCTGGACCCGGTAGGGGGCCGCCTCGGCCTGGATGGCGACGACGGACATGTGGTGCGCGACGACGTCGTGCAGCTCGCGGGCGATGGTCGTGCGCTCCTCCAGGACGGTCCGCCGGGACCGCTCGACCTCGGTGACGGCCGCCTGGGCGGCCACCTGCCGGCGGGAGTCGCGCAGCACGCGCAGCGCGAGGACGGCGAACAGCAGGACGCCGGAGGCGACGAGGTACTCGAAGAGCGAGGGGCCGGCGAGCACCGGATGGATCACGGTCAGGAAGACCCCGATGCCCGCCGTCAGGAGCCACATCTCGCCGGCCACCCGCGGCCGGCTGCGCATCGCGACGAGCAGCATGACCAGGGCGTGGACGGCGAACGGTATCGACATCGACAGGCCGGACCCCGCGGCCGTGACGCTCGACAGGAAGATCGCGGCGACCGAGCACCACCAGGCGCCGATGGGCCGGACGAGGGTCAGGAGCACGGGCACGCCGACGAGCAGCGAGGTCACCGGCGTCCCGCCCTGGATCAGCGCCTGGAACATCAGGAACAGGGTGAACGTCACCAGCGCGGTGTGCGGCAGCCACCGGACGTACCGGCGGGTCGCGCGCGGCACCACGGCGAGGAGCCGGCTGCCGTCCGCGAGCGGCGCCAGCGGCCGGAAGGCGAAGGCGTCGGTGAAGAGGTCGCGGTGGATGCCGTCGAGGGCGCTCTTCAGCATGAGCAGCTCACTGCGGAGGGTCGTCCCGGGGGAATGGTTCACGCGTTCCACCGTAAGCACCCGGACGGCGTACGTCGTCCCCGTTCATGGGGATCCGTCGGCATCCGTCTCAAGTACTACGCGGCCCGCTCCCGGCCACGGATCCGGCTTGGTGCTCGACGCGACGAGCGCCAGCAGCACGTCGCAGGCGGGGGTGCCGGGGGTGACGGGCGCGTAGTGCCCGACCCCGGGCAGGACGCGCAGCTCGGCCGCGCCCAGCAGCCGGGCGGCGACGGCGTACCGGTGGGACAGCTCGACCGGCACCTCGGGGTCGGCCGAGCCGTGCAGCAGCGTGACGGGGACGCGGGGCCGCAGCAGCGCCGGGTCGGCCTCCGCCGCCGGCCGGTCGCCGAGCAGGGCGTCGACGGCGCCGCCGCCGGTGCCCAGCTCCCGGGCCCGGGCCAGGTCGGCGACGGCGGCGACGGCCACGACCGCGTCCACCCCCGCGTCCTCCCGCGCGGCGGCGCACAGCGCGAGGTGGCCGCCGGCCGAGTGCCCGACGAGGACGTGCGGCCGGGTGCTCGGCGGCCCGACGGCGAGGGCGGACCGCACGTCCGCGAAGGTGGCGGGCCAGCCGCCCCCGGCGCCGACCCGCCGGTACTCCGCGAGGGCGGTGTCGAAGCCGTGCGCGGCCAGCGCGGCCGCCAGCGGAGCGAGGTGCCGCCGGTCGTACGCGGCGCGCCAGAAGCCGCCGTGCAGCAGGGTGACGCGGACGCCGTTGGGCATGCCGGGGGGCAGGTAGTGGTCGACGACCTGGTCGGGGTGCGGCCCGTAGGCGGTCGTCGCGTCCGGCGGCACGTACGGGAGCCCGAACAGCTCCGCCTCTTCGTCGACCACGCCGCTCACAGCACTTCCGCCAGCGTCCGCGCCGCCCGCTCGGCGTCCGCGAAGCCCGTGTAGAGCGGCGCGAAGCCGAACCGGAGCACGTCCGGCCTGCGGTAGTCGCCCACCACGCCGCGCTCCACCAGCGCGGCCATGGCGGCGTCCGCGCCCGACGGGCAGCGCAGCGACACCTGGCTGCCGCGCTCGGCGTGGGCGGCGGGGGTGACCGGCTCCACCCGGCCGGGCGGGACCAGCGCGGCCACGCAGCGGAGGAAGAAGTCGGTGAGGGCGAGGCTCTTGGCCCGGACGGCGGCGAGGTCGACGCCGTCCCAGACGTCCAGCGCGGCGTCCAGGGCCAGCAGGGAGAGGATCTCGGGCGTCCCGGTCCGGCCGCGGGCCGCGCCGTCGGCGGGGGTGTAGGCGGGCTCCAGGGCGAAGGGGTCGGCGTGCGAGTTCCAGCCCGGCAGCGGGGAGTCGAAGCGGTCCTGGTGGTCGCGGCGGGCGTAGAGGAACGCGGGCGAACCGGGGCCGCCGTTCAGGTACTTGTACGTGCAGCCGACCGCGAGGTCCACGCCGTGCGCGTCCAGCCCGACGGGCAGCGCGCCCGCGCTGTGGCACACGTCCCAGACGGCGAGCGCGCCGGCGGCGTGCAGGGCGGCGGTGGTGCCGGGCAGGTCGTGGAGCCTGCCGGTGCGGTAGTCGACGTGGTTGACCAGGGCGGCGGCGGTCCGCGGGCCCGCCGCGGCGCCGAGTTCGGCGGCCGGGACGGCGCGGATCCGGCAGCCCGTCAGCCGGGCGGCGGACTCGGCGATGTAGCCGTCCGTCGGGAACGTCGCGGCGTCGACCAGGATCTCGTCCCGGCCCTCCCCCGCCAGGCGGACGGCCCCGACCACGGCCTTGAACACGTTGACGCTGGTCGAGTCGCCCACCACCACCTGCCCGGGCGCGGCCCCGACCAGCCGCCCGACCCGGTCGCCGACCCGCTCGGGCGCGGACCACCAGCCGGACTCGTCCCAGGAGCGGATCCGCAGCCGCCCCCACTCGCGGCCGACGACGTCGGCGAGGCGGGGGGCGACGGCGCGCGGCAGGGCGCCGAGGGAGTTGCCGTCGAGGTAGGCGACACCGTCGTCGAGGTCGAAAGCGTCGCGTTTGCCGCGCAGTTCGTCGGCGGCGTCCAGGCGGGCGGCTTCGGCGGCGAGGCCGGCGGAGGTGTCAGACACGGCCGCGCGCCGTCCACAGCTCCGGGAACACCGTCTTCGCGGCCCGCTTCTCCAGCCAGGCGACCCCCGAGGAGCCGCCGCTGCCCGGCTTGGCGCCCATCGCCCGCCGGGTGGCCACCAGATGGTCGTTGCGCCAGCGCCACACCCGCTCGGCGACCTCGGTCAGCCACTCGCCGAGCCGGCACTCGTCGCTGCCCTGGTCACCGGCGTAGATCCGCTGCCATACGTCCTCCACGCCCGGGTCCGGCTCGTAGCGCGCCGTCACGTCCCGCGCGAGCACGGCCCGGGGCACGGGGTGGCCGCGCCGGGCGAGCCAGCGCAACGCCTCGTCGTACAGGGACGGTTCGTGTAGCGCCTTCTCCAACCGGGCGCGGACGCGCGGCACGTTGCGGTACGGCACCAGCAGCGACGTCGACTTCTCGCCGAGCAGGAACTCCACCCGGCGGTACATGGCCGACTGGAACCCGGACGCCTCGCCGAGCGCCGACCGGAACCGGTTGAACTGCACCGGCGTCATCCGCGCGACCGGCTCCCACGAGGCGTTGAGCGCCCCCAGTTCGTGCACCGACCGTTCGAGCGCGGCCAGGGCCGCCGGCAGGTCGTCCCGGCGCAGCGCGCGGGCGGCGGCCTCCCACTCGTGGACGAGGAGGGTGAACCAGAGCTCCATCACCTGCGTGGTGACGAGGAACGCGGGCTCTCCGGGGTCGTCGGTGAGCGGGTGCTGGAGGCTGGAGAGGATCTCGGCGCGGACGTAGTCCTCGTAGGGCGTCGTGCTCTCGAATTCCAGGGTGGGGGGCGTGGGCGGCTGCGGCATCGTGGGCTCCTCGGCACTGCATGCGGCTTCCGGGTAGCGGTCCGCCCCTTTCCGTCGCGTGGAGCCCCGGTCCCCTGTTCGCATCATGCGTCCCTTGGGGCGCGCCCGCAAGAGGCAAGCGCCGGACGGGCAGTTCGGCCCGTCCGGCGCTGGAGGACAACCGCAGAGCGCGGTTTTGCCGGGACTGGGAGGTCAGCCCAGCGTGCTCGCCGCCGTCGGCGAACTGTCCCGCAGGAACGCCGAGCACCGCTCGTACTCCTCCTGCTCCCCGATCGCCTGCGCGGCACGGGCGAGCGCGTGCAGCGCCCGCAGGAAGCCACGGTTCGGCTCGTGCTCGAACGGCACCGGCCCGTGCCCCTTCCAGCCGCTGCGCCGCAGCGCGTCGAGGCCGCGGTGGTAGCCGGTCCGGGCGTAGGCGTACGACTCGACGACGCGCCCGGCCTCGAACGCCTCGTCGGCGAGCTGCGCCCAGGCGAGCGAGGAGGCGGGGTACTTGGCGGCGACCTCGGACGGCGCGGCGCCGGAGGCGAGCAGCTCGCGCGGCTCGGGGTCGTCGGGCAGGTGGGTCGGGGGCGGTCCCCCGAGCAGGTTCTCGTGAATGGCCATGGGCTCCAGTCTGCACTGTCGCCGCACGGGCGCCAGGAGAGGACCAGCCCGGGTACCGGCGGCCGGCCGGGTCAGCGTTCGCCGGGGTCCAGCGGTGGCGCGCTCACCCCGCAGTGGTAGTCGCACTCCGGATGGCACCCCCCGCGCCGGGGCGCCCGAATGGTCGTCCACGCCAGGGCCGCCCCCACCACCAGTGCCCCCGCGCACCAGGCCATCGCCCGCCGGAAGGCGCTCCCGAACGCGCCGGGGTCGCGGTACGCCTCGGGCCCCATCCCGGCGAGCAGCGGCAGCGCGGCCACCGCGACCAGTCCCGCGGCCCGGGCGGCGGCGTTGTTGATGCCGCTGGCGAGGCCGGCCCGGCCGACGTCGACCGAGGCCAGGACGGTGGCGGTGAGCGGGGCGACGAGGAGGGTCATGCCGAGGCCGAGGACGACGAGGGCGGGCAGCACGTCCCGCCAGTAGCTCGCGCCCGCCCCGGCGCGCGTCATCAGCAGCATGCCCGCCGCGCACAGCAGCGGCCCGGCGGTGAGCGGCAGCCGGGCGCCGACGGCCTGCCCGAAGCGGCCCGCGCGGGAGGAGAGCAGCAGCATCAGGACGGTGGTGGGCAGCAGCGCCGTGCCGGCGGCCAGCGCGGACCAGCCGACGACGATCTGGAGCTGGAGCACGGAGAGGAAGAAGAAGCCGCTGAACGCCGCGTAGACGCACACGGTGACCGCGTTGACGGCCGAGAAGGTCCGGTTCGCGAAGATGCCCGGCGGCAGCATCGGATCGGCGAGGCGCCCCTCGACGTACACGAAGAGGACGCCGAGCAGCACGCCGGCGACGGCCGGGCCGATGACCCAGGGGGACACGCCCCGGTCGGGGGCGGCGATCAGGGCGTAGGTGACCAGGGCGAGGGCCAGGGCGCCGAGCGCGGCGCCGGTGACGTCGAAGCGGCCGCGGGCCTCGGGGTCGCGGGTCTCGGGGACGTGCCGCAGGGCCACCGGGACGCAGACGGCCGCGACGGGCAGGTTGATGAGGAAGACCCAGCGCCAGCCGGGCCCGTCCACCAGCCAGCCGCCCACGAACGGGCCGATCGCGGAGGCCACCCCGCCCAGGCCGGACCAGGCGCCGACGGCGGCGGCCCGGTCGTCGGGCCGGAAGACGGCCTGGAGCAGGGCGAGGGAGCCGGGGGTGAGCAGGGCTCCGCCGACGCCCTGGAGCGCGCGGGCGGCGATGAGGATGCCGGCGTTCGGGGCGAGCCCGCAGAGCAGGGAGGCGAGCGCGAACCACACCACGCCGACGACGAACACCCGCCGCCGCCCGAACCGGTCGCCGAGCGAGCCGCCGAGCAGGATCAGCCCGGCGAGGGTGAGCATGTAGGCGTTCACCGTCCACTGGAGGACGGCCAGGTCGGCGCCCAGATCGGCGCCGATGTGCGGCAGGGCGACGTTGACGACGGTGCTGTCGAGCATCGCCATGCCGGACCCGAGGACGGCCGTGAGCAGCACGAACCGGCCGGTGGCGGTGCCCATCCGGATCCCGGGGCCGGCCGCCTCGGACGGTGTCCCCGCCGACGTGGCCGCGCGCTCGCGCTCGGACTCGCTCATGCCCCGATGGTCCCCCGGCGCGCCGGGCCCGGCCACGCGAGAGGGCCCGGCGCCGAACGCCGGGCCCTTCCCAGGGTTCCTGCCGTGCGACTACTTGAGCTTGGTGCCCGTGGAGCGCAGGTCGGCGCAGGCCTTGGTGACGCGCTCGGCCATGCTCGCCTCGGCCAGCTTGCCCCAGGTGCGCGGGTCGTAGGTCTTCTTGTTGCCGACCTCGCCGTCGACCTTCAGGACGCCGTCGTAGTTGCTGAACATGTGGGCCGCCACCGGGCGGGTGAAGGCGTACTGGGTGTCGGTGTCGAGGTTCATCTTCACGACGCCGTTCTCCAGCGCGGTGCGGATCTCCTCCTCGGTGGAGCCGGAGCCGCCGTGGAAGACGAAGTCGAACGGGTCCTGCTTGCCGTGCTTGGCGGCGATGCCGTCCTGGAGCTCGCGGAGCAGCTCGGGGCGGAGGACGACGTTGCCCGGCTTGTAGACGCCGTGGACGTTGCCGAAGGAGGCGGCCAGCAGGTAGCGGCCCTTCTCGCCCAGGCCCAGCGCCTCGGCGGTCTTCTCGACGTCGGCGACGGTGGTGTAGAGCTCGTCGTTGATCTCGTGGGTGACGCCGTCCTCCTCGCCGCCGGTCGGGGTGATCTCGACCTCGAGGATGATCTTCGCCTTCACGGCCTCGGCGAGCAGCTCCTTGGCGATGGCCAGGTTCTCGTCGAGCTTCTCGGCGGAACCGTCCCACATGTGGGACTGGAACAGCGGGTTCTGCCCGGCGGCCACGCGCTCCTGGGAGATCTTCAGCAGCGGGCGGACGTAGCCGTCCAGCTTGTCCTTGGGGCAGTGGTCGGTGTGCAGGGCGATGTTGACCGGGTACTTCTTGGCCACGACGTGCGCGAACTCGGCCAGCGCGACGGCGCCGGAGACCATGTCCTTGCTGTACTGGCCGCCCAGGAACTCCGCACCACCGGTGGAGATCTGGATGATGCCGTCGCTCTCCGCCTCGGCGAAACCGCGCAGCGCGGCGTGCAGCGTCTGCGTCGAGGTCACGTTGATGGCCGGGTAGGCGAACTTGCCTGCCTTCGCCCGGTCGAGCATCTCGTTGTAGACCTCGGGAGTTGCGATGGGCATCTGTCCGCTCCTTGTGATGTGCGGGTGAAGCTACGGATGGGCCCTGACCTAGGGGGCGACGTTCATCGTCGTCCCCATCTTCCCAGACTCCCCGATTCGCTCCACACGGTGCGTCCCGGCCAGACCGCGACGGCATACGTCGGCGGGGGCGAGGTTTCACGTGAAACCTCGCCCCCGCCGTCGACGCCCGAACCGGAAACCGCAGGTCAGGCCAGGTCGAGGTCCCCGAGCTGGTAGCCGGTGACGTACCGCAGGCCGGCGCCCTCGATGGCGGACGCGGCACCGCGGTCGACGATCGTCGCCACGGCGACGACCTCGGCGCCCGCCTCGCGGGCGGCCTCCACCGCGGTCAGCGGCGAACCGCCGGTGGTGGAGGTGTCCTCGACGACCAGCACCCGGCGGCCCTTGATGTCCGGGCCCTCGATGCGGCGCTGCATGCCGTGCGTCTTCTGCGCCTTGCGGACGACGAAGGCGTCCAGCTTGCGGCCGCGCGCGGCGGCGGCGTGCAGCATCGAGGTGGCGACCGGGTCGGCACCCAGGGTCAGCCCGCCCACCGCGTCGTACTCCAGGTCGGCGGTGGCGTCCAGCATCACCTGGCCGACCAGCGGGGCGGCCTCGGCGTCGAGGGTGATCCGGCGCAGGTCGATGTAGTAGTCGGCCTCCTTGCCGGAGGAGAGGGTCACCTTGCCGTGGACCACGGCCTTGTCCTTGATCTGCTGCAGCAGGGCGTCACGCGCGTTCATGGGCATGAGCCTATGCCAGGCTCCGCCAGGTCCACGTGGTGGAGATCTCCAGCGGGTCGATGGGGGTGACCAGGCGCGGCAGGGTGTTCAGCCCGTTGGGCGGTCCGGACTGCGGCTCGACGCAGACGGCCTCGTCCTGCTCGTCGTAGACGACGACCCACTCGGCGCGGCTGGTGACCGTGAGCTCCAGGGCCCCGGGCCAGGTGAGCGTCACCCTGACCCCGTCGGGCATGCCGAAGCAGTCGTCCCAGGGGCCGGGGCGGGGGTCGATCCGGCGGCCGGTGGGCAGGTGGTCGGCGCCGCGCTCCTCCTGCCAGGCGGGGGCGAAGTCCAGTTCGACGTCGCCGCCGGTGCCGAGGTCGCGCAGGAACCAGGGGTGCCAGCCGGCCTGGGCGGGGAACGAGTCCGAGGCCGCCTCGACGCCCAGGGTGAGGGTCAGCGAGTCCTCGGTCAGTTCCGCCAGCTGGGTGACGCGGCCGGGGTACGGCCAGGGGTCGGTGAGGTCGTAGGTGAACGCCGCGAAGGAGTCCTCGGCCCGGGAGACGCTCCAGGCGGTGTCGCGACCGGTGCCGTGGATCGCGTGCGGCGGGTGGTTCACGGGCATCTGATGCGTCTCTGCGCCGTTGCGGAAGCGGCCTTCGGCGATCCGCCCGCACCAGGGGACCATGGGGAAGGACCCGTACTTCGGGCCCTGGCGAAGGAGTTCGGTCCCGTCGATCCTGAGGCTGGAGAGGCGGCAGCCGTTCTCCGGGTCGACGGTCGCCTCGGCCTTGCCTGCGGTCAGTGTCGTCTGAGCGTTGGTCACCCTTCCGACGATAGGCGCGCGGCGGCCCGGGCACGCGGCGGCCCGCTGCGTCAGCGCCTGCGGCGCAGCACCCGTCCGACGACCACCGCGGAGGCGAGGGCGACGGCCGCCGCCGGGGCCGCCCAGCGCAGGGCCGCCCGTCCCGACGTGGTCTCGGGCGCGGGGACCGGCGCGTACCGGCCGCGCGGCGGCGCGTGGTCGACCTCCTCGGCGCTGCGGCCGATCATCGTCCGGCGGGCGTGGGCGGCCTCGGCCGGCGGTCCGTCGTCGGGCAGGACGTCGTCGGCGGGGGCGAACGTCTCGTCGTCCAGGGGCGGCAGTTCGTCGCGGAGCGCCGCGTCCCGGACGTCCTGGGCCAGTTCCTCGGCGAGCGCGGTGGCGAAGCGGTCCAGCAGTCGGCGGGCCGTTCCCTCGGCCGTCCGGGTGTCGAACTCGGCCAGCCGGCCGGCCCGCGAGACCGTGCCGGAGCAGGCCACCCGGGTGCCGCCGGGGGCCTCCTCGGGCAGGGCGCTCAGGGTGAGGGACACCGTGGCCGAGCCGCGCGCCTCCGTGCCCTCGGCCGACAGCTCGTACGCGCCGTCGTGCTCGGTCAGCCGCAACGACCCGCGGTAGGTGATCGTCGACCCGCCGATGCGCAGCCGCAGCCGGCCGGCCACCGTGATGCCGGTGCTCGCCGGCGCGCCGCCCGCGTCGTCCGTCCCGCCGTCGTCCTGCTGGAGGCCCGGGACGCACCGGGCCACCCGCGCGGGGTCGGAGAGGGCCCGCCGGACGTCATCGACGGGGAACGGAACGAAAACCTCGTGCTCCATGGCAAGCGAGCCTACCCACCGGTTCCTTCACCAGGGACTCCCCGGTCGAATCCGATCGAACTTTCCGGTGGGTGCGGCTTCGTGGGGTCAGTCGGCGACCGTGAAGCGCTCGCCGATGTGCCGCGGCTCCTCGATCTCGTCGACGAGGGCGACGGCGTAGTCCTCCGCGGAGATGCGGCTCTTGCCGTTCTCGTCCACGACCAGGTCCTCCAGGCCGGTGCGGTAGGTGCCGGTGCGCTCGCCGGGCTCGATGAGGCCGGCGGGGCTGAGGTTGGTCCAGCGGACGTCGGTGACCGTGCGGTAGAAGTCCAGCGCGTCACCGTGGGCGTGCATGATCTGGAGCAGGAACTCGGGCAGCCCCTCCGCGTCCCAGACCCGCTTGCCGTCGGGCGTGCGCAGCGAGCCGGCGCCGCCGACCGCGATCAGCCGCGGGGCCGCGTCGCCGAGCGTGCGCAGGCCCGCGACCAGGGACTCCGCGGCGGGCTTGATGGTGGCGACGTGGCCCGGGCCGTCGCCGCCGCCGACCGCGCTGACGACGACGTCCTGGCCCTGGGCCGCGGCGGCGACGGAGGCCGGGTCGAGCACGTCACCGGTGGTGACCGTGAGGTTGGGGTGCCGCTCGGTGAGCTTGGCGGGGTCGCGGACGACGGCCGTCACCTGGTGGCCGCGGTCCAGGGCCTCGCGCAGCACGCGGCTGCCGATGGTGCCGTTGGCGCCGAAGAGGGCGATCTTCGCCATGGGGATCTCCTGAGGGGGTTGAGGGGGGTGGGGGTTACGCGCCGGTTCCATGCTCGTCGAGGGCACGGGTGAGCGCCTGCGCGGAGGAGGTGGGGCCGCCGAGCCGCCGGACGCCGCCGTCGGCGGTGTGCAGCAGCAGGGTGGGGAAGCTGTCCACGCCCAGCCGCCGGACCTCGCGGAAGCCGGCCAGCGCCTCCTGGCGCACGTCGGCGCGGGCGTAGGCGGCGACGGCCTCGTCCGCGTCCAGGCCGGCCTCGGCGGCGACGGACCGGAGGGTGGCCGGGTCGGACAGGCCGCGCCCGTCGCGGTACCAGGCGCCCTGGAGGGCGCCCGCCAGTTCGAGCGTCCGCCCGGGCGCCTGCCGGGCCAGCGCGACGAGCGCCGTCGCCGCGTCGGCGGAGTCGAGCACGGTCGTGCCCTCCGCCACCGCGCGGGCGTACGCCGCGCCGAAGACCGCGCCGGTCAGGTCGGCGATCCGGGCGTCCGCCTGGGGGATGTACGAGGCGTACGCGCCCACCGGCTGCGCCCGGGGGCCGGTGAACAGGCCGCCGCTCAGCACCCGGAGGTCGAGCCGGTCGGCGTTCACGGCCGCGAACTCGCGGACGGTGGGGCCGTAGCCGTAGCACCAGCCGCAGTAGGCGTCGAATGCGTAGGTGACGGTCCGCCGGGGCCGTGCCATGGCGCTCACCTCGTTCTCCTCGGGTAGTTGTCTGTGAAATCACCGTGGTGACTGATGTCAACGCTACGAGGGCCGGGCGTGTCCAACCAGGTACGCTCGGGCCCTGTCATGGTGAAAAAGCGACACGAGTGCACCGAGTCCGTCGGTGGCGACAGCGCGGCCGACGGGATCGTCGAGCTCACCTACCGGCCGCCGCCCGGCACACCGCAGGGCATCGAGGTGATGACCGTCGCCGAGCTGCGCGCCCGGGCGCCCGAGGGGCTGCTGCCCCGGCCGCAGCGGCTGGACTTCCACCAGCTCGTGGTCGTCGACGCGGGCGCCACCTCGCACACCGTGGACTTCACCGGCTACTGGCTGACCGAGGGCTCGGTGCTCTGGGTGCGCCCCGGCCAGGTGCAGAGCTTCGGGGACGCGGCCCGGATCGAGGGCACGGTGATCCTCGTCCAGCCGAACTTCCTGCCGCCCGGCTCGCCCGTCGCGGCACTCGCCGACGACCCGTTCCACCCGGTGCTGTGGCAGCCGGTCGGCACCGACCGCGAGGCCGTGACCTGCGCGGTACGCCACCTCGCGGCCGACTTCCTGACCGGCGCGGGCCTGCCCGCCGACGTCCACGCCGACGTCCTGCGGCACCTGCTGTCCGTGCTGGTCCTCCGGCTGGCGCACCTCACCGCGCCGGTCGGCAGCCGCGTCCCGGCGGCGGCGGACGCGTTCCTCCGCTTCCGCGCCGCGGTGGAACGCGACTTCGCCGCCGTCCACCGGGTCGCCGACTACGCGCGCGCCCTCGGCTACGCGCCCCGCACCCTCTCGCGCGCCACCCTGGCCGAGGCCGGGGTGGGCGCCAAGGAGTTCATCGACCGGCGGGTGGTGCTGGAGGCCAAGCGGCTGCTGGCCCACAGCGACCTGGCGGTCGTCCGGGTCGGGGAGCGGCTGGGGTTCGAGGACGCCGCGAACTTCTCGAAGTTCTTCCGGCAGCGGGCCGGGATGACGCCGGGAGCCTTCCGCGAGACGGTCCGGGGGCCAGAGCGGTAAGCCCCCTCCCGCGCCTCACTCCTCGTACCGGGGACGCATCAGCGTCGACGGCGGCACCCCCGCCCCCGGCGGCCGTACGACGGGCCGGGCGCCCGCGCCGTACGCCTCGGGCGGGCCCGCGGGCGGCCCCTCGCCCCGCCCTGGGGCTCCGCCTCCCGGCCGGGCGGCCAGCAGGAACCCCCACTCCTCCCCCGCCGCCCCGGCCCGGTACGCCGTGGTCGTCAGGCCGACCGAGCGCAGGGTCGCGTCCACCGTCCAGAAGTCGTGCGCGTTCCCGGACACGCGCCCCGCGTGCACCACCAGGCGCCCGCCGGGCGCCAGGCGCCGCGCGGCCAGCCCGTAGAACTCCTGCGAGTAGAGCTTGGCGCCGCCGGGCCCGTCCGGCCCCGGCAGGTCGCAGACCTCCGCGTCGTAGGGACTCTGGGCAGCCCCGGCACGCCGCAGCCAGGTGAACGGGTCGGCGTGCGCGACGGCGACCCGGGGGTCCGCGTAGGCGTCCCGGTTGAGGCGGCGCAGACCGGGGTCGGTGCGGGCGAGCCGCACCACCGCCACGTCGGGCTCGACGACCGTCACCGCCGCCACGCCGGGCCGGCGCAGCACCTCGCGCAGGGCGATGCCGTCGCCGCCGCCGAGCACCAGGACGCGCCGGCGGGGGCCGGCCGTCGCGGGCCGTACCAGAGCCTCGTGGTAGCGGGAGGGCTCGCCGGCGGCGCGCAGCCGCCCGTTGAGGAAGAGCGAGAGCGGGCGGCCGCCCCGGCCGCCGCCGGCCAGGACGAGTTCCTGGAGTTCGGTGCGGACGGCGACCCGCACGTCCTCGCCGTACACCGCGTGCCGGGCGGCCCGCTCGAACGGCCCCGTGAGCGCCGAGCAGACCGCGAGCAACGCCAGGACCAGCGCGTTGGCGGCCACGACGGCCCGGCGGCCGCGGGCGCTCAGGTCGCCCCGGAACACCCAGAGCACCAGCGCCCCGCCCGCCACGGCGTTGATCGCGCCGGTCACCAGCGCGCCGGTCAGCTGGCCGAGCATCGGCAGCAGCAGGAACGGGAAGGCGAGCCCGCCGACCAGGGCGCCCACGTAGTCGGCGGCGAAGAGGTCGGCGACCGCGCCGCCCGCGTCCTGCCGCCGGACGCGCTGGATGAGCGTCATCAGCAGGGGCACCTCGGCCCCGATGAGCACCCCGATGACCAGCGAGAACACCACCAGGGCGGGCCACGCCCTGCCGTACCAGGCGAAGCAGGCGTACAGCGCCATCGCCGACAGGCCGCCGACCAGGGCCAGCACCGCCTCCACGGCCGCGAAGCCGAGCGCGGCGCGCCGTCGCAGCCGTTTGGCCAGCAGCGATCCCACGCCCATGGCGAAGACCATCACCGACAGCACGACGGACGCCTGGGTGACGGAGTCGCCGATGAGGTACGAGGCCAGGGCGACCAGTTCCAGCTCGTACACCAGGCCGCAGGCGGCGCAGACGAAGACCGTGATCAGCACGAGCAGGCGGCCGAGCCCGGCCGGTACGGGCAAGCGTGCGGGTACCGGTCGGTAGATCATGCCGGAACGCTACGTCACGATCCCGCCACGTCTTGTCACCCACACGAGTTCAATGCGGGTGTCGCACGAGCTAGTTGAGGGACGAACCGTTCGCCAGGGGGCTCGCGCCAGGGCGCAGAGCGGCCCCCCGCGCGCCCACCGGTGCGCAGTCGGCGCGCACACCCACTCGGGTACGGGTGACGACGAGCCGCCCCTCCTGCGGGTACGCGTGCCAGGTACGCCAGCTGACCTGGCCGTCCCGGCGCTGGGCGAGCAGGGCGGTGAAGGCGTGCGGATCGCCCGGAAACGTTCCGGCGAGCCCCTGGGGGTGCTCGGCGACCAGCGCCAGCAGCTCCTGCGCCCGTCCTGCGAACGAACATCGGGACAAGGTCTCGACGCGCGCCGCGAATTCGTACTCCCAGCAGCCGACGCGCTTGGCGACGCCCAGGGGCAGCGGGGTGCTGCTGCCGGGTATGCAGGCGACCGTTTCCGAACAGCTTCCGCTGTCCTCCTCCAGAAGGACCTGGTGGGAGGCGCCGAGCAGCCGCAACTGCACGTACGCCGCGTCGAGTTGGAGATCCAGTACGGCCAGCGCCGGCAGCGGCTCCCGGCCCAGGCACCAGGCCAGGTCGGCCGCACGGGTGTCGGTGTAGCTGGTCTTGAGGGTGGTGAGCATGGGTCGGCTCCGCGAGCGAACAGTGGGGGGATGGCCGGCCCACCCGAGGAGGACCAGGTCTTCGAGGCGCCGGCTCATGCCCACTTTGGAGGCTCCCGGATCCGGCGGAGGCGATTCCGAGAATCCCAGGAGTTTTCTCTGAACGTGGCTCTGATCGAGAGGAAATCATGAAGCCAAGGGCGCCCACAGCATTTTTACCCATCATCGTCGATTTTCCATCCACGCGTGGGCCGGACAGCTCACATGTTCAACGAAACAACGCCCGGCGGCAGTTGTCACCGCCGGGCGCATATGCGGTCAAGCATGGGCCACTTGCAAATCCCCAGATCAAACGGCCTTTGCCGCGGGTTTCCCGGCGCGTTTAACGGCGGATCGACGCCGGTTTTCGCGCGGGACCCCGGGGCGGGGCGGGGGCGCCCCGGCGCCCGCCGGGCGCGCATCGGCGCTCGTCAGCGCGCTGCACGTGGCGCTCCGAGACGGGCGCTCCGGGGTCAGCGCGGGCCCGCCGCCGCCTCTTCCAGCCGCCGCACGGCGTCGAGAACCGCCTCCTCGCGCTTGCAGAACGAGAATCGCACCAGATGGGACGGGGCGCCCGGGCGCACAAAGAAGGCGGATGTCGGAATGGCCACCACCCCGGCGCGCAAAGGGAGTTCACGGCAGAAACGCACGCCGTCCTCATGCCCCCACGCGCGGATGTCCGCCTGGACGAAATACCCGGCGTCCGCCCGGTACGGGCGCAACCCGGCGCGCATCAGTCCCTCGCTCAGCAGATCGCGGTTGCGCCCCAGCGTCCGCCGCAGCTCCGCCGCCCACTCCTCCACGCCCCCCAGTGCCCGGGCCAGCGCGTCCTGGAAGGGCGCGCCCGAGGTGTACGTGAGGAACTGCTTCACTCCCGCCACGGCGGCCACCAGCGGCGCGGGACCGCAGACCCAGCCGACCTTCCAGCCGGTCACCCCGAACGTCTTGCCGGCCGACGAGACGGTCAGCGTCCGCTCCCGCATGCCCGGCAGCGCGGCGATCGGCCGGTGGACGGGCCCGCCGTCCCCCTCACCGAACACCAGATGCTCGTACACCTCGTCCGTCACCACCGTCAGCCCGTACTCCCGGACCACCTCGGCGACGGCCGCCAGCTCCGCCGCCGTGAACACCTTGCCCGTCGGATTGTGCGGCGTGTTCAGCACCAGCACCCGGGTCCGCGGCGTGACGGCGGCCCACAGCGCCTCCGCGTCCAGGACGAAGGCGTCCCCTTCCGTGACCAGCGGCACGGGCACGAGCTTCGCACCCGCGAACCGGGCCACCGCCGCGTAGGCGTCGTAGCAGGGGTCGAAGGCCAGCACCTCGTCCCCCGGGTCGCAGAGCCCCAGCAGCGCCCCGGCGAGCGCCTCGGTCGCGCCCGTGGTGACCAGCACCTCGTCCCCGGGGTCGTACTCCAGCCCGTACCTCCGGCGCTGGTGGGCGGCGACCGCCTCGCGCAGCGCGGGTGTCCCGTGCGCCGGCGGGTACTGGTTGGCCCCGGCCAGCACCGCCGCCGCGACGTCCTCCAGCAGCGCCCGCGGACTGCCCAGCTCCGGCACGCCCTGCCCCAGGTTCACCGCCCCGGTGCTCCGGGCCAGCTCGGTCATCTCCGTGAACACCGACGTACCCAGCCCCGCGAGCCGCGCCGCCGCCGGCTCCCGCGTCCCGTTCCGGCCCTTTTCCGCGCTCATCCGCGCCCCTCCCGGTCGTCCTCCGGACTGTCCGTGACGCGGACCACCCTAGGCGGGCGCTACCATCCGTGCCCGGGTACCGCGCGCCGCGGCCGGGCGCTCCGGCATCGCCGTCCCGGTGCGCCAGCCGGGTGGAAGCCGCGCCCCGTACGGGCGTGACGCACCGCGCGCGCGAAGCCCCCGACGCATGGTCGGTATGCCGCACGTCCAAGCACCGTCCGTACCGGCGCCGTCCCCGGCCCCCCGACCGGTCCCGCCGCCCGGCCCGTCCCCGCGGGGCCCGGCCGCACCCGTCCCCGGCAGGCCCGGGAGGTGCCCCGAGGAGGTCCCGTGTCCGCCGACACCGCCGTGCCCGTCCATGCCCCGGAGCCGCGCCGCGACCCCGCCGGCGGCCTGGCCCGGCGCGGGGAACGGGTGCGCGAGGCGCTGCGCCGCGCCCTGCCCGCGCTCACGCTCTACGCCGCGGCCCGGCTGGCCGGCGTGGCCACGATGGCCGCCTGGGCCTGGTCGACCGGCCGCCACCCGCGCACCCTGCTCGGCCACTCCTGGGACGCGATCTGGTACGCCACCATCGCCGAGGACGGCTACGGGCTCACCCTCCCGTCCCCCACCAGCCACTCGGTCGTCTACAGCGACTACGCGTTCTTCCCGCTCTTCCCCGGCCTGGTGCACGGGGTGACCCTGCTGACCCCGTTCTCGATCGTCTCCGCGCAGCTCGTCGTCTCGTGGACCGCCGCGGCCTGCGCGGCCTGGGGCCTCTACGCCGTCGGCGAGCGGCTGTACGGGCGCCGGGCGGCCACCTGGCTGGTGCTCCTCTGGGGGCTGCTGCCGCACTCCATCGTGCAGACGATGGGCTACACCGAGTCCCTGATGACCGCCCTCGCCGCGTGGGCGCTGTACGCCGCCGTAACCCGCCGGCACGTCTGGGCGGGGGCTCTCGCGCTGGTCGCCGGGCTGTCCCGGCCGAACGCCATCGCCGTCGCCGCCGCCATCGCCGTCGCCGCGCTGGCCGTCCTGCGCCGGGAACCGCGCTCCCGCGCCGACTGGCGGCTGTGGACCGGGCTGGCGCTCGCCCCGCTGGGCTGGGCCGGGTACGTGCTGTGGGCCGGGTACCGCTCGGGCTTCGGGCCGCTGGGCTACTTCACCGTGCAGCGGCGGTGGGGGTCCCGGTTCGACTTCGGCGCCGACGCGTTCCGGTTCGTCCGGCACCTGTTCACCGGGCGCGACGTGATGGCGTACTACGGCTCCCTGGCCGTGCTGGTCGTCGCGCTGGTCGCGCTGGCCTTCCTGGTGGCGGAGCGGCCGCCGGCACCGCTGCTGGCCTACACCCTCGTGCTGTGCGTGATCGCCCTCGGCGGCTCCAGCTACTTCGCGTCCAAGCCGCGCTTCCTGCTGCCCGCGTTCCCGCTGCTGATCCCGCTGGCGCTGGGCATGACGAGAGCCCGGTCGCGCACCGTCGTGGTGACGGTCGGCGCGCTGGCCGGGCTCTCGTTCGTGTACGGGACCTACCTGGTGACGGCGGCCCGCCTGCCCATGTGAGGGCGTGCCCGGGGGATCCCCGGGATCAGGCCTCGGCGTCGGGCTTGTCGTCGCCGTCGCCGTCGCCGGACTCCAGGTCCTCCTCCAGGCCCAGCTGCTCCACCAGCCAGCGGTCGAACTCGACCGAGGCGCGGACCCAGCTGACCGTGCTGGACACGAAGTGCTCCAGCGACACCCCGACGCCGATCAGCATCTGGGCCTCGCCGATGAGGCGGACCGTGCCGTCGTCGTTGGTGTGCGTGTAGACCTTCGGCCACAGGGTGCGGCGGTTCCAGTCGTCGATGACCTCGAGCAGCTTGCCCTTGTCGTCGATGCCGTGCGGCCGGTCGTAGAACGTCCGGACCGAGAAGACCTGCTGCTCCTCCTCGCCGCGGAACATGAAGTACGTACGGAACTGCTCCCACGGAGCCGCGAGGTCACCCTCGTCGTCCACGAGGTACTTCAGCTCCATCTGCTCGAGGAGCTGCTTGACCAGGTCCTGGTCGGGGATGACGGGACCGGCCGGGCCCGTCTCTTCGGGCTGCGGCTCGGGCTGGCCCCCGAAGTTCGGAATCGAGGACGGGTCGATGCTCACCGTGGATTTCCCTTCGTACGGTTGCGGCCATCCTCCCCCACACCAGCCCCTGCCCCGCAACCCCTGGCGCATGCGTCGCTCACCGACCACGCGCCGGGAGGTGCGGTCCGGGCCGTTCGACGCTTGAACGGCCCGGCTTCGACCCGTTACGCCGCCGCCCGCACCGACAGCCCCTCCTCGCCCGGGACCCGCTCCACGCGGACCGTGTCGCCGTCCCGCACCTCACCGGCGAGGATGGCGCGCGCGAGTCGGTCGCCGATCGCGGTCTGCACCAGGCGGCGCAGCGGCCGGGCGCCGTAGGTGAGGTCGGGTGCCTCCTCCGGGCCCTCGTGACCCAGCGCGGCCAGCCAGCGGAGCGCGGACTCGTCGACGTCGAGGGTGAGCCGCCGGTCGGCGAGCCGCCGCTGGAGCTGGTCGATCTGGATCCGGGCGATCCGCTCCAGCTGACCGGTGCCCAGCGGGTGGAACACCACGATGTCGTCGAGCCGGTTGAGGAACTCCGGCCGGAACGCGGTCCTGACCGTCTCCAGGACCTTCTCCCGCTTCTGCTCCTCCTTCAGCAGCGGGTCGACCAGGAACGTCGAGCCCAGGTTGGAGGTGAGGATGAGGATGGTGTTGCGGAAGTCAACCGTCCGCCCTTGGCCGTCGGTGAGCCGCCCGTCGTCCAGCACCTGGAGCAGGATGTCGAAGACCTCGTGGTGGGCCTTCTCCACCTCGTCCAGCAGCACCACGGTGTACGGCCGGCGCCGCACCGCCTCGGTGAGCTGGCCACCCTCCTCGTAACCGACGTAGCCGGGGGGCGCGCCGACCAGCCGGGCGACCGAGTGCTTCTCGCCGTACTCGCTCATGTCGATGCGGACCATCGCCCGCTCGTCGTCGAACAGGAAGTCCGCGAGCGCCTTGGCCAGCTCGGTCTTGCCGACGCCGGTGGGGCCGAGGAAGAGGAACGAACCGGTGGGCCGGTCGGGGTCGGCGATCCCGGCGCGCGAGCGGCGCACCGCGTCGGAGACGGCCCGGACGGCCTCCTCCTGCCCGATCAGCCGCCTGCCCAGCTCCTCCTCCATGCGCAACAGCTTCTGCGTCTCGCCCTCCAGCAGCCGGCCGGCCGGGATGCCCGTCCAGGCGGCCACCACCTCGGCGATGTCGTCGGGGCCGACCTCCTCCTTGACCATGAGGTCCCGGGAGGCCGCCTCCTGCTCGGCCTCCGCCTCCGCGGCCTCCTCCAGCTCCCGCTCGACGGCCGGGATCTCGCCGTATAGCAACTTGGACGCGGTGTCGAAGTCACCGTCGCGCTGGGCGCGCTCGGCCTGCCCGCGCAGGTCATCGAGGCGTTCCTTCAGCTCGCCGACGCGGTTGAGGGACTGCTTCTCCTTCTCCCAGCGCGCGGTGAGCCCGCGCAGCTCCTCCTCCTTGTCGGCGAGGTCGCGGCGGAGCTTGGCCAGCCGCTCCTTGCTCGCCTCGTCCGTCTCGTTGCGGAGCGCCAGCTCCTCCATCTTGAGCCGGTCGACGGCCCGCTGGAGCTCGTCGATCTCCAGCGGCGAGGAGTCGATCTCCATCCGCAGCCGGGAGGCGGCCTCGTCGACCAGGTCGATCGCCTTGTCCGGCAGGAACCGGGAGGTGATGTAGCGGTCGGAGAGGGTGGCGGCGGCGACCAGCGCCGCGTCCGCGATCTGCACCTTGTGGTGCGCCTCGTAACGGCCCTTGAGCCCGCGCAGGATCGCGATGGAGTCCTCCACCGACGGCTCGGCGACCAGCACCTGCTGGAAGCGCCGCTCCAGCGCCGGGTCCTTCTCGATCCGCTCGCGGTACTCGTCCAGCGTCGTCGCGCCGACCATGCGGAGCTCGCCGCGGGCGAGCATCGGCTTCAGCATGTTGCCCGCGTCCATCGCCGAGTCCCCGCCGGCGCCGGCTCCGACGACGGTGTGCAGCTCGTCGATGAAGGTGATGATCCGGCCCTCGCTGGCCTTGATCTCCGCCAGGACGGTCTTCAGCCGCTCCTCGAACTCGCCGCGGTACTTGGCACCGGCCACCATCGCGCCCAGGTCCAGCGAGACGAGCCGCTTGTCCTTCAGCGACTCCGGGACGTCGCCCTTCACTATCCGCTGCGCCAGCCCCTCGACGACGGCCGTCTTGCCGACGCCCGGCTCGCCGATGAGTACGGGGTTGTTCTTGGTGCGGCGGGAGAGCACCTGCACCACGCGGCGGATCTCGTGGTCCCGCCCGATGACCGGGTCGAGCTTGCCGTCCCGCGCGGCGGCGGTGAAGTCCGTGCCGAACTTCTCCAGCGCCTTGTACGTGCCCTCGGGGTCGGCCGTCGTCACCCGCTGCCCGCCGCGCGCCTTCTCGAACGCGTCGAGCAGCCGCCTGGCGGAGGCCCGCTGCTGCTCCAGCAGCTCGGCGACCCGGCCGCCCTTGGCGGCGAGCCCGATCAGCAGGTGCTCGGTGGAGATGTACTCGTCCCCCAGGTCGCGGGCCCGCTCCCCGGCGTCCACCAGCACCGCCTGCAGCTCGCGGGTGGGCTGCGGGGGCGCCACGGTCGACCCCTGCACGCTCGGCAGCCCGGCCAGCACCCGCTCGGCCCCGCCGCGCAGCACCGCGGCGTCCGCCTCCACGGCGGCCAGCAGATCGAGCAGGTTCTCGTTCTCCTGCCCGGCCAGCAGCGCCAGCAGCAGGTGGGCGGGGGTCATATCGGCATGCCCGGCCGACACGGCCCGCTCATGGGCGGCGCTCAGCGCCTCACGGCTCTTGTTGGTCAGCTCGGCATCCACGACGGGGAGCTCCTCCTCGGGTTCGCTTTCGCTCTTGGGTCCTGCTCGGGTCCTGCTTCACACAACGTGCAATAAGTTGAGTCTATTCCACTCAACCCGCGCCCCGGTAGCCCGCCTGGGCGCTCCCCCTTGCGAGTGAACCGGTACGACGAACGCCTCGCCACCGGGGGCGGGGCGCGATGCTGGCGTTCGACCACGGGGAGGTGCAGCATGACGGCCATGGCACAAGAGCCAAGGCTTATGACGTCGGAAGAGACCCTCCTGGACTACTTCCTGTCCCTGGAGACTCCTGAGGGGTTCCGGGCGCAGCTCATCGAGGGGGAGATCATCGTGTCACCGGCGCCGGACGGCGATCACGAGGACGCCATCGAGCTGATCGTCGCCCAGATGTACGACCATTCGAAGGTCCGCATGCAGTACTCGGGCAACAAGGGACTGAAGATGCCCCGGGGTGGGGCGTGCCCGAAGAACTACGCCATCCCCGACGCCACCTTCGCCCCGCGGGAACGACGCCTCTTCCGTGGCGCGCCGACCTGGATGCCCCCGGACGGCGTCGCCTTGGTCGCCGAGGTGACCAGCAGCAAACCGGAACGCGACCGCATCGCCAAGCGCCACTGCTACGCCCGTGCCGGCATCCCCCTCTACCTCCTCGTGGACCGCGACGAGAGCACGGTGACCCTCTTCGCCGAGCCTGCGAGGGATGACTACGCGGAGGTGCACAGCGTTCCCTTCGGCAAGCCCCTCCCCTTGCCCCCGCCCTTCGACTTCGATCTCGACACCACCGACTTCCTCTGACCCCCGGCCCACTACCCTGGCGGCCATGGCCCACGACCTCCGCAACCTGCCGGACGCCTACGTCGCGTTCTGGCGTGAGCGCCACTTCCCGACCCTCACCACCCTTCGCCGGGACGGCAGCCCGCACGTCGTGCCGGTGGGTGCCACGTTCGACCCGGAGACATCCATAGCCCGGGTGATCACCCGCAAGCAGAGCGCCAAGGTGTCCAACGTCCTGGCGGCCGGTCCGGACGGCCTGCGGGTCGCGCTCTGCCAGGTCGCGCCGGGTGGACTGTGGGCCACCCTGGAGGGCACGGCCGTCGTCCGCACGGAGCCGGAGGCGGTCGCCGACGCGGTCGCGCGCTACGCGGAACGCTACGAGCGGACCCCCGAGCCCAACCCCGACCGCGTCCTGATCGAGATCGCGGTCACACGGGCGATGGGCTCCCAGCGGATCTCCTGACGCACTCCAACTCCCCGGCTTTGCACAGGGGTTGACGTACGTCCGGGATCGCCGCCCCGCCCCGCCGGCCCGCGATTTAGGATGCCCCGCATGGTTCCCGTGCACTGCGAGCCCGTCACCGCCGACACCTATGAGGCGGTGATGGCTCTCGACGTCCTGCCCGGCCAGCGCGACTACGTCGCCCCGAACGTCCGCTCGCTGGCGGACGCCTGGGCCTGTCCGGCGGCGGAGCCGCTCGCCCTCCGAGAGGGGGCCGAGCTGGTCGGCTTCGCCCTACTGAAACCGGCGGCCGACGTTCCGGGGACCGTCTCGCTCTGCCGCTACATGATCGACCACCGCTTCCAGGGCCGTCGGCTCGGTCACGCCGGCCTCACCGCCGTCCTCGACCGCGCTCGCGCCGCCGGCTACACCCGGGTCCGGCTGAGCGTCGTCCCCGGCAACCACGTCGCCTTCCGCCTCTACCGCACGGCGGGCTTCGGCGAGACGGGCGAACTGGAGGACGGCGAGATCGTCCTCGCCCGCGACCTCACCCCGGACGACGCGGCGATGTCCTAGCGGGACCGCGCTGGGCCCGGCGCTCCGGGCCTCTCGACCGGACGCGCCCTATCCGGACGCGCCCTACGCGGCCCGCCCCACCTCCTGCCCCGCAAGCTCCACCACCGTCCGTACCAGCCGCCCCACCCACCCCTCGTTGATCCCTTCGCGCCAGGCGACCACCGTCTCGTAGGACCTCGCGTCGGGGACCGGGCGGTACACCACGTCACTCCGGGGCGTGCCTTCCGCGAGGGACAGCGGGATCAGGGCCACCGCCTGGCCCAGGGCCACGGCCTCCATGAGCTGTGAGCTGTCGTGGATGACCGGACCGGGGACGCCCGGCTCCGACCAGTAGGCCCGTTCCGGGCCGCTCAGCCCCGGGCAGTGCGGCATGGGCATGCCTTCGAGGTCGGCACAGCGAAGTGCGGTGCGCCCGGCCAGTGGGTGGCCCGCGGGGAGCGCGGCCACCCGCGGTTCCGAGAACAACGGCTCGTACTCGACCCCGTGCCGGTCGAAGGGGGTGCCGAGGAGGGCCACGTCCGCACGTCCGTCCCGGATCATCGCCGCCTGCTCGCCGAAGCCGCTGACGGTGATCCGGACGTCCGGGGCGCCGGGCAGGGCGCCAAACGCGGTGACCACTCGGCGCAGCAGGTCCGTCGCCACGCCGGCCTTGGCGGTGAGGACCAGCGACGGCAACACCGAGCCGGCCCGGCGCGCCCGGCGGACGGCCGCCGACACCGCGTCGAGCGCGCGGGCCGCCTCCTCCGCCAGAGCGGCGCCCGCGGGTGTCAGCTCCAGCCTTCGGTGGGCGCGCTCGAAGAGCCGTACGCCCAGGCGTCGTTCGAGTTGCGCGATGGCACGGGAGAGCGGGGGCTGTGACATCCCGAGGCGCTGCGCCGCGCGCGAGACATTGAGCTCCTCGGCCACCGCCTGGAAGTACCGCAGCTCCCGCACCTCGATGTCGACCATACCCGCAGGGTATAGCACCAGTCCGAACCGGTCTTTCCCCAACCGGCCTGCCCGATGCTGAAGTTGACGCGTCGACCGCAGTACGGACAAGGAGGACGCTGATGCAGCACCGTGGCGAAGTCGCACTGGTGACCGGTGCGAACAAGGGGATCGGGCGCGAGATCGCCCGCCGGCTGGCAGCCGAGGGGATGACCGTGTACCTCGGCGCCCGCGACCCGGAACGCGGCGCGCGGACCGCGGCCGAACTGTCCGACGGGGACGTGGACATCCGCTTCGTCCCGCTCGACGTGACCGACGGGCAGCAGGCACGGGACGCGGCGCGCAGGATCGAGGAGGAGCGGGGAAGACTGGACGTCCTCGTCAACAACGCCGGAATCGTGGGCGCTTGGGGCGTCCCCGTCGACGACGTCACCGCCGCCGACGTCCGAGGCGTCTTCGAAGTGAACGTCCTCGGCGCGATCACCATGATTCAGGCGTGCATCCCTCTCCTCCGCCGCTCCCCGTCGGGCCGGATCGTGAACCTCTCCAGCCCGCTCGGTTCGCTGACCGCGCTGAGCGATCCGGACCACCCCATCAGCGGGGCCGGCCTGATCGGGTACAGCGCGTCCAAGGCGGCCCTCAACGCGGTCACCCTTCTCTACGCCAACCACCTCAGGACCGCGGGCATCCACGTCAACGCGGCCAACCCCGGCCTCGTCGCCACCGACCTCAACCGGGATTCCCCACGGAACCGCGGCAACCGCACCCCCGAACAGGGAGCGGACGTCCCGGTGGCCCTGGCCCTCCTGGGCCCCGACGGCCCCACCGGCACCTTCCGAGGCGGCGACGGCACGTCGGCGGAGGACACCGTGGCCTGGTGACGCCAACCACGGGGGGCTCCCCCCTCCCCCCTCCCCACCCTCCCCTCGGAACCTCCCTCGAAATGAGAGACCCCATGACCATGGCCTCCCAAGACGCCCGCTCCACCACCGAGCGCAACAAGCGCACCGCTCAGGAGTTCTTCTCCCTGGCCTTCAACGACAAGCGCCCGGACGAGGCGGCCGCCCGCTGCCTGGGGCCCGTCTACATCCAGCACAACCCCGGGGCCCCCGACGGAGCGGAGGCGTTCGTCGCCTTCATCACCCGTTTCGGCAAGCAGTTCCCCGAGCTGAGCATGGAGTTCAAGCGTGTGGTCGCCGAAGGTGACCTCGTCGTCCTGCACAGCCACATGCGGACGTCACCGGAGGACCGTGGCAGCGCCGTCATGGACATCGTCCGCTTCGAGGACGGCCGGATCGTCGAGCACTGGGACGTCGTCCAGGCCGTTCCCGAGGCCGTCGCGAATGACAACACCATGTTCTGAGGGGAGGACCGCCGGCCGCGCACGGCGCCTCGCGCTCGTGCCCCGGATGCGACCGGACGCACCGCCTACGAAGCGAGCCCCCACGCCGCCGGACTGGGCTCCAGCGCCCGCCGCACCGTCCGTACCAGCGACACCGGCCGGTGGAACACGTCGTCGGCCGTGAACCGCAGCACCCGCCGCACCGCCGGGCAGCGCGTCAGCTCGTTGTAGCGGGCGACGTCCCGCTGGTGGCGGGCCCGGTCGCCGTGCCAGGCGTAGCCCTCGATCTCCACCACCAGTCCCCGGTCCCTGAAGAAGAAGTCGGGGTACACCCGGCGCCCGCCGGAGAGCGGCAACTCGGCCTGGGGCTCCGGGTGCAGGCCCGCGTCGTTCATCCGCAGCCGGGCGATCGTCTCCGCCGGGGAGCCCGCCCGCTCGTCGGCGAGGGCCAGCCAGTCCAGCGCCCGTCTCGCCCCACGCATCCCCGCGCCGTCGCCCACCGCGTCCCGGACGGCGTCGAGGACCGTCAGCGGCCCGCGCGTGCCCCGCTCGCCGTCGGGCCGGCGGCTCACCGCGGATTCGACCGCCACCAGCGCGTCGTCCCGCGGCCCCGCCCGTAAAAGGTCGGCCAGGGTGCGCGGGACCGTCGTCACCGCCAGCCCCGCGCGGAGCGTCACCTCGTCCGGCCGCAGGGGAAGGCGGTGTACTTCCCGCCCGCCGGCCCGGGCGATGAACTCGGGCCGCTCCACCCGCCGTTCGATCCCGTGCACCAGCGCCGCCGACCAGTGGCTCACCACCAGCTCCGGCCGGGCCAGCTGCCGCGCCCACAGGTGCGCCACCAGCCCGGCCGGCCGCCCGGGCGTCGCGTACGCCCCCGGGCGCACGGGCTGCCAGCCCTCCTTGCGCAGTCGCCGCCGCAGCGCGCCCCGCGACCAACCCAGCCGCTCCGCCTGGGACAGGGCCACGACCCCGCCCTGCTCCTCCGCCAACGCGGCCACCGCCGCGAACTTCCGTGACTCACCGCACCTTTTCGCGCTCATGTTCACTGAGTGTGACGACCTCCGGCGGTCTTCGCCACGCCTGTGGAAAACCCCCTGTGGAGAATCGTTTCCTCCATACAAAAGAGGCCCGCCCCCTCACGGGGACGAGCCTCTCGGCGAAGAACGGATCAGAAGAACGGATCAGAAGAGCGAACCAGCGGTCAGCGATCCCGCTTCGGCGGCCGCCAGACGACCAGCGCGCTCGCCTGCTGCACCTCCTGGTACGGGACCAGGTCCCGCCGGTACGAAGCGTGCACCGCCGCCTCGCGCTGCTGCATCGCGGCGGCGGCGCCGTCGACGACCGCCTGGAGCTCCGCGACCCGGGCCGACAGCGCGGCGACCTGGTTCTCCAGTTCGATGATGCGCTTGATGCCGGCCAGGTTGATGCCCTCGTCCTGCGACAACTGCTGCACCTGCCGGAGCAGTTCGATGTCACGGGCCGAGTACCGGCGGCCGCGCCCGGCCGTGCGGTCGGGCGAGACCAGGCCGAGGCGGTCGTACTGGCGCAGGGTCTGCGGGTGCAGGCCCGAGAGCTGAGCCGCGACCGAGATGACGTACACGGGCGACTCATCGGTCAGCTCGTACGGCTGAGCGGGTTCGAAGCGCCGACGGGTGCGGCCGTCACCGTTCATCGCGGTCACTCTCCCTTCGCCGCCCGGAACAGCTCCGCGCGCGGGTCCTCACCCGCCGTGGCGTCGCGGAAGGCCTCCAGGGCGTCCCTGGCCTTGTCGTCGAGATCCTTGGGAACCACGACCTCCACGGTGACCAGCAGGTCGCCGCGGGTGCCGTCCTTGCGCACCGCGCCCTTGCCGCGGGCCCGCATGGTGAGCCCGTTGGGCGTGCCCGGCGGGATCCGCAGGGTGACCGGCGGTCCGCCGAGGGTGGGCACCTTCACCTCGCCGCCCAGTGCCGCCTCCGGGAAGGTGACGGGCACGGTGACGGTGAGGTTGTCGCCCTTGCGTCCGAAGACCGGGTGGGTGCCGACGTGGACCACGACGTACAGGTCGCCGTTGGGCCCGCCCCGCTCGCCCGGCGCCCCCTTGCCGCGCAGCCGGATCCGCTGGCCGTCGGAGACGCCCGCCGGGATCCGGACCTGCATGGTGCGGGAGGACGTGGCCCGGCCGCTGCCCTTGCAGACGTCGCAGGGGTTCTCGGGGATCAGCCCGCGGCCCTTGCAGTCGGGGCAGGGGTCGGTCAGCGAGAAGCCGCCGCCGCTGCCGCGCGACACCTGGCCGGTGCCCACGCAGGTCGGGCAGACCCGCGGGGTGCCGGCCTTGTCGCCGGTGCCGGAACACGCCTTGCAGGCCGCCGAGGAGGACATCCGCAGCGGGACCGTGGCCCCGTCCACCGCCTCGGTGAAGCTGAGCGTCACCTCGGACTCGATGTCCTGGCCGCGACGCGGCTGGGTGCGCGTAGTGCCGCCGCCGCGGTTGAACAGGCCGCCGAAGACGTCACCGAGGCCGCCGCCGAAGCCGCCGGCCCCCGCCCCGCCCTGGGCACCCCCGAAGAGGTCGCCCAGGTCGAAGTTGAAGGAGCCGCCGGCGCCGCCGGGACCGGGCCGGAAGCCGCCGTTGCCGAACAGGGCCCGCGCCTCGTCATACTCCTTGCGGCGCTTGGGATCCGCGAGGACGTCGTACGCCTCGGAGATCTCCTTGAACCGCTCCTCGGCCGAGGCGTCGCCCTTGTTGGCGTCCGGGTGGAACTCTCGGGCGAGCTTTCGGTACGCCTTCTTGATGTCGGCCTCGGCCGCGTCCTTGGGCACGCCGAGGACCTTGTAGTAGTCCTTCTCCACGAAGTCCTTGGTACTCATCCCCGGCGTCCCTCCTCCCGGTACGTACGGTGTGTACGACCCATGCGGTGCGTACGGTGTGCGCGGTGCTTGCGGTGCGTACGGTCAGTGCCCCGCGTCATCGCGTCAGCCCTCGTCCGGGCCACCGCTCTCCTCGTCCGACTCGCCCTCGGCCTTGCCCTGGACGCCCGGCTGCGGCTCGGCGACGGCGACCCGCGCGGGGCGGATCGTGCGCTCGCCGATGCGATACCCCGGCTGCAGGATCTGCACGCACGTCGTCTCGGTGACGTCGGGCGCGTAGCTGTGCATCAGGGCCTCGTGGATCAGCGGGTCGAAGGGCTCGCCCTCCTTGCCGAACTGCTGGAGGCCCATCTTCGCCACGACCGTCTCCAGGGACTCGGCGACGGACTTGAAGCCGCCGACGAGCTCGCCGTGGTCACGGGCGCGGCCGATGTCGTCGAGCGTGGGGAGCAGCTCTGACAGGAGGTTCGCGACGGCGACCTCCTTGACCTGCACCCGGTCGCGCTCGACGCGCCGGCGGTAGTTCTGGTACTCCGCCTGGAGCCGCTGGAGGTCCGCGGTGCGCTCGTTGAGCGCGGCCTGGGCCTGGTCCAGCTGCGCCTGGAGGCCCACCTCGACCAGCTCCTCGCCGGCCGGGGCCGGGCCCGCCTTGTCGGCGGGACCGGCGCCCTTCTCGTCGGCCGGCTTGTCGGAGGGAGTGCCTTCAGGCTTTTCGTCGAAGCCCGGGGTCTCCTCCGTCACGCCGACGCACCGCCCTTCGGCTTCTCGTCGTCCACGATCTCGGCGTCGACGACGTCGTCCTCGGCCTTGGCCTGCTGGCCGGCGCCCGCGCCCGCACCGGCGGCACCCTCGGCGCCCGGGGCACCCTGGGCGGCCTGCGCGTCGGCGTACATGGCCTGGCCGAGCTTCTGGCTGACCGCGGCGACCTTCTCGGAGGCGGTGCGGATCTCGGCGGAGTCCTCGCCCTTGAGCTTGTCCTTCAGCTCGGTGACGGCGGTCTCGACCTCGGTCTTGACGTCGCCGGGGACCTTGTCCGCGTTGTCCTTGAGGAACTTCTCCGTCTGGTAGACGAGCTGCTCGGCCTGGTTGCGGGTCTCGGCGGCCTCGCGGCGCTTGTGGTCCTCCTCCGCGTACTTCTCGGCCTCCTCGCGCATCCGGTCGACCTCGTCCTTCGGCAGCGAGGAGCCGCCGGTGACGGTCATCTTCTGCTCCTTGCCCGTGCCGAGGTCCTTCGCGGCCACGTGCATGATGCCGTTGGCGTCGATGTCGAAGGTGACCTCGATCTGCGGGACGCCGCGCGGGGCCGGGGGCAGACCGGTCAGCTCGAACATGCCGAGCTTCTTGTTGTACGCCGCGATCTCGCGCTCGCCCTGGTAGACCTGGATCTGCACGGACGGCTGGTTGTCCTCGGCCGTCGTGAAGATCTCGGAGCGCTTGGTCGGGATCGTGGTGTTGCGCTCGATCAGCTTGGTCATGATGCCGCCCTTGGTCTCGATGCCGAGGGACAGCGGGGTGACGTCGAGCAGCAGGACGTCCTTGACCTCGCCCTTGAGGACACCGGCCTGGAGCGAGGCGCCGATGGCGACGACCTCGTCCGGGTTGACGCCCTTGTTGGCCTCGCGGCCGCCGGTCAGCTCCTTGACGAGCTCGGCGACGGCGGGCATGCGGGTGGAGCCGCCGACCAGGACCACGTGGTCGATCTCGGACAGGGCGATGCCCGCGTCCTTGATGACGTTGTGGAACGGGGTCTTGCAGCGCTCCAGCAGGTCCGAGGTGAGCTGCTGGAACTGGGCGCGGGTGAGCTTCTCGTCCAGGTGCAGCGGACCCTCGGCGGAGGCCGTGATGTAGGGCAGGTTGATCGTGGTCTCGGTGGACGAGGACAGCTCGATCTTGGCCTTCTCGGCGGCCTCGCGGAGGCGCTGGAGGGCCATCTTGTCCTTGGACAGGTCGACGCCGTGGCCGTTCTGGAACTGCTTGACCAGGTAGTCGACGACGCGCTGGTCCCAGTCGTCACCACCGAGGTGGTTGTCGCCGTTGGTGGCCTTCACCTCGACGACGCCGTCGCCGATCTCCAGCAGCGAGACGTCGAAGGTGCCGCCGCCGAGGTCGAAGACGAGAATGGTCTGGTCGTCCTTGTCGAGGCCGTAGGCCAGCGCCGCGGCCGTCGGCTCGTTGACGATGCGCAGGACGTTGAGGCCCGCGATCTCGCCGGCCTCCTTGGTGGCCTGACGCTCGGAGTCGTTGAAGTACGCCGGGACGGTGATGACCGCGTCCGTGACCTTCTCGCCCAGGTACGCCTCGGCGTCCCGCTTCAGCTTCTGCAGGATGAAGGCGCTCATCTGCTGCGGGTTGAAGTCCTTGCCGTCCAGGTTGATCTTCCAGTCGGTGCCCATGTGGCGCTTGACCGACCGGACGGTCCTGTCGACGTTGGTGACGGCCTGGCGCTTGGCGACCTCGCCGACCAGCACCTCGCCGTTCTTCGCGAAGGCGACGACGGACGGCGTGGTCCTGGCGCCCTCGGCGTTGGTGATGACGGTGGGCTCACCGCCCTCGAGAACACTGACGACGGAGTTCGTCGTACCCAGGTCGATGCCGACCGCACGTGCCATGTCGATTCCTCCAGCTGACTTGAGTGGAACAGGCTCAAGGGTGCAACACGGATGGCGGACTGTCAACGGAGCTGAGTCAAGCCGACTCAACTCTTATGCGGGTCTTATCCGCAATGCTTCGCGACGGCGAGGCAGTCGCGGCCCGCACGCCGCCCGCGCGACGCAGATCACCGGCGCTGCGGGTATATCGCGGGCGCGAGAGTGAGTAGTCTCGTACGGACTGGATAAGTTACCGAGTAGTAATCCCCGCAAACCCGCTCTCGCAGGCCCGAGGAGCCATCCCATGCAACTCGCCGCGATCATCGTGTCGCTGGTACTCATCGCGGTCGGCTTCGCACTGTTCGGCCGCGCCATCCTGCAGATCTACCGCCACATGCGGCTCGGTCAGCCCGTGCCGGCCGGCACCCGGACCGACGACCCGGCACGCCGCACGGTGACGGTGGTCAAGGAGTTCCTCGGCCACACCCGGATGAACCGCTGGGGCATCGTCGGCGTCGCGCACTGGTTCGTGGCGGTGGGCTTCTTCTCCCTGCTGCTGACGATCGTCAACGCCATCGGCCAGCTCTTCCAGGCCGACTGGATCCTGCCGATCATCGGCGACTGGGCGCCGTACAACGTCTTCGTCGAGTTCCTCGGCACGATGACCGCGCTCGGCATCCTGACGCTGATCGTCATCCGGCAGCTGAACCGGCCGGACAAGCCGGGCCGCAAGTCCCGCTTCGCCGGCTCCAACACCGGCCAGGCGTACTTCGTCGAGTCCGTCATCCTCATCGTCGGCGTCTGCATCTTCATGCTGCACGCGCTGGAGGGCGCCCAGCACCACGTGGACGGCTACGAGGCGTCGTTCTTCGTCTCGTACCCGGTCGTCTCGTGGCTGGAGGGGATGGACGTCTCCACGCTCCAGAACCTCACCTACTTCTTCGCGGGCCTGAAGATCGCGACCTCCTTCATCTGGATGATCACGGTCTCCCTGAAGACGGACATGGGCGTCGCCTGGCACCGCTTCCTGGCCTTCCCGAACATCTGGTTCAAGCGTGAGGCGAGCGGCGACGTCGCCCTGGGCGCGCTGCAGCCGATGACGAGCGGCGGCAAGCCGATCGACTTCGAGGACCCGGGCGAGGACGACGTCTTCGGCGTCTCCAAGGTCGAGGAGTTCTCCTGGAAGGGCATCCTCGACTTCTCCACCTGCACCGAGTGCGGCCGCTGCCAGTCGCAGTGCCCCGCCTGGAACACCGGCAAGCCGCTCTCCCCGAAGCTGCTCATCATGTCGCTGCGCGACCACGCGCACGCCAAGGCGCCGTACCTGCTCGCGGGCGGCGGCAAGGACATGGAGGGCAACGAGAAGGCCACCGAGGAGCAGCTGAAGGACGTTCCGGCCGCCGCCCTGGCGGAGGCCGAGCGCCCGCTGATCGGGACCCTCGAAGAGAACGGCGTCATCGACCCGGACGTCCTCTGGTCCTGCACCACCTGCGGCGCGTGCGTCGAGCAGTGCCCGGTGGACATCGAGCACGTCGACCACATCGTCGACATGCGCCGCTACCAGGTGATGATCGAGTCCTCGTTCCCGTCCGAGGCGGGCACGATGCTCAAGAACCTGGAGAAGAAGGGCAACCCCTGGGGCCTCGCCAAGAAGCAGCGCCTGGCGTGGACCAAGGAGGTCGACTTCGAGGTCCCGGTCGTCGGCAAGGACATCGAGGACCTCACCGAGGTCGACTACCTCTACTGGGTCGGCTGCGCCGGCGCCCTGGAGGACCGCGCCAAGAAGACCACCAAGGCGTTCGCGGAGCTGCTGCACATGGCGGGCGTGAAGTTCGCCATCATGGGCGGCGACGAGGCGTGCACCGGCGACTCCGCGCGCCGGCTGGGCAACGAGTTCCTCTTCCAGCAGCTCGGCCAGCAGAACGTCGAGATGCTCAACATGGCCTTCGGTGAGGATGCCGAAGAGGGCGTCAAGGTCGAGAAGTCGAAGAAGAAGATCGTCGCGACCTGCCCGCACTGCTTCAACACCATCGCCAACGAGTACCCGCAGCTCGGCGGCGAGTACGAGGTCATCCACCACACGCAGCTGCTCCAGCACCTCGTGGACGAGGGGAAGCTGGTCCCGGTCACCCCGGTCGAGGGCCTGATCACCTACCACGACCCGTGCTACCTGGGCCGGCACAACAAGGTGTACACGCCGCCGCGCGAGATCATCGCCAAGGTGCCGGGCCTGCGGAACGAGGAGATGCACCGCCACAAGGAGCGCGGCTTCTGCTGTGGCGCCGGCGGCGCGCGCATGTGGATGGAGGAGCGCATCGGCAAGCGCATCAACAACGAGCGCGTGGACGAGGCGCTGTCCCTCAACCCGGACATCGTCTCCACCGCCTGCCCCTTCTGCCTCGTCATGCTGACCGACTCGGTCAACGGCAAGAAGAACGACGGCAAGGCCAAGGAGTCCATCCAGGTCGTGGACGTCGCCCAGCTGCTGCTGGAGTCGGTGAGGACGCCGGTGGAGCCGGAGGGCGACGGCGAGACGGCTGCCGCGCCGGAGCCGGATCCGGAGCCGGTGAAGTAGCGCCACCAGTACGCCACCCGTGCGGTGACGACGGCCGGGACTCGCGGTGATCGCGGGGCCCGGCCGTCGTCGTTCCCGGCGCCCGGCCGTTGTCGGAGGGGCGTGGGACGATGACACCGTCAGCGCTCGCAGCACGCACTCGGCAGGAGCCGGATCATGGATTACGCACGGATGCGCGCCATCGCGGACGAGCTGTCCGCTCTGCCCGACGCCGGCAAGGTCGAGATCTCGGACGGCACCATCGTCATGATGATGAGCCCGTCCGGCACGCACGAACTCGTGGCCATGCGGCTGCGGCGGCAGCTCGACCGGCAGCTTCCGGACGACCTCGTCGCCCACACCGGCGGAGACGTGGAGGATCCGGCACTCGGCATCCTCCGCCGGCCCGACCTGGTCGTCCTCCCGGAGCCGGCGATGGACACCCCCGGGCCCTTCCACCCCAGGGACCTGGAAGTCGCCGCGGAGATCGTCTCGCCGTCCAACCACGCGAACGACTACGCCCAGAAGGCGCGCGACTATCCCGCCCTGGGCATCCCCCTGTACCTCTTGGTCGACCCGCGCAAGGGCACCGTCACCGTCATGTCCGACCCCGGGCCGGGGGCCGACGGGCAGCGGTGCTACCGCGGTCGGCACGATTACGTCTTCGGCGACGAGGTGCCCGTGGGCGAATGGACCGTCGACACCTCCGAGTTCCCGCGGTACCACTCGTAGCGGTTGACAGGTCCTTGATCTCAACCGCGGTCGAGGTCCTAGCGTCGTCCCCATGACGAACCGGACCGCCTCCGTGAAGCCCGCCGACCCGGCCACCCCCGACGACTTCGCCGCCCTCGCCGCCCAGCCCATCGGCTACTGGAGCGGCGTGGCCCACGACGCCGTCATCCGGCACATCCGGAACGGGATGGCGGGCGTCGACCTCGCCCAGCCCCAGTGGTGGATCCTCAACCAGGTGGCGGGCGCCGGTCCTTCCGGACGGAGCCGGGCCGAGCTGGTCGAGCGCCTCGGCGGCACCATCGGCGTCCAGCCGGACGAGATAGGGCGGGCGGCCGACAGCCTGCTCGCCCGCGGCTGGCTGACGGCCGACGAACAGGGCGCGCTCCGGCTGACGGACGCCGGGCGGGCCGCCAAGGCCCGTGCCAAGGAGCTGGTCGACCGGATGCGGGCGGAGATCCACGAGGGCATCACGGACGAGGAGTACGTGGGGGCGCTGCGGGTGCTCCGCCGGATGATCGACAACGTGGCGGCGGCGCAGGGCGCGGGCGGACGCTGAGGGGTGGTCCGCACCCTTGAAACCCCGCCTTCTCCCGGGTCTTTCCCCTAGGGGATGTCACAGCTCAGCAGCAAGGAAGCCCCTGCGCCCCCGCCCCCTCACCACCGCTTCCCGGGAGCGGGTACGTTCGAAGGCGTGGCTGGATTCAGGATGGGACGCGGGCAGGGCTCGGAAGAGGGCAACGCCGCACGACAAGCACGACACCCCGGGCAGCAGGCCCCCTACGGGGGTGCCCCGTACGGTGCGCCCGGCGGGGCGGCGGGGCACGCCCCCGGTGCGCCCGGCGGTTGGCAGGGACAGCAGTGGCAAGGGGGACAGGGGGGACAGGGCGTCCCGCCCGCCGGCCGGGACGAGCCGGAGTACTTCGGCGGCGAGCCGTCGCACCCCCGGCCCCCGCAGGGCCCGGGGCCGTCCTACGGCGGGCAGCAGACGTACGGAGGGCCGGCCTACGGCGGTCACGGGGGGAACGGCGGGCAGGGCGGTCAGGGCGGTCAGGGCGGGCAGCCCTACCCAGGCCACGGTCAGGGCCAGGGCCAGGGCCACGGTCAGGGCCACGGGCCCGGGCAGCCGTACCCCTCACAGGGCGCCCCCGGCCGGCGCCCCGACCCGTCGTACGACCCCTACGTCCCCGCGACCCCGCCCCCGCCCCCCGGCCCCGGCGGTCCGGGCCAGGGCGCGGGCCAGGGCGGATATCCGGGCAACCGGCAGGGCAGCACCCAGCAGTTCGGCCTCGGGGAGGCCCCGGACGCGTACCCGCCCCAGGGCGGCGGCGCCCCCTACGACGACGGTTACGGAGACGACGACGGCTACGGGGACGACGGTTACGGCGACCCCCAGCCGTACAACGGCCCCCCGCCCGGCCCCAAGCTGCACTGGAAGGAGCTCCTGACCGGCCTCGTGCTGCGCCCGTCCGCCACCTTCTGGCGGATGCGCGACCACCCGATGTGGGTCCCCGCGCTGCTCGTCACCTTCGTCTACGGCCTGCTCGCGGTCTTCGGGTTCGACAAGGCCCGCGAGGACGTGCTGAACGCGACGTTCGCCAACAGCATCCCGCTGGTCCTGATCGCCGGTGTGATCGTGCTCGTCTCCGGGCTGATCCTCGGCGCGGTGACCCACACCCTGGCCCGGCAGCTGGGGGGCGACGGCCTGTGGCAGCCGACCATAGGCCTGTCCCTGCTCATCATGTCGCTCACGGACGCCCCGCGGCTGGTCCTCGCGGTCTTCCTGGGCGGCGACAACCCGGTCGTGCAGCTGCTCGGCTGGGCCACCTGGCTGCTGGCGGGCTACCTGTTCACCTCGATGGTGAGCAAGTCGCACGACCTCCCCTGGCCGAAGGCGCTCGGCGCGTCCGCGATCCAGCTGGTCGCCCTCCTGTCGATCATCAAGCTGGGCACGCTGTAGGGCTGTAGGGCTCTAGCTCCAGGGCTGCAGAGCCGAGCACCCTGGACAACGGCAGGGCCCCGGACGCACACCGTCCGGGGCCCCGCCGTTCTCCCCGGGAAAGATCCATGGCACGATCACCTCGGCGTCCCCCCACACTCCTTGCGCCACCGGTTTTCCTCAGCAAGGACCTCATCCCGCATGCTCCGACGCACTGCCCGACGCACGTCCGTCACGGCGCTCGCGCTCAGCTCCGTCGCCCTCGGGCTCACCGTCCCGGCCGCCACCGCCCACGCGGCGCCCGCCACCACCTGCGCCCCCGGCGTCTGGAAGGCCGAGTTCTTCCCGAACACCACCTTCCGCGGCGCCCCCAAGAAGACCACCTGCGACGACGCCATCGCCGAGAACTACGGCACGGGTGCCCCCGCCGGCACCGGCCTGCCGCGCGACGGCTTCGGCGTCCGCTGGACGACCACCCGCGACTTCGGCTCCGGCGGCCCGTTCACCTTCACCGCGGAGGCCGCCGACGGCATCAGGGTCTACCTCGACGACAAGATCAAGGTGGACCTCTGGAAGGACGTCCCGAAGACCCAGAAGAAGGCCGTCCGGGTCGCGGTCCCCAAGGGGAAGCACACGCTCCGGGTCAACTACGCGGCCTTCACCGGCCCGGCGAACGTGAAGTTCACGTACACGCCCGTCACCGGCAAGACCGACGACAAGGTCAAACCCCTCGCCCCGGCCGGCCTGAAGGCGGCCTTCGACGCCCCGTCCGGCAAGGCGACCCTGCGCTGGGCACGCAACAACGAGCTCGACCTGGCCGGCTACACGGTCCACCGCCGCGTCCTGCCCGCCCACGGCAAGCCCGGCGCCTGGACCGTCGCCAGCGGCAAGAAGCCGCTGACCGCCACCTCCTTCACCGACCGCCCGAAGGCGAACGGGGACGGCTACGCCTACGCCGTCACCGCCGTCGACAAGACCGGCAACGACTCCGGCCGCTCGGCGGAGGCGCGGATCACCACGCCGCCACCGGCGCCCACGACGCCGACCGCCCCCGCGCGGCTCAAGGTGTCGGCCGACGGCCTCCAGGCCAAGCTGACCTGGGCCAAGAACACCGAACCCGACCTGGACGGATACAAGGTCTGGCGCCGGCACGACGGAGCCGACTGGACCCTCGTCGCCACCACCCGCGAGAACGCGGCCGCCGACGCCCCCTGGTCCGACGGCACGGCCTACGAGTACGCCGTCTCCGCCTTCACCACCCACGGGAAGGAGTCGCCGCGCTCCGCGCCCGTCTCCTTCCGCTCGGCGCACCACCGCCCCCAGCCCCCGACCGGGCTCAAGGCCGCCGACGTCCGCGGCACCGGGATCCTCCTGAGCTGGCAGTCCCCGGACCGCACCGCCACGTCCTTCCACGTCTACGCCCGCGACCTGCGCGACGGCCCCGACGCGGGCTTCCGCCTGATCGGAAGCGTGAAGGGGACGTCGTTCCTGGACCAGAAGATCAGGACCGTCACGACCCGCTTCTACTACGTCCGCGCCGTGAACGCCGAGAACAGGGAGTCCCTGCCCAGCGGCACGGTCCGCGCGACGCACTGAGCCCGTACGCACTGACGCACGCAGGCCCCGGCTCCCGTCGTACGGGGAGCCGGGGCCTGCGCGGCAGAACGTTCGGTCAGGCGTCGAGGACCTGGCCCTCGCGCCGCACCACGGGCGGCTCGACGCTCCACGGGAAGTTGATCCACTCGTCGGTGCGCTTCCACACGTACTCGCACTTCACCAGGGAGTGCGACTTCTCGTAGATCACCGCGCTGCGGACCTCGGCGACGTGCTCCAGGCAGAAGTCGTGGACGAGCTTGAGCGTCTTGCCGGTGTCCGCGACGTCGTCCGCGATCAGGACCTTCTTGTTGGAGAAGTCGATCGCGTTCGGGACGGGCGACAGCATGACCGGCATTTCCAACGTCGAACCCACGCCGGTGTAGAACTCGACGTTCACCAGGTGGATGTTCTTGCAGTCCAGCGCGTAGGCGAGGCCGCCGGCGACGAAGACGCCGCCGCGCGCGATGGAGAGGATGATGTCGGGCTCGTAGCCGTCGTCCGCGACGGTCTGGGCCAGCTCCCGGATGGCCTGCCCGAAGATCGGGTAGGTCAGGTTCTCGCGGATGTCACTCACTTGCTCTTCGCCCTGTTCCCTGGTCGTCGGACCACGCGGCCTGCGCGGTCAGACCTGCGTGCGATGGAAATTCTGGAAGGACCGCGACGGCGTCGGCCCGCGCTGGCCCTGGTAGCGGGAACCGTGCTTCGCGGACCCGTACGGGTGCTCGACCGGCGACGTGAGCCGGAACATGCACAGCTGCCCGATCTTCATACCCGGCCAGAGCTTGATCGGGAGCGTCGCCATGTTCGACAGCTCCAGCGTCACGTGACCGGAGAAGCCCGGGTCGATGAAACCCGCGGTCGAGTGCGTCAGCAGGCCGAGCCGGCCCAGGCTGGACTTGCCTTCCAGCCGCGAGGCGATGTCCGCGGGCAGCGTGATGACCTCGTACGTCGAGGCCAGCACGAACTCGCCGGGGTGCAGGATGAACGCCTCGTCCCCCTCCGGCACCACCTCACGCGTGAGGTCCGCCTGCTCCACGGCGGGGTCGATGTGCGGGTACCGGTGGTTCTCGAACACCCGGAAGTAGCGGTCGAGGCGCACGTCGATGCTCGACGGCTGCACCATCGACGCGTCGTACGGGTCGATCCGCACCCGGCCGGCGTCGATCTCGGTCCGGATGTCCTTGTCTGAGAGAAGCACGGGTCGAGGATACGCGGAGAAGAAGGACGACGCGGGCCCGGTCCTGACCGGACCGGGCCCGCGTTGCCGCTCACCGCGCGGCGATCACCGCTTCTGCTGCCCCACCGGCACCGAGTGCCGCAGCCGCGCACAGCGCGGACAGCGCAGCAGCCGGCCGGGACCGATCCGGCCGGGACCGAGGTTCTGCATCGGGAACGAAGCGGTGCTGAACACGTGCCCCTCGGCACAACGGACGACGGTGCGCTCCATCGAGTCCCTTTCCCCATGGACGTGAAAGACAAAAGCCACATTAGGGGATGTAAGGGACGCGCTCGCACGCGGCACTCCCACCACCCCCGGGCCGGCCACCCCGCCCCACGGTACGCCCCAACTCCCGCACCCCACGCCCGCGTCCCCACCCCTTCCACACCACCCCCGCAAACGAAAAAGCCCCCTGCGGCACGTGCGCCGAGGGGCTCGAATGGGGTAGAGTGTGCGACGATGCGACGCCCTGACAGGCGTCCTCGCGGGCGTAGTTTAATGGTAGAACATGAGCTTCCCAAGCTCAGAGCGCGAGTTCGATTCTCGTCGCCCGCTCTTGCAAGAAGCCCCAGGCCGGATGGCCTGGGGCTTCTTCGTGTTCGGACCACTTCTTCACAGCCGGGGCCTCCGAACCCTTTCCCGGGCCGGTCGTTGTCATAGGTATGACGGTACGACGACGGGTGGGTGGGCAGGGTGCCGCGTCGGCCGGTCTCTGGCGGCACCGGGGCTTTGTCCACTACTGGGCCGCGAACGCCGTCGACCTCGTGGGCAGCGGGGTCACGCAGGTGGCGCTGCCGCTGATCGCCGTGGTGACGCTGCACGCCTCCGTCTGGCAGGTCGCGCTGTTGTCGTGCGCGCAGAAGCTCCCGCCCCTGCTGGTGTCGCTCCCCGCCGGGGCGCTCGCGGACCGGTACCGCAAGCGCCCGGTGATGGTGGGCGCGGCGCTGGTCGGCGGTGCGGCGTTCCTCGTCGTCCCGCTCGCCGACGCCGCGGGCCGGCTGTCGCTGGAGCTGCTGTGCGGGGTGGCGCTGGTGAGCGCGGTGGCGGAGGTGTTCGGCTCCACCGCGCGGATCAGCTTCCTTCCCTCGCTGCTGCCCCGCTCACGGCTGCTGGAGGCCAACTCCAGGCTCGGCGGCGTCGGATCCCTGGCCGACAGCGCCGGCGCGCAGCTCGGCGGCGCCCTGGTCGCCGTCCTCGGCGCCGCTCGCGCCGTCTGCCTGGACGTCGCCTCCTACCTGGTCTGCGCCCTTCTCCTCGCCCGCATCCGCGTGCACGAACCGGCCGCGGAGCGGCGCGGGAAGCACACGACGCTCCGGGCGGAGATCGCCGAGGGGATGCGCTACGTGTGGGCCCACCCCACGATCCGGCCGCTGATGCTCGCCGCCACCGCGTACGTCGCCGTCATGGCCTTCCTCACCCCGCTGTGGTCCGTCTACCTGCTACGCGACCTGCGCTACTCAAGTGCGGCGCTGGGTACGACGCTGAGCGTGGCCGCGCTCGGCGGGTTCTGCGGCGCGCTCGCCGTCCGCCCGCTGGTCACCCGGTACGGGCCGGTGCGCGTCATGCTCACCGCCCTCGCCCTCGCCCCGTGCACCGAGGTGCCGCTCCTGCTCGCCACGCCCGGCCGCGTCTGGCAGCTCGCCGTCGGTCTGGCGATGTTCGTCCAGCTCGGGTGCGCCGTCGCCCAGGGCTCCACCCAGCGGACTCTGCGGCAGGCCGTCTGCGACCCCGCGTTGCAGGGCCGGATGCTCGCCACGAGCCGTTGGGTGGTGTACGGCTCCCAGCCGGTGGCCGCACTGCTCGCCGGTGCCGTCGGGACCTGGCTGGGGCTGTGGAACGGCCTGGCTGTCGGCACCCTCGCCCTGGCCGTTCCCTTCCTCGTCCTGCGCGCTTCCGCGCTCACCGATGTCCCCCAGTGCACCGCCGTCCCGGATGGACCGGATGAACCGGCAGAACCGGCAGAACCGGCAGAGCCGGCAGAGCCGCATCAAGCCGACCGGGCGGGCGCGTGCCCGCGAACAGAAAGCGATGCCCCATGAGCTCCGGAGGAAACGCCGGCCCCACCCGCCCGCGCCGCACGGCCGGACGGTACGTCCCCGCCCGGGGGATCCACACGGAGTCGGCGCGCCTCCAGCGGCTCGACTGGCTCCGCTCCACCACCCGGACGCCCCTGGACTCCCTGCAGCACACCCGGCTCGACGCCGGCCGGCTGACCGGCAACATCGAGGGGTTCGTCGGGACCGTCGAGATCCCCGTCGGCATCGCCGGGCCCCTGCTGTTCCGCGGGGAGAACGTCCAGGGGGAGGTCTACGCGCCCATGGCGACGACCGAGGGCGCCCTCGTCTCGTCCGCCACACGAGGTGCCCTGGCCGTCACCATGGCCGGGGGCGTCACCACCCGTGCCGTCTCCCAGGCGATGACGCGGGCGCCGGTCTTCGCCTTCCACCGGCTGTCGGCCGCCGGCCGCTTCGCCTCGGCGGTCCCCCGGCACCTCGACGAGCTCCGCGCGGCCGTCCGGCAGGTCTCCCGCCACGCCGAACTCGTCTCGGTCGAACCCGTGGTCCTCGGCCGGACCGTCCACCTGAGGTTCCGGTACACCACCGGGGACGCGGCCGGGCAGAACATGACCACGGCCTGCACCTGGCACGCGTGCCAATGGGTCCTGGCACAGCCGTGGTTGGTCGGCGACGGGGACCTGGAGTCCTTCATCATCGAGGGCAACACCTCGGGCGACAAGAAGGCCTCGGCCCAGGCCATGGGGGAGGGCCGCGGCATCAGGGTGTCCGCCGACGTCGTCCTGCCGGGAGGCGTCGTCGAACGCGTCCTGAAGACGACCCCGGACGCGCTGGTCAGGGGCTACCAGCACATCGCGGCGGGGGCCGTGCACAGCGGGGTGGTGGGCTCGAACGCGAACACTGCCAACATGGTGGCGGCGCTCTTCACCGCGACGGGCCAGGACATCGCCTGCGTCCACGAGTCGGGGGTGGGGCAGTTCGTCCTCGAACGGACGCCGGACGGCGTCTACGCGAGCATGACGCTCCCCGGCCTGGCGGTCGGGACGGTCGGCGGCGGCACCCATCTCGCCACGCAGCACGAACTCCTGGAACTGATGGGGTGCACGGGACGGGGCAGCGCCGCCCGGCTGGCGGAGATCATCGCCGGCTTCGCCCTGGCCCTGGACCTGTCGACGGTCTCGGCCGCCGTCTCCGGGCAGTTCGCGAGCGCCCACGAGCGCCTCGGTCGCAACCGGCCGGTCAGCTGGTTCCGGCGCGACGAACTCGACGCCGCGTTCCTCGAGTCGGCGCTCGGCCACTCCGCCCTGCCGGGAGTCAAGGTCAGGAGCGTCGAGGCCGCCGACCTCCCCATGGGACCCAGCGTCCTGTCGGAACTGACGTCCAGGACGGTGAAGAAGGACGTCGGGCTCTTCCCCATGCGGCTGGTGGTCGACCGCGGCGGGGTGGAGGACAAGCTCGACGTCATGGTCAAGGTGAAGCCCACCGACCGGGAGGTCATCAAGATGGCCGGGCTCGCCGCCGGCCTGTGCGGCGGCCCGGTGGCGACCCACTACCGCAGGTTCGAGCAGCGGCTCGGCTTCGTGGGCTGCGACGTACGCGAACTGGCCCTGTACGAGCAGACGGACACCCGCTTCACCGACTTCATGCCGCGGACGTACCGGACCTACCGCGACGACCGGCGGGAGGCGTACGTCATCGTGATGGAGTGCCTCGGCGGCATGGAGCTGATGGACACCTCCGAACGTCCCCGCGGCTGGTCGCGCCGGCACCTCGGCATCGCCCTGCGCGACCTCGGCCGACTCCACTCCGTCTGGTACGGCAGGGAACCGGCGCTCCGCCGGATGCCGTGGATCGGGCACGTCCCCAACGCCGCGGACATGGCGGGGATGCGGGACCTGTGGGTGGCCCTGGCCGACCACGCGGCGGAGGAGTTCCCCGAGATCGCCGACGCGCGGCAGCACGCCCGGCTGCTGTCCCGCATCGGCACGATCGACCGCTGGTGGCCGGAGATCGAGGCGATGCCGAGGACCCTCGCGCACAACGACTTCAACCCGCGCAACCTCGCCATCCGGGCGGACGGCAGGCTCTGCGCGTACGACTGGGAGCTCGCCACCCTGCACGTCCCCCAGCACGACCTCGCCGAGCTGCTCTGCACCGCCCTGGACCCGGCCGACATCGACGCCGCGACGGTCGCCGAACTCTCGGAAGTCCACCGCGAGTCGCTGGCGGCCCACGCCCGCACCGCCATCGACCGGGACCGGTGGGAACGCGGGTACCGCCTGGCCCTCTGGGACCTGGCGGTCAACCGCTTCGGGCTCTACTTCGTCGCGCACACCGTCCGCCACTACGGCTTCCTGGAGCAGTGGTGGCGGAACCTGTGGGCGCTCATCGACCTGGCGGAGGCGACCGGGGGCGATTCTTCCGATCACCGTCTCTCCGGACCGTAACCCCGGATCCCGCGTTCCGTTAGGCCGAGCGGGTGAGGGCGGCGGCGCGCGCCGCGCCCCTCACCTCGCCGTATCCCACCGAAAGACAAGGCGGAGCAGTGGCTTCTTCTCTCAGGCGATTCGCGGTCCTGTCCGGCATGGCCGTGGCCATCCTGGCCTCCCCGGCGGGCATCGGTGCCGCGAGCGCCGACACCGTCGACGCGGGGGTGGGCGGCCTGCTGTCCAACATCCTCGCCAAGAACGCCTCCGCGCACTCCAACCTGTGCGGTGCCGGCAGGGTGAGCGTCCTCAACGAGCGGACGTGCCTCGCCCGGTACGACTCCCGCCACCACCACGGCGAGGGCCGCAAGGTGACCGGCCCGACCGGCGGTCTGCTGTCCAACATCGACTCCCGCAACGCCTCCGGGTTCAGCAACAACTGCGGGACGGACACCGTCGGCATCCTGAACCGCACCACCTGCGTCACCGAGGAGAAGTAAGGCGTCAGGGCCCTGGGGTCGGCGGTCCAGGGGTTCTCCCCCCTTCCCCGGCGGTCCGGTGGCGTGCGCGCTACCCCACCGGCACCCCGCCGTACAGCGCTTCGCCCATCGGGGAGTTCCCGCCGGTCACGTGGGAGCGGATCGAGGCGATGTAGTCGGCGCGGCGGACGCGTCCGTCGTGCTGGGTGTCGAGGACCGCGAAGGCGGCTTCGGCGTTGGCGGGCGGGTTGTTGAGGGCGGTCCGGAGGGCGGTGAACTCGGCTAGGTCGAGGGTGCCGTCGCCGTCGGTGTCGGCGAGGTCGAAGAGGGCTCCGAGGACGGGGGCGCAGACGGTGTCGAACGCCTCGGCGCCCGCCCAGGCCGCGTACTCGTCGAACGTCATCCCGCCGTCGCCGTCGGCGTCCATCAACGCCCACGCCCGCTCGCCGAGGGTGCGCGCGGTGACGACGAGGGGGTCGTCGTCCTCGCGTCCCGCCGCCCGTGCCGCGTTCGTGGCGCGCGCCATGTACTCGGCCCGGGAGACGACTCCGTCCCCGTCCGCGTCCAGCATGGCGAAGACGAGCCGCTGTGCTGCTGCCTGGTCCATCGCATTCCTTCCGCCGGGGCGCCGGGGCGCTCGGCCGTGAGTGCCGGAGTCCGGTTCGGCTGTCCTACCCGCCGGACCGCGGGCCGAGGCCACCCGGCCGGGTGCACCGGGTGCACGTCCCGCGTGCGGAGCGGGGCGTGCGCGGTCGGCGCACCGCAAGGAGCCGGGGGCGGTGGCGTCGGCCCGGGGTGGGGAGGGCCTGTCGGCGGACCTGATTCCCTGGAGGGCGCATGTTCGGCAGTCGCGGCGCGGCAGTGTTGCTGGGTTCCTTGATGCTGGTGGGTTCGTCGGTGGTGTGGACCCCGGCCGGACACGCGGACGGGGGGAGACACGGCGGCACGGGCGAAGGCGCGGAAAGAGGCACGGGCACGCACACGGGCCCCATCTCCTGCCGGGGAGCCAGCGAGAGCACGTACCAGCCGCCGCTGACCCTTCAGGCGCGTACGACCCTCGTCCGCACGGAGGCCGGGTACGTGTGCACGGTGGCACCCGGCCGGACCCTGCCGGCCATGGGCTTCCTCGAAGCGGTGTCGCCGGGCGCGTCCTGCAACTCGCTGAACAGCCCCCGCGCCGTGGAGAAGGTGAAGTACGCCGACGGGAAGTGGTCGTTCATCTCCTACGACCGCGGCACCGCCGTCCGCGCCGCCGGCATCCTCACCGTCACGATGTCGGGCCGGGTCGTCAAGGGCCGCGGCGCCGGAGGGCAGGCGGAACGGACCGTAGTGCTCGCGCTGCCCCGCCAGTTGCCCACCGACTGCCTTGCCTCGGGGCTCCGGGGAAACAGCGGCGACGCCCGATTGGAGATCCGGTCATGACCACCACCCCCGAGGGGATCCCCACCGAGCCCATCGGCAGCCTCCCCCGTCCGCCCGAGCTGCTGGCGGCCATGGCGGAGCACGCCGCCGGCCGCATCGGCGACGACGAGCTCGCGGCCGCCCAGGACCGCGCGGTCGCCGACACCGTCCGCCGCCTGGAGGAGGCCGGCTCCCCCGTCGTCACCGACGGCGAGCAGTCCAAGCCCAGCTTCGTCACCTACCCCCTGGCCGGTCTGGACCACCTGGCGCCCGACGGCGCCGTCATCCCCTTCGCCGACGGCCACCAGCGGCAGCTGCCGCGCCTGACCGGTGGGCCGCTGCGCTACGCCGTCCACGCCGACCGCTACCTGCGCGCCGCGCGGCGGCACGCGACCGTACCCGTCAAGCAGGCCGTCATCGCGCCCTCGGCGCTCAGCCTGCTGTACCCGGCCGACGGTATCGACGGCTATCCCCGCGAGGCATTCCTCGACGACCTCACCGCCGAGGCGGAGGCCGACATCCGCGGCTGCCTGGACGCCGGCGCCCACCGCGTCCAGCTCGACTTCACCGAGGCGCGCCTCGCGCTGAAGCTCGATCCGAGCGGCGGTGTGCTGGAGCAGTTCGTCGCGCTCAACAACCGCGTCCTGGAACGCTTCTCCGACGCGGAGCGGGCGCGGATCGGCGTCCACACCTGCCCCGGCGGCGACCAGGACTCCACCCACAGCCTGGACGTGGACTACGCGGAGCTGCTGCCCGCGCTCCTCCGGCTCAAGGCGGGGGCCTTCTACGTCCAGCTCGCGAGCGAGCCCGATCCGGAGAAGGTGCTGGCTCTTCTCGCGGAGCATCTCCCGTACAATGCCTGCGCGTTCGTCGGCGTCATCGATCCGATCGACCCCCGCGTCGAGACGCCCGAGGAGGTACGCGACCGGGTCCTGACCGCCGCCCGCCACCTCCCCGTCGACCGCCTCGGGAGCTGCGACGACTGCGGCTTCTCCCCCTTCGCCGACGACACGTCCACCTCCCGCGACATCGCCTTCACCAAGATCCGCGCACGCGTCGAGGGCACCGCGCTGGCCGCCCGCGAGCTGCTGGGCTGAGGAGCCGGCGGGCCGAGCCGCCGATGGCAGGGCCCGCCGGCCGTCGCACGCGCTGCGGGGGACGGCGCGCGCTACGTGGGGCGCCGCAGCAGGCCGCGTTCCATGGCGACGACGACCGCGCGGGTCCTGTCGTTCACGTCGAGCTTGGCGAAGAGCCGCAGCAGGTGGGTCTTGACCGTGGCCTCCGCGATGACCAGCCGGGCGCCGATCTCGGCGTTGGTGAGCCCGTCGGCGACCGCGTTCAGCACGTCGGTCTCCCGTGCGGTCAGCGGGACCTCCGCGGGCTGCCGCAGCCGGGCGACGAGCTTGGCGGCCACACGCGGGGCGAGGACGGTCTCGCCGCGCGACGCCGCGTGGATCGCGTCGACCAGTTGGTCGCGGGTGGTGTCCTTGAGCAGGTAGCCGATGGCGCCGGCCTCCACGCCGCGTTCGATCTCGGCGTCGGTGTCGTAGGTCGTCAGGATCAGGACCCGGGTCTCCGGGTGCCTGGCGGCGATCTCGGTCGTGGTGGCGACGCCGTCGAGGACCGGCATCCGCAGGTCGATGAGGGCGACGTCGGGCCGGTGGCGGTCGACGAGGTCGAGGGCCTGGCGTCCGTCGGCGGCTTCGCCGATGATCTCGATGCTGGGTTCGGAGGCGAGCAGGGCGATGACCCCGGCGCGCATGACCGTGTGGTCGTCCACGACGAGGACGCGGAGCTTCCGTACGCCCGTCATCACACTCGTCACGCCCGTCTTGCCCGTCATGCCCGTCACGCCGCCGCCTCGCTCTCCGCGGGATCCACGGGATCCACGGGATCCACGGGAATCGTCGCCAGGACGCGCGTCCCCTCCCCGACCGAGCTGGTCACGGTGAGCCGCCCGCCCAGCTCGGCGAGCCGCTTGCGCATCCCGTCGAGCCCGAACCCGTGCGACCGGTCGACGAGGAAGCCGCGTCCGTCGTCGGTGATCTCCAGCTCGACGCCGAACGGCTGCCGCGCGAGGACGACGCCCACCGTCGACGCGGCCGCGTGCTTGCGGACGTTGGCCAGCGACTCCTGCGCACAGCGCAGCAGGGCGATCCGGGTGGGCTGGTCGCAGACGATGTCGGCCAGGTCGGCGTCGACCGTGAGGCCGGTGTCCTCGGTGAAGCGGTCGAGCGTCCGGCGCAGCGTCCGGGCGACCGAGCCCGCCGCCACCTGGTTCGGCTGCGCGGAGCCGACGAGGACGCGGGCCTCGGCGAGGTTCTCGCGCGCCGTGCTCTCGATCGACCGCAGCTGCTGTGCGCTGCGTTCGGTGTCGGTGCCGAGGCCGGCCCGCGCGGCCTCGGCGAGGACGACGATCGACGCGAACCCCTGCGCCAGGGTGTCGTGGATCTCCCGCGCCATGCGCTCCCGTTCCTCCGTGGCGCCCTGGCGCTGGTGCGCCTCGGACAGTTCCAGCTGTGCCCGCTCCAACTCGGCGATCAGTCCGGCCCGTTCCCGGCTCTGTTCGACGACGGAGTGCACCCACAATCCCATCAGGACGCTGGCGGCGACCACGACGAGCGTGGAGACGAGGGTCTCGCTGAGGAACTCCGCGCTCCAGCCCTGCCGCAGCCAGCTGCCGGTCAGCGAGGACACGGTGGCGAGTCCGGTGTAGACCACGGAGGTGCGCGGGGTCCTGCCGAAGAGCCAGAAGTGCGGCAGCGCCACGATGAACAGCGCCGCGTAGCCGCTGCGCAGGTACGAGAGCCCGCCGATGCCGAGGACGAGCATCCACAGGTAGGTGTGCGGCCGGAGCACGGGGTTGTCCGGCCACCGGTCGAGGACCGCGTACCCGAGCACGACGCAGCCGAGCAGCGCGAGCACGCCGTACCGCGTCCCGCCGGGCCGGCCCGTCACGACGAGCCCGAGGGACATCGCGCCGAACAGCGCCCGGCAGACCGTGTTCCACTGGCCGAGGGTCCTGACCCAGAACGGGTCGGCGGGATGGCCGGGGGTCGCGGTGGCCGTGGGGGCCACAGGGGCTACAGGGGCCACGGGGGCCACGGGGGCCGGGCCGTGACGGGAGTGCTCGCGGTTGCCGATCCTCGACCACAGGTTCATGGGGATCAACGTACGTCGGCCGGTACGCCGGCCGGGGCTCCGCCCGGGTGCGCCGGAATGGACCGGGCCCTTCGGATTCCGCGCGAAGGCCACCAACTCGCCGCCCCGAGCAGCAGCATGGCCGACGGCAGGATCATGACGCGGATGACGAAGGCGTCGAGCAGGACGGCCGCCGCCAGGACGAAGCCGATCTGCTTCATCTCGATCAGGTGCAGGAAGACGAAGCTCGCGAAGACCGTCACCATCACCACCGCGGCGCTGGTCACCACGCCCGCCGAACTGCCGATGCCGTCGAGCACCGCCGTGCGGGTGGGGACGCCGCGCAGCGCCGCCTCCCTGATCCGGCTCACCACGAACACCTGGTAGTCCATGGAGAGTCCGAAGAGGATCACGAAGAGGAACAGGGGCACACGGGCCCCGATCGACCCGGTGGAGTGGAAGCCCAGCAGGCTCTCGGCCCACTCGCCCTGGAACACCAGCACCAGCAGCCCCAGTGCCGCAGCGGCGGACAGCAGGTTGAGGACGACGCCGACCAGCCCGAGGACCACCGAGCGGAACGCCAGCAGCGTCATGACGAAGGTGACCGCCAGCAGCGCCCCGACGACCAGCGGCAGCTTGCCCTTCTGGTGGGCCGGATAGTCGGCGTACCGGGCGACGTCCCCCGTCACGCCCGTCTCGGCGGCCGGCACCCGGCCGACCGTCCGGGGCACGTAGTCGTCCCGCAGGTGCACCAGGGACGTCCGTGCCTCGGCGGAGCCGCTCAGATGCGGAACAGACAGCTCCAGGACGCTGATCCGGTGGTCGGCCGAGGTCCGCAGCCGCGGTTCGCCGGTGAACAGCCGGTCGGCCCGCGCCCGTCGGCCGAGCTCCCGCAGCCCGCCCGCCACCTCGTCGGCGCGGTCCGCCCGCGCGCGGACGACGACCTGGTGCCTGACCCGCAGCTCCGGGAACGCCTCGTTCAGCCGGTCGTACGTCCGCATGGCGGGAATGGCGCGCGAGTGGGTGTCCTGGCTCATCTCGGTCAGCTTCATCCCGGCCACCGGGACGGCGAGGGCGAGCATGGCCAGCGTCGAGACGCCGAGGGTGAGCGCGGGGTGCCTGCTCGCGGGCCGCATCAGGACGGTCCACACCCGGCCGGTCCCGGCCTTCCGCTCCCGCCGGGGCTTGGGCGTACTGCGGGGTTCGTAAATCCGGCGAAGCTTGTGCGCCCTGCGGGCCGCACGGCGCTGCGCCCGCTGCCCGATCTTGACCAGCAGCGCGGGCAGCACGGTCAGCGAACTGGCCATGGCGACCAGGACGACGAGGACGGTCCCCGTGGCCAGGGAGGAGAAGATGACGTCGGACGCCAGGTACAGCGTCGCCGTCGAGACGACGACCGCGAGGCCGGCGACCACGACCGCCCGGCCCGACGTCGCCGCGGCCAGCTCCACCAGCGCCTCGGGGGCGAGCCGGCCGCCGGAGCGCTCCCGTTCCTCCCGCTCCCGCTTGAGGTAGAAGAGGGTGTAGTCGACGCCGACCGCGAGGCCGATGAGCAGGATGACGTTGTTGCCGACTCCCGCGTCGGGAGAGAGGTGCGAGGCGAGCATCGACAGCCCCATCGCCGCGGCGATCGACGAGAGCGCCAGCAGCACCGGCACCAGGGCGGTGACCAGGGAGCCGAAGGCGACCAGCAGCGTGATCAGGGTGACCGGCAGGGTGATCTTCTCGGAGAGCGCCAGGTCGCTGTCGCGCTGGCCGTCGACGCCCTTGCTGACGGAGGGGTGCCCGGTCTCCTCCACCAGCAGCCGCGGGTTGCTCCGCTGCACCGCCGACGTCTGCTCCCGCAGCGGACCGACGTGCTTCTGGGCGTCCAGCTCCGAACCCTTCATGGTCACTTCGACCATGAGCGCCTCGCCGTTCCCCGCGACGCGCGGCGCGGCTGTCCGCTCGACCTCGGGCAGCCGCGCCATCCGCGCCGCGACGTCCCGCGCGGCGGCGTCGGCCGCCGCCCGGTCCAGGGCGCCGAACCGGGCGGTTATCAACACCTGTTCGGTGGGCCTGCGTTCCAGATGGCCTTCGGCCGCCATCGCCTCGGCGCGGCCGGCCTCGCCGACGCGATAGTCCTCCGTGGTGGCGCTGTTGGTGCCGGCCGTGATGCCCGCCCCCAGGCACAGCACCACGAACGCCAGCCATCCGACGATCGCGCGCCAGGGGTGCAGGGCGCTCCAGCGGGCGGCGCGCACAGGTAGCTCTTTCATGCGGAAAAGCCTGGTCGTTCGGGGTGTTCCCGCGACAGCACCGCCCGGTCGTACTTGCCGTCCACCGGTCGGTGGACCCGGCGGGTGGGGATGTCCCCACCCCGGGCGGCGCGGTGGGCCGGCAAGCGCGGTGGGCCCGCTCACGGCAGGAGCCGCTGCTCCTTGGCGACCGCGACGGCGCCGGCCCGGGTGTCGACTCCGAGCTTGTCGTAGATGCGCCCGAGGTGGGTCTTCACGGTGGCCTGGCTGATGAACAGGGTCCGGGCGATCTCCCGGTTGCCGAGGCCCTCCGCCAGCCGGGCGAGGATGTCGAGTTCGCGCGGGGTCAGCGTCGGGCGGCCGCCGCCGCGCATGCGGTCCAGGACGCGGCCGGCGACGGGCGGGGAGAGGGCGGGCCGGCCCTCGGCGGCGGCGCGGATCGCCGCGAAGAGCTCCTCCGGGCGTTCGGCCTTGAGCAGGTAGCCGGTGGCGCCCGCGGCGATGGCGCGCGTGATGTCGGCGTCGGTGTCGTAGGTGGTGAGGACGAGGACGTGGACGCCGGTCGGGGCGATCCGGCGGGTGGCCTCGACACCGTCCATGCCGGGCCCGAGCTGGAGGTCCATCAGGACCACGTCGGGGCGGAGCCGCGCGGCCGTGGCCACGGCCTCCTCGCCGCTGCCGGTCTCGCCCACGACCTCGATGTCGGGCTCGCTGCCGAGCAGGGCGAGCAGCCCGGCGCGGACGACCGCGTGGTCGTCGCAGAGCAGGATACGGACGGGGGTGACGGGGGCGACGGGATCTTCTGGGACTCCGGGGACTCCGGGGACCCTTGGGGCCCGGGTCATGGCAGCGGCTCCAGGGGGACGGCGGCGGACAGGACGGTGCCCTCGCCCGGCGCCGACTCGACGGTCAGCGTGCCGCCGAGCCGCCGGACCCGGGCACGCATCGCGGGCAGGCCGTGCCCGCGCTCGCCGGGGGCGGACGCGGCCACGGTCCGGGCGTCGAAGCCCCGGCCGTCGTCGGCGACGTCCAGCAGCACCTGGTCGTCGAGGCAGGTCAGCGTGAGGGTGACCGTGGTCGCGCCGGCGTGCTCGCGGACGTTCGCCAGCGCGCCCTGCGCGATGCGCAGCAGCGCGGACCCGACGGCCTCGGGCAGCGGCCGGTCCTCCGGCAGGGCGCCCTCGACGTGGCAGCGGACGACGAGCCCGCCGGCCTCCTCCGCCGCGCGCCGCCAGCGCGTGCAGGGCCTCCTCCAGGCTGCCGCCGGCGAGGTCCGCGGGCGCGAGGTCGTGGACGAAGCGGCGGGCCTCGGCCAGGTTGCGTCCGGCGATCGACGCGGCGGCGCGTACGTGGCGGTGGGCGGCCGACGGGTCGGTGGCCCACACCCGGTCGGCGGCCTGGAGCAGCATCTGCTGGCTGGACAGGCCCTGGGCCAGGGTGTCGTGGATCTCCATCGACAGCCGCTGCCGCTCCGCCAGCGTGCCCTCACGGCGTTCGGTGGCGGCGAGCTCCCGCCGGGTGCGGATCAGGTCGTCGATCAGCTGCCGCTGCCGGTCGGCCTGGTGCCGCATCCGGACGAACACGGCGGCCCCGATCGCCGCCACCGCGGGCGGGGCCAGGACGAGGTTGGGGTCGAAGCCGCCCGTGGACAGCTTGAGCTGCGCCACGACCACGAACGCGGTGAGCATCACCACCAGGGCGAGCGCCGCGCGCGGCGGCAGCGTGCGCAGCCCCGTGAAGAACAACGGCACCGCGCACCACGCGAAGCTCGGTGCCAGCACCACCAGCACCATCCAGACCGCCACCACCGCGCCCAGCCAGACGAACCGGCGCGGCACGGGCCGGGCGAGCCGCCCCTGACCGACCACCTGCAGCAGCGCCAGTCCGGCGCTCAGCGCGATGATCCACGGCGTGCGGGGCTCGCCCGGGTGGCGGATGAGGAAGCGGGCCAGGGAGGCGCCGAGCAGCAGGAAGAACGCGGCGTGCAGGACGAACGCGAGCCACCGCTCGGCGGCTGTCGCCGGGGGGTGGTGGGCGGCTGGGGCCTCGCCGGGTTCCGTGGGGGCGTACGGGTCGGGGGGCCGGCCGTGCGGGTACGGGTACGGGGCCTGGGCCTGGTCGTACGGGTCCGGGGCCGGGGCCTGGCCGTACGGGCCTGGGGCGTGGGGGCCGGACGCACGCGGCCCCGGCGCCCCACCCGTCCCGGACGCCCCGCCTGTCCCGGCCATCCCGCCCGTCCTGGCCATCCCGCCCGCCCCCGGCGTTCCCATTTCCCGCCGCATCCCACGTCCTCACACCGCCCGGGTACTCCACACCACGCGCGGCACACACTCCCCGTACCGCAGTACCGGAACACCCCGCACGCGCGTCCATCCTCACCGCACACGGCCGTCCCCGCATCAACCGATCGGTCGACCCCGGCGTCGCCCGTACCGCCCGGACGGGCAGCCCGCCGGCCGACGCGCCCGCGCCCGGTCCGGCCGGAGGATCGGTGCATGACCAAGGCCAAGAAGCTCCTCACCACCGCCTCCGCCGTCGTCGCCGCCGGAGTCGTCGGCGCCGTCGCCGCCAACGCCGCCACTCCGGCGGCCGGCGCCAAGGACGCCTCCCTGCGTTCCACGCGCCACCTGACGATCGCCGCCGCCACCAAGGCGGCCCAGGCCACCCTCGACGCCGCCGTCAAGGAAGGCCAGGCGGTCTCCGTCGCCGTCGTGGACCGGGACGGCAACACCCTCGTCACCCTCCGCGGTGACGGCGCGGGCCCGCAGTCGTACGCGAGCGCCGAGAAGAAGGCGTTCACGGCCGTCTCCTGGAACGCGCCGACCTCCGCCCTCGTGGACCGCCTCGCCAAGACGCCCAACCTCAAGGACATCCCCGGCACCCTCTTCCTGCCGGGCGGCGCGCCCGTGCAGGCGAAGGGCGCGCCGGTCGCCGCCATCGGGGTGGCCGGGGCGCCCAGCGGCGACCTCGACGAGAAGTTCGCCCGGGCCGGCGTCGCGGCGCTGGGCGGCTGACCGGGGCCGGAACCCGGCAGCTCGTCGGGGTCCGCTCCCGGCCGCGCCGATCGACGGCCGGGTGACGAGCCCCCGTGCCGGCGGCCGGGTGGCGAGCCCCCGTGCCGGGGGGCGTCACCCCCGCACGCCCGCCGGCCCTCCCAGCTTCTCCTCGATCCACCGGACCCCGAAGCGGACGACGTCCGGCGCCTCGAAGAGGTGGCACTCCGCCGCCCCGACGGTGCCCCGGACGCCGAGGCCGGCGGCGAGCATGTCGCGCGCGATGACCGCGAACGGCCACTCGCCCTCCGGCACCACGGGGGTGTAGTCGAAGGCGCCGTCCTCGGAGTCGATGTCCCGGAAGCGGCGCCAGGTCCGTACGCCGTCGAGGAGGACCGGCTGCTCGTACTCGACGAACCGCTTGCCGGGCGCCTCCGCCAGGGCCTCCGCGTGGTGCAGGAGGGTGATGCTGTCGAGGGGCGCGCCCAGCAGCAGGACGCGTCCGCCCGCCGCCGCGAGCCGGGCCAGCGGCGTACCGGGACCGTGGGGGTCGTCCCAGGGGTGGTCGGCCACCAGGGCCTCCGCCCGCGCTCCGACGGCCGCGAAGCTGACGTCGGGGTGCCGGCTGCGCACGGCGCCCGGCCACCGCCGGAGAGCTTCCGGAAGGCGGCCGTTGGCGTGGTCCGCCTCGCTGAGGAGCGGATCGTAGGCGGGGCACTCGGCCCGCATCGCCGCCTGCCACTCCTCGGGCCAGGAGGGGAGGTCGTAGGGCGGGGCGTCGTTCCACCCGCAGTACGCCATCAGCGTGCCGGACGCGCCCACGGCCTCGGTGAGCGCGGCGATGACGGTCGCGGTGCCGCCCGGCACGTAGCCGAGGGCGGACAGGCTCGTATGGACCATGATGGTGTCGCCCTCGGCGAGACCGAGCGACCGCACCTCCCGCACCAGACGGCCACGCGTCACCGGTCCGCCGGCCCGGGCCAGCAGTTCTCTCTCGTCCACAGGGGGACGCTAACTCCCCGACGCGGCACCGCGCACGCCATTTTCGCCACCCAACTTCCCTGATGGGCAGGCCGGTTGACGCGCACATGCCGGAAGCTCCCTCACCAGACGAGGGCGTCGGCCGGGTCCGTCTGCCAGTAGGTGACGGCGGCCGAGTCGTCGATCCACGTACCGCGGGGCAGCGTGACCCGGACGGAGTCGTCGGCGGAGCCCGACCCGTCGTGGAGGTGGACCCGGACGGTGCGCACCCAACGGCCGTGGTCGGCGCTGCCGTCGGCCGCGGAGAGCCCGATCCCGGCGTACGCGGACTCGCCCGGCGCGAGGGTGACCACGGCCTGCGGCTTGCTGTCCTCCACGACGCGGATCACCGACTGCTCGTCGTCGAAGCCGAGGTACGGGTGAGCGAAGGCGTTGCACCTGGTGCTGCCGGTGTTGGTGAGCGTCAGGAGCTGGTGGTTGATCGGGCGACTCACGTTCTGGACGGTCAACTTGGTGTGCGCCGCGGAACACGCCGCCGTCTTCGGCGCCGCGGCCGGGCGGGACGCCGGTGCGGCCTGACTCTGCCCGGCGGCGAGCGCGAGGGTGGTGGCCGCGAGGAGGGCGGAGGCGGCGAGGCGGGAGGTACGCATGGTGTGACTCCTGTCGGAGGGAGGAGAGGAGTGGGTGGACTTTTGGCCCGGGAGCGCTGGGAGCGCTGGGTGGCGCGTCACAGGTGACGCAGGAGCGCCACGACCGACAGGACGGACACGACCAGCATTCCCAGGGCCACGGCGTCGACGGGGTCGAGACGGAGGCGGAACCTGATCCGCACGGCAGCTCCTGTTCCGACCGCGTCCGGTGGGTCCGTTCCCTGGCCGCGGTCTGTGCCGACAGCCTGTGCCGTGGCGCGTTCCGGCGGCAAGGCGTGTCGCGTCCTTGGGGAAGCCGGAACGGCTGCATATAGTCCGACCTGGAACGATGCCGCGGCCTGGAACGCGGATCTGGGACGGGAAGAGCCTGTATGTCCGAGGGGATAGCCGAGTTCGCGGCTCGGCTGCGGGAACTGAAGGGCCGTTCGGGACGCAGTTACGGAGTCCTGGCGAAGCGGCTGCACATGAGCACCTCCACACTGCACCGGTACTGCAACGGCGTCGCCGTACCCACGGAGTACGCCCCGGTCGAACGCTTCGCCCGACTCTGCGGCGCCTCCCGCGACGAACTCGTCGAACTGCACCGCCGCTGGATCATCGCGGACGACGCCCGGCGCCGGAAGGCACAGCCGACGCCGACACGGACGCCGGGAGCGGGCGAACGGACCGGGGAGAGCGCATCGCCCGACGCGGACGGACGGACCGGCGGGAGCGCGACACCCGACGCGGACGGGCGGGCCGGCGCGGACGAGCGAACCGGCACGGACGGGCGGAGCCCGGGCGGGCGGCATGGGGCAGCGGGCCTGCCTCCCGCGCACTCGCGGCCCTCCGCGGACGGACTGTCCTCCGCCGGTGGGCCATCCGTCGCGGCCGAGTCATCCGCCGCAGCGGGTGAGCCATCCGGCGCAGCGGGCGAGTCATTCGGTGCAGCGGACGAGCCATCCGGCGCAAGCGGGCCATCCGCCGCCGGCGAATCGGCCGCCGAGAGCGGGCCGTCCAACGTGGCCGCGTCCTCCTCCGCCTCCGCGGCTGACGGAACGTCCGACGCGAGCGCGCGACCCGCCGCCGGCGAACCGGCCGCCGAGAGCGAGCCGTCCAGCGCGGTCAAGCCCTCCCCCAGGGCCAGCGGACCATCCAACCCGAGCGCGCCATCCGCCGCAGCCGGACTGCCCTCCGAGAGCGGTCCCGCGGGCGAGCCGTCCAGCGCGGCCGCGTCGTCTGCCGCGGCTGACGAGCCGGCCGGCGCGAGCAGGACATCCAGCCCGAGCGAATCACCCACCGCGGCCGGGCCTTTCGACGCGGCCGGGGCACTCACCGCAGCCGACGGATCTTCCAGCGCCAGCGAGTCATTCGCCCCAGCCGGGCCGGCCGGCGCAAGCGGGCCGGCTGCCTCAGCCGGATCATCCGCCTCAGTCGAGACATCCGCCGCAGGCGACGGGCCGTCCGGCGCGATCGGGTCACCCACTCCGGCCGGGCCGTCCAGCGTGGGCGGGCGATCCGGCCCGATCGACTCATCCTCTGCGGCCAGGCCGTCAGGCACCGCCAGGCCTTCCGCCGCACCCAGCGGACCGCCCGGCACGAGCGAGTCATCCACCCCGACCGGTGCGTCCAACGCAAGCGGGCAAGCCGGCGCGACCGGGTCATCCGGCACAGCCGGGTCTTCCGCCGCAGCCGACGGACCGTCCGGCGTGAGGGGATCTGCCGACGCGGGTGACCCCTCCGGCACGGGCGAGCGCGGCGGCGCGGGGGAGATACCCGCCGCTGTCCGAACGCTCGGGACGGACGACGCAGCGGCCAGGTGTACGGGTACGCGCGGCGAGGCCGGCCCGGGAGGGTCGCCGGACGAAGCCCCGGCCGCCGCAGCGGCCGGGTGCACCGTCGCGAGCGGGGAACCCGGCACGGGCGAGCGCCCCGGGTCGGACAGTGCCCTTTCCCCACCCACGCCCGCCACATCCGAGCGACCCCTGGCAGCCAGGGCCACCCCCGACGCGCTCGCCGAGGAGCGGTGCGCCGGCGGTCCCGGCCCGGCCGCGCCTGCGGCCGGCGAGGCGGACCCGGGTGACGTGGGCGTCGGCGGCCCGGCGGCCACGCCCTCGCAGGGACCGGAATCAGCCGTTTCCGAAACGGCGCCCGCATCCGCGCCGGACGAAGCTGCCGCGGCTGTGGCGGAACGTTCCGTCTCGGCCTCCCGGACCGCACCCACACCCGCCGCCGCCCGGAAGCGGATCCGGCGTGCCTTGCTCGCCGCCGCCGTGGCCGTCGCGATCCCCGCGGCGGTCGTCGTCAGCTACGCGGCCACCAAGCCCGACTCCCGTACGGGAGCGAGCGCCGACGGCTCGCCGACGGGCAGGACGGAGCGGCGCCTCTCCGTCGACCGACGCCCCGGAGGGCCGGGCGCCGCTTCCACCGCGCCGGCACCGGGCGCCCCGGTGCTGCCCGACCTGGACGCACCGCCCGCCACGAGCGTCCCGTCCCTCCCGTCCTTCCCCACCGGCGGGCCCGCGCCGGGCGGCCCGCAGGGGAACCCGCCGGACGCCGCGCACGAGACGGCGCTCCCCGGGGCGACGCGCCCGGCGACCGGCGCGCCCGCCCCTGACGCGCCCTCCGGGACGCCCCTGACGGTGACCACCAGCCCGTACACCTTCATCGACCGCTGCGACCAGGTGTTCCTCACCGGCCGCACCCCGGCCGAGGTCCCGCCGCCCCCGCCCCAGCAGGACGCCCGCGGCTGGGTGACCGCGCTGCGGGCGGTGCCCGGCGGGCGGCTGCAGCTCGAACTGACCGTCCAGGGCACGTCCCGGCAGGCGGTCGTGCTGCGCGCGCTCCACGTCCGGGTGGTGGGCCGGGGGGAGCCCCTCGCCTGGCCGGTCTACGTGATGGCGGACGGCTGCGGCAGCGGTGTCACCCCCGCCACACTCGACATCGACCTGGACCGCGACCGCCCGGCCGCCCGGCCGGTGGCCGGCGTGCAGGGGGACATCCCGATCCCGGCCACGGACTTCCCCTACAAGACGTCCACCACCGACCCCCAGGTCCTCGACGTGGTCGCCCACACCGACCGCCACGACGTGCAGTGGTACCTGGAACTGGAGTGGAGCAGCGGCGACCGGAACGGAGTCCTGCGGATCGACGACGGCGGCCGCCCCTTCCGCACCAGCGCGATCAAGGACCGCCCCCAGTACCTCTTCGATACGTCCACCGACACCTGGAGGCTCGCGGAAGACCACGAGCGGAGATGACGGCCGGGAGACAACGCCCGGGAGCCAACGGCCGGGAGATGACGGCCGGGAGCCAACCACCGGGAGCCAACCGCCGGGACGCGCCAGGGCACCCCTAAGGGGCTCCCCCGTCCTCCTCCTCGTACGGCGTCTCCTCATACGGCGCCTCCTCGGCGAGCCGCTCGCCGATGTCGTCGGCCCAGAACTGGGCCCAGCGCCGAAGCCCCTCCGCGTCCGCTCCGGCCGGCCCGCAGGCGGCGAAGTCGGCGTCCCCGAGCCAGTCCAGCCCCTCCAGCCGCGCCTTGAGGTCGGCCAGTTCGAAGGCGTCCGGGGCATGGCGGCGGCCGAGTTCCTCCAGTTCGACGCGCGACCAGCGGTCCGACGCCGCGTGGACGTCGACGAGGTCGCGCGCGAGCCCCCGGTCGGCCAGGGCCCTGACCCTGATCCCCACCGCGTCCTCCACGGCGAGGACGAGAACGGACCCGCCACGGGCCGGCGCCCGCCACAGCGTCTCCTTGGCGATTCCGACCCCGCACTCCTCGCCGTTCAGGGAGTCGGTGGCGGTGAACCGCGCGGCGAGCGGTTCCGCCGCCGCGTCCCGCACCCGCCACCCCCGCGCCTCCAGCCCCGCCCGCACCGTCGCCAGCACCTCGGCCATGGGCGTCTGGGTGTCCGTGGCGAGCTCGAGACCGACGTCCGACGCGTCACCGCCCACCCCGTGCGCCAGGCCGTGGAACCGCACCGCGTGCCCACCGGCCAGCACGAGCGGGAACCCGGCGCCCACCTCGGACAGGTCGCCGAGCAGCCGCCGCCGCGTCCCGGACAGGACGGCGGCCAGCCGCGGGTCCTCCACCCGGTCGGACGGCGTGGAGGGCACGGGCGGGGTGGACGGCGCGTGGGGCGCGGACGGCGAGTTCGTCATCACCCGGATTATCCGGCCGCACGCCACCCCCCGCACCCCGCCCGCACCCCGTCCCCTCGCCGGCCGGCGCGGGCGCCTACGCGCTCGCGCCCCCGTCCACCACCAGGTCGTGCCCGACCACGAACGCCGCCTCGTCCGAGGCCAGCCACGCCACCGCGGCGGCGATCTCCCGCGTCTCCGCGACCCGCCCGATCGGCACCGCGGCCCGGACCCGCGCGTCGCGGTCCTCGACCGACTCCCCGGGCCGGAACGACATCGGGGTGTCCGTCCCGCCCGGGCTCACCGCGTTGATGCGCACGCCCTCGCCTATGTACTCGCGCGCCGCGGTCCGAGTGAGGACCGACACCGCCGCCTTGGACGCGGCGTAGGCCCCGAGCCCCGGCCGCCGGGTGTGGAAGCCGATGTTGGAGGCGGAGTTGACGATGGCGCCGCCGCCGTGGGCGCGCATGTGCGCGATCTCGTACTTCATCGACAGCCAGACGCCGGTGGTGTTGACCGCGAGGACGGACGACCACGCGTCCTCCTCCTGTTCGGCCACGGGAGCCGGCTTGCCGAAGATCCCGGCGTTGTTGAAGGCGATGTGCAGACCGCCGTGGCGCTCCACGGCCGCGGCCACCATGGCCGCCGCGTCGGCGGCGCGGGTGACGTCCGCGACCACCGCGGAACCCCGGCCTCCGGCGGCCTCGATCAGCCGTACGGTCTCCTCCAGATCGGCGAGGCCGGGCCCGGCGACGACCACGGTGGCGCCGCCGCGGGCGAAGGTCAGCGCGGCCTGCCGGCCGATGTTCCTCCCGCCACCGGTCACCAGGGCCACCTTGCCGGCGAAACGTTCGGTCTCAGTGAGGGCGGAGGCGGGAGCAGGGGTGGACGGGGACGGGGACGCGGGCGGATGGCTCATGACGAGGACTCCTCGGTTTCCGATGTCTGCAAGGTTCCGGATGGTTCCGAACGGCTCTGACGGCCGGGGCCGGGGTCACGGTTGGGGTCAGGGTTGGGGCCGGGGTCAGGGTCAGGACCGGGATCAGGGTCGGGACCGGGATCAGGGTCGGGACCGGGATCAGGGTCGGGGCTGAAATCGAAGCCCGGGTCGGCATCAGGGTCGGCATCAGGGCCGACGTCCCCGCCCCGCCGCAGCGCGTACGCGACGAGCGCCGCCCCGGCCGCGCACCCCGCCGCGGCCGCGGTCAGCGTGAACCCGTAGCCGGCCGACACCGCCTCGGCCGCGCCGGTCCCACCGTCGCGCAGCCGGTCGGCGCGGGTGGTCGCGAGGGTCACCAGCACGGCCAGGCCGACCGTCGGCCCGACCTCCATGACCGTGTTGACGACCCCGCCCGCCAGCCCGGCCCGGCCGTCCCCCACCCCCTCCAGGGCGGCGACGGTCGCCCCGGAGAAGACGCAGGCGATGCCGACGGGGAAGAGGAGCAGCCCGGCCAGGGTGGTGCCGGCGTACGGGGTGTGCGCGCCGAGTCGCCCGAGCAGCAGCAACCCGCCCGCGCACAGCAGGAGTCCGCCGGCCGTGACGGCGCGGACGCCCAGGCGCCGGACGGCCCGGGCGGCGAGCGGCCCGGCCGCCAACTGGGCCACGCCGAACGGCAGGAAGGCCGCCGACGTCAACAACGGCGAGGTGGAGCGCACCTCCTGGAAGTACAGCGAGAGGAAGTAGAAGATGGCGGACATCGCGGCGGACCCGACCAGGATCGCCGTCAGGGCCGCCGCCCGCCGTCCAGACCGCAGGAATCCCAGCGGCAACAGCGGTTTCGCGACCCGTAGTTCGACGGCGACGAAGGCAGCAAGCAGCAGCAGGCCGCCGGCGACCGGCACCCAGACCCGGGAGGCACCCCACGCCCGTTCGCCCGCCTCGACGAGGCCGTAGCTCAGCACCGACAGCCCGGCCGTCACCAGAACGGCCCCCGGCACGTCCAGCCGGACGCGGACCGGCGCGGGACCGGCCGGCAGCAGCCGCGGCGCGGCGAGGACGACGAGCAGCGAGACGACGGCCGGGACGAGGAAGGTCCAGCGCCAGGACGCCCACGTCGTCACGGCGCCCGAGAACAGCGTGCCCGCCGTCGCCCCGAAGCCGCCCAGCCCGCCCCAGACGGCGAGGGCCCGGGCGCGCCGCGCCTCGTCCGGGTGGAGGGTCCGGACCAGCGTCATGGCGGCGGGCGCCGCTAGGGCGGCCCCGGCACCCTGGACGAACCGGGTGGTCAGGAGCGTGCCGAAGTCGGGGGCGAAGCCCGACGCCGCGGAGGCCGCCCCGAAGACCGCGACGCCGGCGACGAGCAGCCGGCGGCGGCCGTACAGGTCGGCCAGTCGCCCGCCGAGCAGCAGCAGACCGCTGAAGGACAGCCCGTAGGCGGCGCTGACCAGGGTGAGCCCCGCCCCGGAGAGGTCCAGGTCGCGCCGGACGGCCGGCAGGGCCGGGGAGAGCATGGTGATGGCGAGGATCAGGACGACCTGCACGGCACCCAGCAGGGCGAACGCCGGGACGGTGGCGCGGGGAGGCCCGGCGGTACGTGCGGTGGCGGACGACGGCATGCGAGAACTGTCGGCCGGGGACGGCCGGGCTCCCAACCGTGCCGCGATAGTCCGTCAGATGCGTCGGGGCGCCTCGGCGCCCGTCGGGCCCCCGGGTGGCCCCCTGAGGGGCGGGGCGCCGCGAGCACGAGAAGCCGCCCCCGGGCGGACCGGGGGCGGCTCGTTCCGCGGCGTCGACGGGGTCAGTGGCCGTGGTTGCCGTTGGCGTTGAACGACAGGAGGGGGATGTCGTCCAGGATGTGCGACAGCGGGTCGTCGCCGTCGTTGATCGTGGAGTTCTCGGTGCAGACCTGCTGCTGCTCGGACGAGAGGATCGGAATGTCCTGCAGACCGAGGTTCAACAGGCCGACGATGTTCTGGAGGTTAAGCCTTCCGACGGCGATGCACGGCTTGTTGAACGAGCCGTTGATGAGACCCATCTGGGGGCTCATGTAACCGCCGGTGTAAGTGTTTCCGTACATTTGGACGGCCTGGTTGCCATTGGCGACGTCCTGGCTGTCGTGTCCGGATGCCAGCGCGGGGCCGACGGATCCGCCGACTGCCGACGCCGTCAGGGCGGCCGTGGCCACTACCTTCTTGATCACGATGGTTCCTTCGCTCTGGTCGGTTTACGAGCGCTACTTGCCTAACCCGGCGCGGTGGGGGAAGTTATCGAGCTTCATTCATTCGGCCTTCATTCATTCGGGCTTGTATTCGGCCGCGCTCGGGTTCCGCCGGGGTCCCTTCGGCCGGAACCCGGAAAACGGAAACCCCCTGCCGCGGGGCCCGCACACCCGCCGCAGGGGGATTCCCGTGCTCTTCTGCCGGATCAGCCGTTGGCCGAACCGTTGCCCGAGATGATCGGGATGTCGTCGAGCAGGTGCGACAGCGGGTCGTCCCCGTCGTTGATCGTCGAGTTCTCGGTGCAGACCTGCTCCTGCTCCGACGAGAGGATCGGAATGTCCTGCAGGCCGACGTTGAGGAGGGCCAGGATGTTCTGGATGTTCACCCGGCCAAGCCCGATGCACGGCTTGTTCAGCGTGCCCTGGATCAGGCTCATCTGCGGGCTTTCCTTGCCCCCGGTCTTGGTGTTGCCGTAGCCGGACTTCGCGCCGTTCGCGTTGGCGACGTCCTGCGAGTCGTGACCGTGACCCGTGGCCATCGCAGGGCCGCTGATGGCTCCGACCGCGGAGACCGTCAGAGCGGTCGTGGCGAGTACCTTCTTGAGCACGTCCATAGCCTTTCGATCGTGTAGCGCCCCCACTGAGAAAGCGATCTGGATAACTTCGACCGGAAGGAGAGGTTCCGGGCTTTCACTCATTCGAGCCAGTGAACACCCGGCATGGGGAGGGTAAGGGCCGGAGAAGCTCCGGTACGAAAAGAAGCTGGTCGCCGCGTTTTCTCTCCGGGAATTCGCCCGAGAGATCCGGGATGATTTTCGGAATTCCCGCGGGCCTGCCGTTGCCCCTTAGGCCGTTGCCCCTTAGGCCGTTGCCCCTTAGGTCGATGCCTCTTACACGGTGCGCTCAGCGCCGGCCCTGCCAGCTGATGGGACCGGTGAACCCGGTCGGCCGCCAGCGGGCGGGGGTGCACGACAGGCCGTACTCGGAGATCTCGGGGCCCGGCCCGGCCCCGAGGACGGCACCGGTGTCCGCTCCTGCGTCGCAGCCGGTGGCGGCACAGGCGAGGAGCACGGTGGTCACGGCGGCGAGCTCCTCCTCGCCCGCGACGCCCTTCTCGACCCGCACGAACATGTCGGTCATAGCCGTTCCACTCCCTCGGCGCACCGGACGTCCGTGCGGCGGCGCCGCGAGTGTCCGGTTCCTCCCACCGTGCTCCCGCCGACGGCGGGGAGGAACCCCGATACCTCCGAACGGGTGACGCCCGTGGCGACGGGCGGTTCGCGCATCCGGATGAACCGTTCCGCCCACGGCCCGCGGCGGTCCGCGGACGGCTTGCCGGCAGGCTGTCGACGCGCGTAGGGCGGGCTGCCCGCGGACCGGGCACAGGCCGCCCAGGGACCGGCCAAGGGCCGGCACTCAAGGGCCAAGGGCCGTCCCTTAGGTGTCGGGAGCATCCGGGAGCAGCCGGAAGACGGGCAAGGAGCCGGCCCGGGCGGGCGGAGAACCCCGTCGCGACTCCGGTGTAAGGGCCAAGCGGACGTGCGCCGTCCCGCATCGGGCGGACCCGGAGCACCCATGGCGGGCCGTCCGCCGGGTAGGAGGCCCGGGAACCGATGGTTACCTGAGCCATGATCTCTCTCCTCGCGGCCGCGGACGGCCCACCGGCCGGTGACGGGTACGGGCCGAGGCGGCCGCGGGGGGACGCTCCGACGACGGCAGTACGGGCACAGCGGAACGAAGGAGAGCAGGGACCACATGGGCAGTACCCCCCACACGCGCAGGAGCGACACTCGTGAGCGCATCCAGCGGACCGCGCTCGATCTCTTCGTCACCCGGGGCTACGAGAAAACCTCCCTGCGGGAGATCGCCGAGCGGCTCGGAGTCACCAAGGCGGCGCTGTACTACCACTTCAAGACGAAGGAGGACATCCTCGTCGCCATCTCGGACCAGGTGGGGGCGCCCGTGGACGAGCTGATCGCCTGGGGCGAGAGCCGGCCGCCCACGCTGGAGACGAAGCGCGAACTCCTGTGCAGGTACAGCGAGAAGCTGCGGGAGGCAGTGCCGGTGTTCCGCATCCTGCAGGAGAACCAGGCGTCCCTGCGGACCCTGGACATCGGGACCCGGCTCAGGGAGCGGGTCACCCGGCTCTCCCGGCTGGTCCACTCGGGCGCCGACGACCTGGCCACCCGGGTGCGCTGTGCGAGCGCCCTGCTCACCGTGCACTTCGGCGCCCTCGTCCTGGACGACCTGGCGGGCGACCCGGAGGAGCGGAGGCTCGCCGCGCTGACCGTCGCCCTGGAGATCCTGGACACGACGGCCCCGGGCCCCGCGCCCGCGGAGGCGGCGACCGCCTGACGACCGGCCGGGCCGGACCGAGGCCGGGCCGGCACCACGTCCGGGAAGACCCGCACCACGACCGAGAAGGCCGGCACCACGTCAGGGAAGGAACGCCCTCCGCGCCTCCGGGCGACGGCGGCGGATGCGCCCCGTACGGCCCGGGATGGCCGGGCCGTACGGGGCGGTGGACCCGTAGGGGGCGTGCGCCCCTTGGGGGTCCGGGGAACCGGGCCCCGGTCAGCCGACCCCGACGGGGGCAGGGGTCGGCGCCGGCCCGGTGGTCTCGGCCGCGCTCAGCCGCTCGGCCTCGGCCAGGGCCCGGGCGCCCCGGCCGGGGGCCATGTCGAGGCGGGCCAGCACGGAGGGCACGGCGACGCTCGGCATCACGTGCTCGTAGAGCGAGATGGCGCGGCGTTCCAGGTCGGCGCGGCCGGTCACGACCTGGGACATGATGTTGATGCCGGCGTACGCGCCGACGATCAGCTCCGCCGTGTCGGCGGGCTCCACGTGCGGCAGCACCTCGCCGCGCTCCTTGCCCTCGGCGAGGACCCGGGTGTGCACCTGGGTCCAGCCGTGGAACGGGCCGCTGCGGTTGAGGGTGGTGGAGCCGTGCTCCAGGGTGAGCCGGACGCTGCCGCGCAGCAGCGGGTCCGTCCGCAGCCGGTGGGCGAAGATCAGTCCCATGTCGACGAGTTGCTGCATCCTCGACGCCACCACCGGCTCGGGGATGACGGGCGACTCCGTCAACTGGGCGTCTATGACCGCCAGGGCGAGGTCTTCCTTGGACGCGAAGTGGAAGTAGAGCGCGCCCTTCGTCACCTCGGCCCGCGCCAGGATCTCGGTGATGGTCGCCGCGTCGTAACCCCGTTCGTCGAACACCACCGCGGCCGCTTCCAGGATGGTCCGGCGCGTTCTGATCGCGCGGTCCTGCTTTGCCACGGTCTGCCTCCGCATCGCTAGCCCGTCCCACCGCGCGGTCGGCGACGGGACGGTGCGCGGCCGTTGTCGTCCGACGCCTTGGCGCGCGTGCCCCGAAGCAAACCGACGCGTACGTATCGTAGGACCGCCCCGCAAGGGCCGGGCAGCCGGGGGACGTCGGGACCGTCCCGTAGGGGACCGGCCCGGGAACTCCCTTACGGTACGGGGCCGGTCCCCCGCGCGACGAGCCTACGCAGCGCGGGCACCCCGGCGCAGACGGTGAACCGGCCATGTACGGCGGCCCGCTCCGGCCACCGCGCCCGGTGCGCGCCCCCGGCGGGGACGCCCCGAAGACCGCGGCCCCGGCGGGTCCGGGCGACCCCTGGCAAGGCCGGACGCCGGCCGGGGCAGGCGGCGCGGCGGGTTCCGCCCGGCCGGAAGTGGCCGTTGCGAGGCAGGCGGAGGACCGTCGAACACAGACCGGCCGGTACGGAACGGCGGCGGGTCCGTAAGGTGGCGGGTCCGTAAGGCGGGACCCCAAGGGTGAGCCGTAAGGACAGCGGGGCCGTAAGGGCCGACGGCCCGCCGCGGACCCGCGCGCGAGCGGAAGTCGTCGCGCGGACGGGCGGGTTGCGGCGGGCCGGGCAAGAGTTCGACGGGCGCGGGCGGGAGTTGGCGTACGGAGTGCACCGGGCGCGCGGGGCGCGGCCGGTGCCGGATGCGCGGGCGCACCCGCGGTGAGCGGAGTTCGAGAGTCGGCGCCGAGCCTCAGGGCTGAATGTTGCCGATCATGTAGCAGACGATCGCGATCACTATGAGGGCCAGAACGACAACGGTCTTTCTTTCCTTGCGCGTCATGGATTCCATCACGCCTCCCAGACAACAGCCGGTGATTCGGACCGCCCTGACCAGGAAACTACTCGTGATGGGAGGGCGACACTACGGATGCATCGAAAGTCTGAGCAGGACTTGAGGTTGCTCCTCCGGTTGCCCCCGCGCCGGACATATGACCGTTTGGACCACCGGACCCATCCGGGTTCTCGTCTCCCGTTCCGCCCGATACCCGCACGTTCCGTCGTTATGGTCTGCCGTGCCGTCGCCTGTCGGCGGCCCGACCGAGGGAGATCACAGCGGGATGACTCTCAGCCTCACCGGAACCGCCTTCTTCGCCCTGCTCGTCGCCTTCACGGTGCTGTCCGTCCTGGCCACGCTGCTGTTCTGGACGAGGATCCCGGGCCCCGGGCCGGTGCGCTGGACGACCCGCGTGCTGTTGATCGTCGTGTGCCAGCTCACCGCGATCTGCACCGTGGCCACCTGGATCAACACCAGTTACGGCCTCTACGCCTCCTGGGACGACCTGCTGGGCCGGACGGACGGTGCCGGGCCCGTCGCCATGCAGGGGCCGCCCGCCGAGCACGCGAAGTTCGCCGAGGACGACCACGGGATGCGGGAGACGTACTTCCACGGGACCCGGTCCGCCCTGTCGGGGCAGGTCCTGGTGTGGACCCCGCCGCAGTACGACGACCCCCGCTACCGCCGCGTCTCGTTCCCCGTCGTGATGCTCCTGCACGGCGTGCCGGGGACGCCGCAGTCCTGGATCGACCAGGGCCGGATGCCCCGTTCGTACCGGAAGCTGCTCGCCGCGGGGCGCACCCGCCCGTTCATCCTCGCCGTGCCGGTCATCAACCCCGGCGGGCGGGACACCGACTGCTCCGACGCGGGCGGACGCAAGGTCGCGACCTGGCTCGCCCGGGACGTCCCGGAGCTCGTCCGGCGGCACTTCCGGGCCGCGCCGCAGCCCGGGTCGTGGGGGCTGCTGGGGATCTCCACCGGCGGCTTCTGCGCGGCGAAGCTGCCCCTGCAGTTCCCCCGGGTCTTCTCCGCCGGCGCGGCCCTCGACCCCGACCCGCTCAACGGTGACGGCGGGGCCCTCACCGACCCCGTCCTCCGTCGGCACAACAGCCCCACCTGGCTCGTCGGTCACACCAAGGCCGACGTCGCCCTCTTCCTCGCCACCTCCCGCCAGGACCGGGACAGTCCGCCCTCCTACATCGAGGAGTTCCAGCGGGAGGCGGCCGGCAGCCGGGTGCGGCTGAAGACCATGCTGCTCGACAAGGGCGGCCACAACTACCGCACCTGGTCCGCCCTCTACCCCGAGGCCTTCGCCTGGCTCGCCCGCCAGCTGCCGGGCGGGCCGCCGGTGCGCTGAGGACCGGTGAGGGCCGGTGAGGGCCGCGGGACGGCGGACGGGCGGGGTCAGCCCTGCTCGTTCTCCTCGTCGTCCTGCCGCTTGTCGTCCTGCCGCTTCGGATCGGCGTCCCCACCGGCGTTTCCGTCGGCGTCGCCGTCGACCTTCACCTCGCCGTCCTTGGCGCCGCCGGCCTTCCCCTCGTCCTCCGGCTTCTTCTCCTCCGGCTTCTTCTCCTCCGGCTTCTTCTCCTCGCCGGGCTTCTTCTCCCCGCCCGGCTTCCCGCCACCCTCCGTGTCCTGCGGGAAGGTGAGTTCCTTGCTCATCCACTCCATCACCGGGCCGATCTCGCGGCGCCAGGTGGCGAACTGGTGGCTTCCCTCGGGGAGGACGATGGTCGCGGTGCGGAGCTTCTTCTCGGCGGCGAGGCGGAGGAACTCCTCGGTGTCGTGGTAGTTCTTCTCGCCCTTGCGGCTGGTCGCGAGGAGCAGGGAGACGGGCGGGGTGGGGAGGTTGTTGAGGCGCCACACCAGGTCGTGCTCGCGCTTGCGCTGCCTGCCCTTCTCGCCGCCGCCGAAGAGGTCGCCGGTGGCCATGTCGTTCTTGACCTTGAGGTCCCCGGAGAGGGAGGCGGCCACCGGATAGACGTCAGGGGCACGCATGGCGAGCTGGAGGGCGCAGGTGCCGCCGGTGGAGTAGCCGAGGATGCCCCAGGCGGTGGCGTCCTTGCCGACCCGGTAGGTGCTGCGCAGCGCGTCGGGGAGGTCCTTGGTCAGGAAGGTCTCGGCCTGCGGGCCGTCCGGGACGTCGACGCACTCGGTGTCGCGCGGCTGGGCGATGGTGGGGCTGATCATCACGATGACCGTAGGGGCCATCTTCTTCTCCTCCAGGAGCCGGGCCGCGTTCAGCGGGACCTGGAGGTTGCGGGCGAGGCTGACCCGGCCGCCCGGGTAGCCGCTGACGACGACCATGACGGGGAACCGGGCGCGCTCGTACTGCTTCTGGAAGTACTCGGGCGGCAGGTAGACGTACGCGGAGTTGACGGCCAGGGTCCGCTTGCCGATGACGCGGACCGAGCGGACGGCGCCCACCTTGTCCTCGGGCCCCTTGGGGTAGCCGGCGAACTTCTCGACGTCCTCGCCGCCGGTGGGCCGGATGAGGCCGTCCCTGGTCTCGTCGATCGAGGCTCGGGGGCCGTTCCCGCTGTTCATCTGGGTCACGTTGACCGGGGCCTTGTCGACGCGGCCCAGCAGCTGGTTCCAGGTGCCGAAGAAGCCGACGCTGGAGTTGACCACCAGCAGCGCCGCGGCCATGATCGACAGCTGCGTCAGCAGGATGGCGCCGAGCCGGCCGAAGACGGGCAGCGGTCCCCGCCCGGAGAGCCGCGGCCAGATCCACACCATGAGAGCCACACACAACACGGCGGCGAACGCCACCGTGTACATCAGCGACCTGCTGGTCAGGCCCATGCGGTTCTCACTCCCTGCCCCCGATTCCGTGGGTACTCGTGTTCGGTTCCGCCGTGCTCACCCGATAAGAGGCGAGAAAGGGTCGGCAGGGTTGCCCGGTCTCCGGCTCTTCCTCGACCCTTGCCCTGCCCGCCTCCTGCCCGACCTCTCTCCGACTCCCCGGCTTTTCCGAGGGTTCCCCCTAAGGGATCGACGGTCTCCCTTAGGGGAAGGGACGCCCGAACACCCTCGAACACCTGGCGCGGTCTGGCCGAACGTCGCCTTCCGCCGGATGGTGGTGGCAGGTTCCGCGGGGGCGGGCCGGGACACCGGTGGAGGTGGGGGACATGCCGAACGACGCCACCAGGGCGGTCGGCCCGGGGGCCAACCCCTGGCTCAGTGGCCTGTTCGAGCCGGTGCGCGAGGAGATCACGGCCGTCGACCTCCCGGTGACCGGGCGCCTGCCGGACGCGCTGCGCGGCCGCTACCTGCGGAACGGCCCGAACCCGCTCCAGGTGGACGATCCGGCCACGCACCACTGGTTCTCCGGCGAGGGCATGGTGCACGGCGTCCGGCTGCGGGACGGGCGGGCCGCCTGGTACCGCAACCGCTGGGTGCGCTCCGACGCGGTGGCCCGCCGGCTGGGCGAGAAGGTGCTGCACGGGCCCCGGCACCTGGTGGACTTCGCGCCCAACACCCACGTCCGCCGGTTCGCCGGGCACCTGCTGACCCTGGTCGAGGGCGGGGCGCTCCCCTACGAGCTGGACTCCGAGCTCGACACGGTCGGCCCCTTCGACTTCCACGGGACGCTGCCCGGCGGGCTGGCCGCGCACACCGTCCTCGACCCGGCCACCGGCGAGCTGCACGCCGTCGCCTACTGCCCGGCCTGGCCGTACGTGCGGTACCTGGTCGCCGGGACGGACGGGCGGATCCGCCGGCACGTCGAGGTGCCGGTGACCGGCCGGCCGATGATGCACGACTTCTCGCTCACCGAGCACCACGTGCTGCTCTACGACCTGCCGGTCGCCTTCACCCTCGGCCCCGACCTCTCGGTGACCGCCTTCGGCTGGGACCCGGACCGCCCGGCCCGGCTCGGGGTGCTCCCCCGGGAGGGGACCGCCCGGGACGTGCGCTGGCTGGAGATCGAGCCGTGCTTCGTCTACCACGCCATGAACGCCTACGAGCGGGACGGGCTGATCACCGTCCACCTGGCCCGCTACGAGCGGCTGTTCGACGGCTCCCGTAAGGGTCTGGACAAGCAGCCCGCCCACCTGGAGCGCTGGACCGTGGACCCGGCCGCGCGGACCGTCCGGCGCCTCCGGCTGGACGACCGCGCGGTGGAACTCCCGCGGATCGACCCGCGCCGGGCGGCCCGGGCGCACCGCTACGGGTACGCGGTGCGCGAGCCGCTGGGTGAGGACCGGACGGGGTGCGGCGTCGGGCTGCTCAAGTACGACCTGGAGCGCGGTACGTGCGACGAGTACCCCGTACCGCCGGGCGGCGACGTCGGCGAGGGCGTGTTCGTCCCGGCGGCGCCGGGGGCGGCGGAGGACGACGGGTGGGTGCTGGCCTACGCCTTCGACCCCGAGCGCGGCGCTTCCGACCTACTGGTGCTGGCCGCCCGGGACTTCGCCGCGGGACCGGTCGCCCGGGTGCACCTGCCGGTGCGGGTGCCGGTGGGGGCGCACGGCGATTGGATCGCGGATCCGGGGTAGGCGAGGGGCAGCGCTCCGGTGGCTGCATCGGGCCCGGCCCCGGGCCCAGCCTCGGACCCGGGGCAAACGGGACCAGCGAGGAGCACGTTACTGACGAGGCGTTAGGGCTAGCCTTACCGGAGTCGCACAGTAGGTACATTCCAGACAAAGGTAAGGATTTCTCCTCATGGGAATTCGCAGCCTGCTGCGGAACGCGTTCGGCCGGTCGAAGACAGACGGCGACGAACGGCCCGGCCTCCCCCAGCAGAGCACCGCACCCGCATCCACGCCCACCTCCACACCCACCCCCGCGTCCGCACCCGCCTCCGCGCCGGCGGCGGACCGGGTCCCGGCGGCGGCCGTGCCCGCCCAGGCCACCACTGACCGGGTCCCCGACCCCGGCCCGCTGCACCCCGTCCCCGGGCCGCCCACCCCGGGCCCGCGCCCTGACCCGGTGCCGGACCCGGAGCCGGCCCCGACCCCGATGCCCGAGCCCAAGCCCGTACCGCAGCCGGAGCCCGTCCCCACTCCCGACCCCCACCCGGTGCCCGAGCCGGCGCCGGGCCCCGAGCCGGAGCCGTCGCCGGCGATGACGGCGGCGGCCGCGGCACCGGCGGCCGTGGCCGCACCGGTGGCACCGACCACACCGGACACGGCGGACACGGCGGACACGCCCCCAGCGGGCGCGGACGGCGGGCGCGGGTCCGCCATCAGCCTGGAGAAGGTGCGGCGCTCCGCCCCCGGCCTGGTCAGCCTCTACAAGTCCGCCGGCGTCTCGCTGCGCAAGCGCGGCCTCGACGGGCAGCGGGCCGCCGTCTACCTGGTGCTCGACCGCTCCGGTTCGATGCGCGAGTACTACAAGGACGGCAGCGTCCAGCGCCTCGCCGAGCAGGTGCTCGGCCTCTCGGCGCACCTCGACGACGACGGCACCGTCCCCGTCGTCTTCTTCTCGACGGACGTCGACGGCGTCGCGGAGCTCGACCTCACCGACTACGCGGGCCGTGTCCAGGAACTGCACCAGTCCCTCGGGCACATGGGCCGGACCAACTATCACCTGGCCATGCGGGAAGTGATCAAGCACTACAAGAAGTCCGGCGCCACCGACCCGGCGTTCGTCGTCTTCCAGACGGACGGTGGCCCTTACAGCAAGTCCGCGGCCGAGAAGGCCCTCTGCGAGGCCGCCGACCTGCCGATCTACTGGCAGTTCGTCGCCTTCGGCGACCCGGAGGGGAAGGGTTTCGACTTCCTGCGGAAGCTGGACGCGCTGCCCGTGCCGGACCGCCGCGCGGTGGACAACGCGGGCTTCTTCCACGCGGGCCGCGACCCCAAGGGCCTCTCCGACGACCTGCTCTACGAGGAGCTGACGGCCGGCTTCCCCGCCTGGCTGGAGGAGGCCCGCGCGGCCCGGGTCATCCGGCAGCGCACCCGCTGATCCGTCCGCCCACCGCCTGCCGGCCGTCCCCGCGGACGGGGACGGACGGCAGGCGGACGCGCAGGCGGACGGAGGGCGGACGGCGGGCGGACGCGCAGGCGGACGGAGGGCGGACGGCGGGCGGACGGCGGGAATCCGGCAATTGGGGCGACAGAGAGTAACCACCCCGCCGATCGCAGGGCGTAAGCATGACGCCCTCGCAGATCACCCTCCGTACTCCGCCTCATCCTGATCAGAAGCCGCTGAAGTGGGCATCGTAGGGGTGTGAACGATGAATTCCCCCTCGGCAGCTACGTCGTCGACACCCGCACCGGCCGGCTGGGGCAGGTCATGGACACCCACGCCGGTTACGTTCAGCTACGTCCGCCGCGCGGCGGGATCGAGTGGTCCTGTCCGCCGTCGGCCATCCGGTTCCCGTCCGAGGACGAGGCCGAGGCGCAGGCCGGTGCCGTGGGCGGCGGCCGGTCCCGCGGAGGTGCGGAGGCGGGCGGCAACGCGGGGGAGCGGGGGTGGAGTCGGTGAGTCCGCGCAGCGTCTTCCGGTTCGACACCTGGACGTTGCAGGCCGACCGCGAGCCCGACGCGGAGCCGGTGACGTACGCGATGCGGTGCGTGGTGTGCGGGGCGGCCTCGGAGCCGGCCGAGGACTTCCTGGACGCCCAGCACTGGACGTTCCGGCACGCGGGCCGCAACCCGTCGCACCACACGTACCGCGAGACGGTCAACCGGCCGTGGCGCGCGTGGCGGGGCCACCCGCGGGACGCCCTCCCGGCCCAGGCCGACGGCGCCCGCCCGGCAGCGTCCGACACCACCCGCCCACCCCGGTCCGACGGCATCCGCCCCGCCCCCGCCGAGGCCGTCCGCCCCGCCCCCGCCGACACAAGGCCGTCATGAACGCCGCGCTGCCGCCGCCTGGTACTCGGATACGCTAAAGGTGCCTGTGGACACAGGGTCACAGGCTCCGTACCCGAGCACCGACCAGGGAGCAGCCGGCATGGCTCGACACCTCATCACCAGCGCCCTTCCGTACATCAACGGGATCAAGCACCTGGGCAACATGGTGGGGTCCATGCTCCCGGCGGACGTCTACGCGCGCTACCTGCGCCAGACCGGCCGCGAGACGCTCTACATCTGCGCCACCGACGAGCACGGCACCCCGGCCGAACTGGCCGCCAAGGAGGCCGGTCTGCCGGTGGACGCGTACTGCGCCCAGCAGCATGAGGCACAGAAGGCGATCTACGACGGGTTCGGGCTCTCCTTCGACTACTTCGGCCGCAGCTCCTCCGCGCAGAACCGCGAGATCACCCAGCACTTCGCGCGGCAGCTGCAGAAGAACGGGTTCATCGAGGAGCGCGCGATCCGCCAGGTGTACTCGCTGGCGGACGAGCGCTTCCTGCCCGACCGCTACATCGTCGGCACCTGCCCGCACTGCGGCTACGACAAGGCCCGCGGCGACCAGTGCGAGAACTGCACGCGCGTACTGGACCCCACGGACCTGATCGACGCCCGCTCGGCGATCAGCGGCAGCAGCGACCTGGAGGTGCGGGAGACCAAGCACCTGTTCCTGCTCCAGTCCAAGCTGCAGGGCGAGGTCGAGGCGTGGATCGACGAGCAGGGCAAGGACTGGCCGGTCCTGGCGTCGTCGATCGCCCGCAAGTGGCTGACCGAGGGCCTGCACGACCGCTCGATCACCCGTGACCTGGAGTGGGGCGTCCCGGTCCCGGCCGACACCTGGCCGGAGCTGGCGGCCGAGGGCAAGGTCTTCTACGTCTGGTTCGACGCCCCCGTCGAGTACATCGGCGCCACCAAGGAGTGGGCTGACGAGCTGCCTGCGGAGCGCGACTGGAAGTCGTGGTGGTACGAGGCGACGGACGTCCGCTACACCCAGTTCATGGGCAAGGACAACGTCCCGTTCCACACGGTGATGTTCCCGGCGACGGAGCTCGGCACCCGTGAGCCGTGGAAGCGCGTCGACTACGTCAAGGCCTTCAACTGGCTGAACTACTACGGCGGCAAGTTCTCCACCTCACAGCGGCGCGGCGTCTTCACGCACGACGCGCTGGAGATCCTGCCCGCCGACTACTGGCGCTACTTCATGATGGCCAACGCCCCCGAGTCGGACGACACGTCGTTCAGCTGGGAGCTGTTCTCCGCGACGGTCAACAAGGACCTCGCGGACGTGCTGGGCAACTTCGTCAACCGCGTCCTGTCCTTCTCCCGCAAGCGGTTCGGCGACGAGGTCCCGGCCGGCAGCGAGGCGGGCGCGGCGGAGACCGAGCTCGGCCGGGAGGTCGCGCGGCTGCTCGCCGAGTACGAGGCGCACATGGAGGAGATGCAGTTCCGCAAGGCGGCGCAGGCGCTGCGCGCCCTGTGGAGCGCGGGCAACTCCTACCTGGAGACCAAGGCCCCCTGGCTGGAGATCAAGACCGACCCGGACGCGGCGGCGCTGACGCTGCGCACGGCGATGAACCTGATCCACCTCTACGCGGTGGTCTCCGAGCCGTTCATCCCGGCGACGGCCGCCGCGATGCGGTCGGCGTTCGCGCTCACCGGGGACGACCGGACCTGGGTGACGCAGGACGAAGCCCGCTCGCTGTCGTCGGTGCCGGCCGGCACGGCGTTCACCGTCCCGCCGGTGCTCTTCGCGAAGATCACGGAGGAGGACCTGGAGTCCTACCGCGAGCGCTTCGGCGGGGGCGACGAGGCCGCCTGATCCGCTCCTCGAACCCGTACGCGCAGGGCCCGGAACCTCAGGTTCCGGGCCCTGTCCCGTCTCCGCGCAAGCCCTGTCCCGTCTCCGTGCGACGCGCGTTGATCGTTCGGCAATCGTTCGTTGAGCGGGCCGCGGCAGGCTGTCCGGTGTTGGCCGTGGGGGAGACCGAAGGAAGACCGGACCAGTGTTGGATGACCGAATCACCGTGAGTGTGCACGCCACCGACGAGGTGGGCCGCGCCCGCCTCGCCCGCGAACTGCGGGCCCTGCCCGGCATCCGGGTGGTGAGGGACGGCGCGGCGGTGCAGATCCTGCTGCTCGGGCGGCACGACCGCGACGCCGCGGGCGAACTGCGCCGGCGGAGCCGGGGAAGCTGGGCGCCGCTGGTGGTGGTGGCCGACGGGCTCGGCGACGCGGAGCTGATGGCGGTGTGGGAGTACGGCGCGCGGACCGTCCTCCAGACGCCCCGGGTCACCCCGCGGCGGCTGGGGCGGGCGGTGCACGCCGCGGCCGGCTGCTGCCCGCCGGAACCGCTGCCGGAGATCGGCGCGCTGGTGTGAGCCACCCCGGCACGCGCCACGCCGGTGCGGGCCGGCCGACGGCTCCCCACGGGGGTGGGGGCCGCCCCGGCAGCTCAGGCCATGGGCGCGCGGGTACGAGGAAGGGCCCGGCACATCGGCGCCGGGCCCCTCGTCGTCACCTCATGGCTACTTCACCGTCGGCGGCTTGCGCAGCGACAGGTGGAGCTCCTTCAGCCGGGACTCGTCGACCTCGCTCGGGGCGCCCATCAGCAGGTCCTGGGCGTTGCCGTTGAGCGGGAAGGCGATGGTCTCGCGGATGTTCGGCTCGTCGGCCAGCAGCATCACGATGCGGTCGACGCCCGGGGCGATGCCGCCGTGCGGCGGGGCGCCGAACTTGAACGCGCGGAGCATGCCGCCGAACTCGCGCTCGACCTCCTCCTGCGAGTAGCCGGCGATCCCGAACGCCTTGTACATGACCTCGGGCTCGTGGTTCCGGATGGCGCCGGAGGAGAGCTCGACGCCGTTGCAGACGATGTCGTACTGCCAGGCGAGGATGTCCAGCGGGTCCATCGTCTCCAGGGCCTCGAGGCCGCCCTGGGGCATGGAGAACGGGTTGTGGGAGAACTCGATCTTGCCGGTCTCCTCGTCCTTCTCGAACATCGGGAAGTCGACGATCCAGCAGAACCGGAAGACGTTCTCCTCGAACTGGCCGGCGCGCTTGGCGGCCTCGACGCGGACCGCGCCCATGATCTTGGAGACCTCGTCGAACTCGCCCGCGCCGAAGAAGACGGCGTGGCCGGCGGCCAGGCCCAGCCGCTCGGTGAGGACCTTGACGTTCTCCTCGGTGAGGAACTTGGCGATCGGGCCGGACAGCGTCCCGTCCTCGCCGACGCGGACCCAGGCCAGGCCCTTGGCGCCCTGCTCGACGGCGAACTCGCCGAGACCGTCGAAGAACTTGCGCGGCTGGTCCTGGACGTCCGGCACGGCGAGCGCACGGACGTGCTTGCCGGCGAAGGCCTTGAACTCCGAGCCCGCGAAGACGTCGGAGATGTCGACGAGCTCCAGCTTGGCGCGCAGGTCGGGCTTGTCGGAGCCGTACTTGAGCATCGCCTCGCGGAACGGGATGCGCGGGAACGGCGAGGTGACGTGGCGGCCGTTGCCGAACTCCTCGAAGAGGTCGGTCATGACCTTCTCGATGACCTGGAAGACGTCCTCCTGCTCGACGAAGGACATCTCCATGTCGAGCTGGTAGAACTCGCCCGGCGAGCGGTCGGCACGGGCGTCCTCGTCGCGGAAGCAGGGCGCGATCTGGAAGTAGCGGTCGAAGCCCGCGATCATCAGCAGCTGCTTGAACTGCTGCGGCGCCTGCGGCAGCGCGTAGAACTTGCCGGCGTGCAGGCGGGAGGGGACCAGGAAGTCGCGCGCGCCCTCGGGGGAGGTGGCGGACAGGATCGGGGTGGCCAGCTCGTTGAAGCCGAGCGCGGTCATCTTCTCGCGGATGGAGCGGATGACGGCGCCGCGCAGCATGATGTTGCGGTGCATGCGCTCGCGGCGCAGGTCGAGGAAGCGGTACTCCAGGCGGCGCTCCTCGTTGACGCCGTCCTCGGTGTTGATCGTGAAGGGCAGCGGGTCGGCGGCGCCGAGCACCTCGACGTCGGTGACCTCGACCTCGATCTCGCCGGTGGGGAGGTCGGGGTTGACGTTCTCCGCGCCGCGGCTCATGACCTTGCCGTCGATGCGGACGACGGTCTCCTTGGTGAGCCGGCCGAGCGCCTCGTTGGCGGGGGTGCCGGGGCGGGCGACGAGCTGCACGAGACCGTGGTGGTCGCGGAGATCGATGAAGAGGATGCCGCCCAGGTCGCGCCGATTGTGCAGCCAGCCACTCAGCCGCACGTCGGTGTCGACGTCAGCCGCACGGAGCTCGCCGCAGGTGTGGGACCGGTAACGATGCATCGTTCATCCAAGTCGTGGTCGAAGGCGTGGTTCGAGAGGCGCGCGGCACTGGCTCGCCGCACTGGGTTAGCGTGCATGCCAGCGGTTGGCGCGTGCATACAGCACTGAGCAAGGGTACTGCCCCACCCGCCATCGGTGGTCTGCACCGACCGAACCCACATAAAGTGGGGCAATGCGCACCGAGGACGTGCTGGCCGCCGTGGCGACCGGCCTGTGGCACTGGGACCGGGCCACGGGACGCGTCACCTTCGACGCCGAGGCGGCCCGGCTGCTGGGCCTGCCCGCCGAGCGGACGGAGCTGTCCGAGTCGGCCGCGCGCGCCCGGTTCCACGCGGTCGACTGGGTGGAGTTCCAGGGCCTGCTCAGCGTGGCGATCTCCGAGGACGCCCTCGCCGAGGCCCGGGTCCGGGTGGTGGACGAGACGGGCCGGATCCGCCGGACGGTCCGCGTCCGCACCCGGCAGTCGGACGGGAACGGCTCCCCGGCGCTCGTCGGCACCCTGGCGGAGGTCCCCGCTCCGCATCCGGGCACCTCGCCCGCCCGGACGCCCGTCACCGGCGACTGGCGCCGCAACCGGGAGGCGTTCTTGCTGGACGCGGGCCGGGCGCTGGCCGAGGCCCGGTCCACCGCCGAGGTGCTGCGGGTGGCGGCGGGCCTGTCGATGCCGGGCTTCGAGCCGTCGGCGCTGGCGGTCTTCGGCACCGACGGCGGCCGGGTGACGCTGATCGGCCACCACGGCTACGCGCTGGACGACGTGTCGGCGTTCCTGGAGATACCGCTGGACGGCCACCACCCGGCGCCCGAGGTCGTCCGCACCGGCCGGGCGATCTACATCCCGTCCCCGGAGGAGTACGCGCGCCGCTTCCCGGCCGTCTGGCCGCTGGTGGCGAAGTTCGGCCGGCGCTCCTGGGCGTTCCTGCCGCTGATCAACGCCGGGCGGACGATCGGCGCCTGGATGGCCGGCTTCAGCGTCCCGGTGGCCTTCACCCCGGACGAGCGGTCGGTGCTCACCACGGTCGCCCGGATGCTGGCGCAGGCGCTGAGCCGGGCGAGCGTCCACGAGTCGGAGAAGGAGCTCTCCGTCGGCCTCCAGCGCTCGATGATGCCGACGGTCCAGCCGGACATCCCCGGGATGTCGGTGGCGGCCCGCTACGTGCCGACCGGCGGCGGCCTGGAGGTCGGCGGCGACTGGTACGACATGATCCCGCTGCCCTCCGGCCGGCTCGCGCTGGTCATCGGGGACGTCCAGGGGCACGACGTACGGGCCGCCGGGCTGATGGGCCAGCTGCGGATCGCGCTGCGCGCCTACGCGTCCGAGGGCCACCACCCGGACGCCGTCCTCTCCCGGGCCTCCCGCTTCCTGGCCGGCATCAACGTCAGCGGCCTGTCCGGCGTCGACGACGGCGTCCCCCCGGACCCGCGCTTCGCCACCTGCCTCTACATCGAGGTGGACCCGGCGACCGGGCTGCTGGTCATCGCCCGGGCCGGCCACCCGGACCCGGCGATCCGGCTGAGCGACGGCACGATGCTGGTCCGCGCCACGGCCGGCGGGCTGCCGCTGGGCATCGACCCGGACACCGACTACCCCACCACCCGGCTCGTCCTGGAGCCCGGCGAGACGATGCTGGTCTGCACCGACGGCCTGATCGAGACCGGCGGGCACGACCTGGAGACCGGCTGGTCGCGGCTGCGGGAGGTGATCGAGGGCGAGCGGGCGGCGGACGACCCGGCGTTCCTGGAGACGCTGGCCGACGCGCTCGTCCAGGCCGTCCACGGCCCGTCCTCGCACTACACGACCGGGCCGCTGGTGGACCGGCGGGAGGACGACATCGCGCTGCTCCTGCTCCGCCGCGAACCGCCGGCCCCGGCCGCCGCGCGCGCCGCGGAGGTGCCGCCGCGGCGGACGGTGATGAGCATCGCCCAGGCCGAGCCGGAGCGCATCGCGGAGGCCCGGCAGCAGGTGCGGGACCTGATGCACGACTGGCCGGACGCGGACCAGACCGACTCGGCGGTGCTCATGGTGTCCGAGATGCTCACCAACGTCCTGGTGCACACGGACGGGGACGCGCTGCTGATGGCGTCCATAGCCGGGGAGCCGGGGCACCGGCGGGTGCGGGTGGACGTCGCGGACACCAGCGACGAGCTGCCGCACCGGCGCCACCCGGGCGAGATGGCCTCGTCGGGGCGCGGTCTGGTGCTGATGGAGCTGCTCGCGGGGGCGTGGGGGGTGGATCCGCAGGGCGAGGGCAAGAACATCTGGTTCGAGCTGTACGAGGCGGACCGGCCGTCGCCGGACGATCTCGCGGCGATCACCTAGGGGTCGCGGCTGCCGTTTCCGCGGGCAGGGCGGTGGGGGCTCACCCCCTGAACCGGGTGAGCCCCCACCGCGTCCGGGACACCTCCCCTGACGGGCCCGGAGCGGCCGGGTCCGTACGGGAGGCGGTGGGCCTGCGCCGGAAGGGCGGGCCCCGCCGGAAGGGCGGGCCCGATTTCTTCCCCCGCGCCGGGTGGCGGGAACGCCGACCGCCTTCACTCGTTGGAGTGATTCACCGAATGAATGGACCGCTTTCGGTGGCGGTTGGGCGGACGGGCCGGGCACGCCCGCGGATCAGGACGCCGGGATCGTCCCCAGCCGGCCGGCCTTGAAGTCGTCGAAGGCCTGGGCGAGCTCCGCGTGCGTGTTCATGACGAACGGGCCGTAGTGCATCATCGGCTCGCGCAGCGGCCGGCCGCCGAGCAGGACCACCTCGAACCGCTCGCTGCGGGAGTCCTGGACGTCCCCGGCCTGGACCACCAGCGCGTCCCCGGCCCCGAAGACCACCGACTGCCCGCTGCGGAACGGCCGCCGCTCGGTGCCGGCCGAGCCGTGGCCGGCCAGCCCGTAGGCGAGGGCGTTGAAGTCGGGCCGCCAGGGCAGCACCAGCCGGGCGCCGGGGCTGAGCGAGGCGTGGATCATCGTTATCGGGGTGTGCGTGGCGCCGGGCCCGGCGTGGCCCGCGACGTCCCCGGCGATCAGCCGGACGAGCGCGCCGCCGTCCTCCGAGGCGAGCAGCTTCACGTTGCCGCCGCGGATGTCCTGGTACTTGGGCGCGATCATCTTGTCCGCGCGGGGCAGGTTGACCCACAGCTGGAGGCCGTGGAACAGCCCGCCGCTCGCCACGAGCTCCTCGGGCGGCGTCTCGATGTGCAGCAGCCCGGAGCCGGCGGTCATCCACTGGGTGTCGCCGTCGGTGATCACGCCACCGCCGCCGTGCGAGTCCCGGTGCACGAAGGTGCCGTCGATGATGTAGGTGACGGTCTCGAAGCCGCGGTGCGGGTGCCAGGGGGTGCCCTTCGGCTCGCCGGCCGCGTAGTCCACCTCGCCCATCTGGTCCATCATGATGAACGGGTCGAGGTGCCGGTAGTCGATGCCGGCGAAGGCCCGGCGGACCGGGAAGCCCTCGCCCTCGAAGCCGGCGGGCGCGGTGGACACCGCCAGCACGGGACGGGCCGCCGGCCCCACCGGTGCCGTCACGCGCGGCAGGCTCAGCGGGTTCTCCGCAGTTACAGCAGGCATGTCGCCCTCCTCGGACGTCGCGTCCCCCAGGTCGCGTTCAATTTAGTTGAAGGGTTAACAACCTGCAAGGAGTGGGTGTTCCCGGCCGGTCTCCTGGGACACTTGATCAATGCGCGTCAGACCCGCCGCCAGACCCGCCGCCAGATCCTTCGCCGGCCCCGGCAAGGCCGGTTACACCGTCCTCGTCGCCACCGTGCTGGCCCTGGCCGTCCTCGGCGTCCTGGTCGCGACCAGGGGCGAGGCCATCGACGGGCCGCTGGCCGCGGGCGAGTCCTCGGGCCACTACGCGGAGCCGGAGTCCGTCGGGGACGACGCCGCGGTCGCGATGGCCTCGGCCGTACGGACCGAGCCCGGCGTGCCGCGCCCGGGCGCCGCCCGGGCGGCGGCGGACCGGGCCGCCCGCCTCGACCCCCTGCCGCCCTCCAGCCCCCTGGAGGCGGCCCCCCGGGACCCCTCGCCCGCGATCGGCCCCCTCTTCTACACCGACCAGGACGGGCCCGCCCACGGCTGCACCGCGAGCGTCGTCCACAGCCGGACGGGCGACCTGCTGGTCACCGCCGCGCACTGCGTGTACACCGACGGCTTCCGCACCGACATCGCCTTCGCCCCCGGCTACCACGACGGCGAGGCGCCGTACGGCGTCTGGGTCCCCACGTCGGTCGACGTCACCCCCGAGTGGATGAGGAACCGGGACGAGGACCACGACGTCGCGTTCCTGCGGGTGCGTCAGGTCGGCACCGACGCGCGCGTCGAGGACGTGACCGGCGCCGAACGGATCGCCTTCCGCCCGGCCCTGGACCGGCCGGCGCGGGTCCTCGGCTACCCAGGGGAGGGTGAGCGGCCGCTCGCCTGCCAGAGCGTGGTGCGGCGGGAGAGCGCCTCGCAGGTGCGGTTCGCTTGCGCGGGGTTGCCCGGGGGGACGAGCGGGAGCCCGCTGCTCACCGATGTGAGCGCGGGGTCCGAGCTGGGGACGGTGGTCGGCGTCCTCGGCGGTAAGGAGGAGGGCGGGGACGACGAGGTGTCGTACAGCTCGTACTTCGGGGACGCGGTGGAGCGGCTGTACCGGCGGGCGACCGCCGGGTGAGGGTGCCCCAGTCCCGCCCCTTCGCCGCTTCCCGAGGGCAAGCCCCCGGGACCCCCAAAACCGCGCTCCGCGCGGTTGTCCTCAAACGCCGGACAGGCTGAAGTGCCCGCCCAGGGCGGCACTATCCAGCCCGTCCGGCGTTTGAGGACGAGCGGCGAAGCCGCGACAAGCGGGGTCTGGGGCGCAGCCCCAGGAAACGGCGAAGGGGCGGGCCAGGGGCGAACCCCCTACCCGTACATCCGCCGCATCGCGAAGTCCACCATCTGCTCGACCGCCTTCGCGTCGAACACCATCCGGTGGTCTCCCTCCATGTCGAGGACGAACCCGTACCCCGTCGGCAGCAGATCGATCACCTCCGCCCCCGTGATGACGAAGTACTTCGACTCCTTGCCCGCATAGCGCCGCAGCTCCTTCAGCGTGGTGAACATCGGGATCACCGGGTGCTGCGTGTTGTGCAGGGCGAGGAAGCCGGGGTTCTCGCCGCGGGGGCAGTAGACCTTGGAGTTGGCGAAGATGACCTGGAAGTCCTCGGCGGACATCGAGCCGGTGGTGAAGGCCCGTACCGCGTCGGCGAGCGACGGCGGGGACGGCTCGGGGTAGAGCGGCTGCTCGCCGTAGCCGCCGGGCTGCTGCGGCGGGGCGTAGCCCTGTTGTCCCACGTTCTGGTCGTAGCCGTACATGGGCCAAAGCGTAACCAGTCACAGTTGGCCCAACAGGGGTTGCTTCTTATTACCGGTGGGTAGCATCATGCAGATTACCGATCGGTACGCACTCGGTAAGCACGAGGAACGCCCTCCCGTCACCCCTTACGGAGCCGTTGTCATGGGCCACTACAAGTCGAATCTCCGCGACATCGAGTTCAACCTCTTCGAGGTGCTCGGCCGCGACAAGCTGTACGGCACCGGCCCGTTCGCGGAGATGGACGTCGAGACCGCCAAGGACATCCTGTCGGAGATCGCCCGCCTCTCGGAGAACGAGCTGGCCGCGTCCTACGCCGACACCGACCGGAACCCGCCGGTCTTCGATCCCGAGACCAACACCGCGCCCGTCCCGGACACCTTCAAGAAGAGCTACCAGGCGTACATGGACGCCGAGTGGTGGCGCCTGGGCATCCCGGAGGAGATCGGCGGCACGGTCGCGCCGCGCAGCCTCCTGTGGGGCTTCGCGGAGACGATCCTCGGCTCCAACCCGGCCGTCTGGATGTACTCCTCCGGCCCGGCCTTCGCCGGCGTGCTGTTCGCGGAGGGCACCGAGCAGCAGAAGCACATCGCGAAGATCGCGGTCGAGAAGCAGTGGGGCTCGACCATGGTCCTGACCGAGCCGGACGCCGGCTCGGACGTGGGCGCCGGCCGCACCAAGGCCGTGCAGCAGGAGGACGGCTCCTGGCACATCACGGGCGTGAAGCGGTTCATCACCTCGGGTGAGCACGACATGGCCGACAACATCCTCCACTACGTTCTGGCCCGCCCCGAGGGCGCCGGACCGGGCACCAAGGGCCTGTCGCTCTTCCTCGTGCCGAAGTACGAGTTCGACTTCGAGACCGGTGAGCTCGGCGCCCGCAACGGCGTCTACGCCACCAACGTCGAGCACAAGATGGGCCTCAAGGCGTCCAACACCTGCGAGATGACCTTCGGCGACAAGCACCCCGCCAAGGGCTGGCTCATCGGCGAGAAGCACGACGGCATCCGCCAGATGTTCATGATCATCGAGTTCGCGCGGATGATGGTCGGCACGAAGGCCATCGCCACCCTCTCCACCGGCTACCTCAACGCGCTGGAGTACGCCAAGGAGCGCGTGCAGGGCCCGGACCTGGCCAACTTCATGGACAAGAAGGCCCCCAAGGTCACCATCACGCACCACCCGGACGTGCGCCGCTCGCTGATGACGCAGAAGGCGTACGCGGAGGGCATGCGCGCCCTCGTCCTCCACACGGCCGCCGTCCAGGACGAGATCATGGTCAAGGAGGCCGCGGGCGAGGACTCCAAGGCCCTGCACGGCCTCAACGACCTGCTGCTGCCGATCGTCAAGGGCTACGGTTCCGAGAAGTCGTACGAGCAGCTGGCGCAGTCGCTCCAGACGTTCGGCGGCTCCGGGTACCTCCAGGAGTACCCGATCGAGCAGTACATCCGCGACGCCAAGATCGACACCCTCTACGAGGGCACCACGGCCATCCAGGGCCAGGACTTCTTCTTCCGGAAGATCGTCCGCGACCAGGGCCAGGCGCTGACCACCCTCTCCGAGGAGATCAAGAAGTTCCTCGCGGAGGCCGCCGGCGGCGAGGAGCTGGCCGCCGCCCGCGACAGCCTGGCCAAGGCCGCCGGCGAGCTGGAGGCCATCGTCGGCACCATGCTGACCGACCTCGCCGCCACCGAGAAGGACGTCAAGTCCATCTACAAGGTCGGCCTCAACACCACCCGCCTGCTGATGGCCTCCGGTGACGTCGTCGTCGGCTACCTCCTCCTCCGCGGCGCGGCCGTGGCGGCGGAGAAGCTGCCGGCCGCCTCCGCCAAGGACAAGGCGTTCTACACCGGCAAGATCGCCGCCGCGAAGTTCTTCGCCGCGAACGTCCTGCCCGGCGTCTCGGTCGAGCGCACGCTCGCCGAGTCCGTCGACCAGTCGCTGATGGAGCTGGACGAGGCCGCCTTCTGAGGCCCCGACGGTTCTCCGCCTCTTGACGCACGAGGCCCGCTCCGCGCCGGAGCGGGCCTCCGCGCGTTCCCGCCGCGCACCTTGCCGCGCTCCTTATCCTGAGGCCATGAGCACTGCGCACCGCTTCGACCGCGGCCATACCGACGACCTCATGTCCTTCCTGGCGGCGAGCCCCTCGCCGTACCACGCGGTGGCCAACGCCGCGGCCCGGCTGGAGAAGGCGGGGTTCCGGCAGCTCGCGGAGACGGACGCGTGGGACGCGTCGGCGGGCGGCAAGTTCGTCCTCCGCGGCGGTGCGATCATCGCCTGGTACGTGCCCGAGGGCGCCACGGCCGCCACGCCGTTCCGCATCGTCGGCGCGCACACCGACTCCCCCAACCTGCGCGTCAAGCCGCGGCCCGACACCGGCGCGCACGGCTGGCGGCAGATCGCCGTCGAGATCTACGGCGGCACGCTGCTCAACACCTGGCTCGACCGCGACCTGGGCCTCTCCGGGCGCATCACGCTGCGCGGCGGCGAGCACCGGCTCGTCCACGTCGACCGCGCCCTGATGCGCGTCCCGCAGCTCGCCATCCACCTGGACCGCACGGTCAACGAGGGCCTGACGCTGGACAGACAGCGCCACATGACACCGCTGTGGGGCCAGGGCGCCGTCCGCGAGGGCGACCTCGTCCGCTTCGTCGCCGAGGAGGCGGGCGTCGGCGCCGACGAGATCACCGGCTGGGACCTGATGACACACAGCGTCGAACCGCCCGCCTACCTCGGCCGCGACCGCGAACTCGTCGCCGGGCCGCGGATGGACAACCTCGTCTCCGTGCACGCCGGCACCGCCGCCCTCGCCGCCGCCGTCACCTCCGAGGCGCTGCCGTACATCCCCGTCCTCGCCGCGTTCGACCACGAGGAGAACGGCAGCCAGTCCGACACCGGCGCCGAGGGCCCGCTGCTCGGAAACGTCCTGGAGCGCTCGGTGTTCGCGCGCGGCGGGACGTACGAGGACCGGGCGCGCGCCTTCGCCGGCACCGTCTGCTTCTCCTCCGACACCGGCCACGCGGTGCACCCCAACTACGCGGAGCGGCACGAGCCCGGCCACCACCCGGTCGCCAACGGCGGGCCGATCCTGAAGACCAACGTCAACCAGCGCTACGCCACGGACGGCGGTGGGCGGGCCGTCTTCACGGAGGCGTGCGAGCGGGCCGGCGTGCCGTGGCAGCACTTCGTCTCCAACAACTCCGTTCCCTGCGGCGCCACGATCGGCCCGATCACCGCCGCCCGGCACGGCATCACCACCGTCGACATAGGCATCGCTATCCTCTCCATGCACTCCGCCCGTGAACTCTGCGGAGCGGAGGACCCGCATCTCCTCGCCTCGGTGCTCACCGCCTTCCTGGCGGGCTGAGTCGGTCCCGCGGGCGGGATGCGCCACCTGCACCACTTGCGCCACCTGATCCACCCACATCCCACCCGGGGGAACCCATGACCCACCGCCTCCTGCGGACCACCGCCGTCGCGTTCACCGCCGCGGCCGCCCTGACGCTGACCGCCTGCGGCGGGGGCGGTGACGGTAAGGATGACGGTGACGGCAAGAAGAGCGACAAGGCCGTGGCGACGGCGCCCGCCTCGGAAGGCGAGGACAGCGCCGGCAAGGGCGTGAAGAAGGGTGACGCCTGCGCCCCTGCCGACGTCAAGGTCGAGGCCCGGCCGGCGAAGAAGCCGGCCGGGGCGCTGCTGCTCGTCGCCACGGCGAAGAAGGAGTGCACCGCTTACGGCTTCCCCTTCCTCCGCTTCGACAAGGACCAGGCGACCGCCGACATGGACGCCGCCAGCAAGCCCAAGGAGCCGGTGCGACTGGCGGCCGGCAAGGCCGCTTACGCCGGGGTCCGGCCCACGTCCTCCGACGGTGGGTCGGCCCGGGAGGCGAAGGAGCTTTCCGTGTCGCTCCAGGCGGCGAACGGGGATCCGGTGGAGGGCGGGGAGGTTCAGGCCGCGCTGCCGGGGGGCAAGTTGCGGATCGACGATTCGGTTCGGACGTCGTACTGGGTGGCGAGTGAGGCGGCTGCGCTGGGTGGGTGAGGTTGCCCCAGTCCCTCCCCCAGAGGGGGCACCCCCACTTCGCCGTTTCCTGGGGCTGCGCCCCAGACCCCCCTTTCGCGGCTGCGCCGCTCGTCCTCAAACGCCGGACGGGCTGGATAGTCAGCCCGTCCGGCGTTTGAGGACAACCGCGCGGAGCGCGGTTTCAGGGGGTGCGGGGGCCCGCCCCCGCAAGAAACGGTGAAAGGGCGGGGCCGGGGCACATCCCCGCCCGTCCCCCGGGTAGGCGCGTCCATGAACGACCGACCCCACCCGGAAGGAGTCATGCCATGGGCATGGGATGGTGCATCGGTCTCATCGCCACCGGCGCGATCCTCACGTTCGCAGTCGACTGGCACATGGAAGGCGTCAACCTCACCCTCGCCGGCCTGATCCTCATGGCCGCCGGCCTCATCGGCCTCAACGCGTACGTGGCCGTCTTCAAGCGCCGCCGCACGCAGCCGCCGCCCCCCGCGGCGCCGGTGGTCGAGGAGGACCACCGGTTCGTCCGCTGACCCCCGGTACCCCGGGGTCAGGCGTCCGCGTCGAACCCGGCCAGGACCAGCGGCAGCCGGTCCGCCCCGCCGGGGGTGACCCGGACGGGGACACCCCAGTCCTGCTGGTGCACGTGGCAGGCGGGGTACTCGTTGGCGGGGTCGTCGTCGCAGGACGCGGCCATCGCCGAGACGTGCAGCACGCCCTCCCCGACGCCGTCCGCCAGGACGACGCGCCGGGCGAGGTCGGTGCCCGCGCCGGCGCCTTCCGCGAGGAGCTCCGGCGGGGTGGCGCTGACCAGCAGCCGGGTGGACGGCCCGTAGCGGGTGTCCAGCTTCTGGCCGGTGGGCGCGTGGAAGACGACATCGAGGAGCAGTTCGCCGGGCGCGACCTCGGTCGCCTCGCGCCGCGTGCGGTGGGCCACGGACTCGACGCGTACCGCCTCCTCCGGCAGCCGCAGCCGCGTCAGCCGGTGCCGGGCGGACTCCACGACGACGATGTCGTCGCCGTCGAGAACCGCGTCGGAGGGCTCGCGCAGGTCGGTCGCCAGCGTGGTGACCTGGCCGGTCGCCGGGTCGTAGCGGCGGAGCGCGTGGTTGTAGGTGTCCGCGACGGCGACCGAGCCGTCGGGCAGCGCGGTGACGCCCAGCGGGTGCTGGAACAGGGCCTGCGCCGCGTCGCCGTCCCTGTGCCCGAAGTCGAACAAGCCGGTGCCGACGGCGGTGCGGACCGCGAAGCCGTCCCCTTCGGAGGACCGCTCGACGTAGCGCAGGGCGGAGGTCTCGGAGTCGGCGATCCACAGCCGGTCCTCGGCCGCGGCCAGCCCGGACGGCTGGGCGAACCACGCCTCCCCGGCGGGCCCGTCGACCAGGCCCTCGCTGGTGGTGCCGGCCGCGACCCCGACGGTGCCGGCGACCGGGTCGTAGCTCCACAGCTGGTGGACGCCGGCCATGGCGATCCACAGCCGGTCCGCGAACCAGGCCAGGTCCCACGGCGAGGACAGCGCGACCTCGCGCGCGGGGCCCTGCGTCGCCGCACCCTGCCACCACTGGCGGCCGGTCCCGGCCAGCGTGCCGACCTCGTGGGTCTCCGGGTCGTAGACGCGCAGCGCGTGGTTGACGGTGTCGGCGACGGCCACCCGGCCGTCGGGCAGCAGCGCGAGCCCCTGGGGCTCGTTGAACCGCGCCGGGCTGTCGGTGAACCCGCGCTCCCCCGTCCCGATCCGCCGGACGACGGTCTCACCGTCCGCGGCGAGCTCGACGAGCTGGTGGCGGGTGGTGTCGGACACCAGGTAGGTGCCCCCGGGCAGGGCCAGGGCCTTCCCCGGGAAGCGCAGCTCCCCCGCGACCGGCTCGGGGGCCACGTAGGGGGTGTCCCCACGGCGCAGCGTCCCCTTCGCCTCGTGTTCCTTCTCCAGCTCGGTGACCAGCGTCTCCAGGGCGTGCGCGTGCCCCTCGCCCGCGTGCTGCGCGACGACGTACCCCTCGGGGTCGATGACGACGAGGGTCGGCCAGGCGCGGACGGCGTACTGCTTCCAGGTGGCGAGCTCGGGGTCGTCCAGTACGGGGTGGTGGACCCCGTACCGCTCGACGGCGTCGACGACGGCCTGGTGCTCGGCCTCGTGGACGAACTTCGGCGAGTGCACCCCGATGATCACCGTGGTGTCCCGGTGCTTCTCCTCCAGCTCCCGGAGCTCGTCCAGAACGTGCAGGCAGTTCACGCAGCAGAACGTCCAGAAGTCGAGGATCAATGTGCGACCTCGGAAATCGGCGAGCTTCAGGTCCTTCCCGCCGGTATTGATCCAGCCGCCCTTGCCGATCAGCTCGGGGGCACGGACACGGGCACGGCGGGGCGCGGGCGCGGGGGTGGGCGCCGAGGCAGCATCGTTCATATTTCAAGATTGCCATCCGCTTGTGAAGGCGGGATCACGCCCGTACGAAGCGACTCAGGGCACCCGCTCCACCACAGCGACTTCCGAGAACTCCCGGAGGAAGGTCATGTGACCGGTCCGGCCGGTGTGCTGTATGCACATGTCGGTGCACACGTCAGCCTTCCCGGTCGGTTCGGAGGTCCACTGGCAGTCCGGGTTCAGGCACCGCGCGGTTGCCGTGGTCTCGGCCGATGGGTGGCGGCGCATGACGTAGCTCACGTACCGCAGCACAGCTTTCACACTCACGTCGACTCCCCCGGATGCGGGTGATTCCGGAGCTCCACGTTGCAGTCACTGACCACGGAGCCGTCGCCTTCGAGGCGGGCCTCTCGACGCTGCGCGGTCAGGGCGGCGCAGACTCCGCAGCCGGCTGCCGGTACGGGCTCCGGATCCGTTCGCAGCGGCAGCTCTACCGGGGGCTGCGCATAGGTGATCGGCTTCACGGCCCGATCTCGTGTCGTCCGCATGGTGACCACGCTAGGAACGCCGAGGTCGCACTTCCCATGAGATTGCATGAGGTGGCACGGCTATCACCGCAGGGTCTGAATGACGCTCGTGATCAGCGCTCGGGCCTTCGCTCCGTAGACCGCCATGTCAGCCAGCTCCCTGAACGTGTCCGCGTAAGCGGCAAGCTCACTGGGCTGGGTCAGCGTGAGGTAGCCCGAGACCAGCTCGACGTTGACCTGTCCGGTGTCGAAAATCCAGAACCCTTCCACCGGCATCCGGGAGCGTTCGGTTCGTGTGGGGACCACGCCCAGGCTGACGCTGGGCAAAGAGCCGACCGTGAGGAGGTGGCGGAGCTGTTCCTCCTGTACCTCTGCCCCACCGAGCCCGTTCCCCAAGACCGATTCCTCAACCAGGAACGCGAACCGCCGATCACCCTTGTAGAGCACGCGCTGACGCTCCATGCGGACGGCGACCGCATCGGCAACGTCGTCCACTTCGACCCGTCTGCGCTGGACCGCGCGCAAGACGGCTTCCGTGTAACCGTAGGTCTGGATCAGGCCCGGAACGAACCACGAGGAGTACGCGCGGAACCGGCGGGTTCGCTCGAAGAGCGGGAGACGGGCTTCCTGGGCTTGTTTGAGCCCGGCGCGCTCCATTCGCCGCCACCCGACCCACATGCCTTCGGCGGTACGCAGCGAGGCCAACAGGTCTTCCGTCTGATCTTCCGACCCGCACGCCTGGCACCACGCCCGGATGTCGTCAGCGGACGGGGGCGTGCGCGCGTTCATGATCCGTGACGACTTGGACGGATGCCAGGAGCACAGACGGGCGATGTCCCGTCCGGTGAGGCCGGCATCCCGGCACAGCTCAGCGAGTCGATTCGCCAGAGCCTGCCGGGCCTGCTGTGCGCTTGATGAAGGTGAGACGGCCATGGTGGTGACAGCTCAGCGCGGTCGGTACTCCTCGTGCGGAACGGCCCGTTGCCAGGCTGCTTCGAAGGCGACGGCGCACAGCTTCACCCGCTCGGGCTCCTCCGTGTACTCCCGCCCGTCCTGGTCGAGCTGCCCGTTCCCGGTGAAGTGGTGGAACAGCGCCTGCGCGCTGTCGAACAGCCAGAAATCGGTACCCGGCAAGGCCAAGTCCGTCGTCTGCCGCCGTGGCAGCCACCGGACCAGTTCGCCCGCCGCGATGTTCGTGAAGGTGCAGTCGTACTCGTACCGCACGTAGTCGCTGATCGGCTCCGACACGATCCGGAGCCGCCGGACCACGACCCCTCGGGCCGTCGCTTCGCTTACCGCGTCGTGCCAGCCGCCCCACCACGAAGACCGGTCAGCGGGGTCGAGGCGCTTTCCCTGCTGCCACGCGATGAACTCGGGATCATCGAGCTTGTAGCTGTCACGCAACTCAAGGTGCACCGCCGAGTGCTGTGCTCGTGCCAGTGCATGACGGGCGGGTGGCTGCACGGCCTGCCTCTCAGTTGTCGTCCGGGCGCGGGATGTACTTCAGCATCACCGCGGGCAGCCGGATGATCGTCTCGTGGTCCGGAACGTCCGTGGAGTGGCCCGGGATCGAACCGATCTCCTGGCAGGCCCTGACTTCGTCCTCGGTCGCCTTGTACGACTGGATCAGAAGGTCGCCGGTCTCCTCGTGGAGCCAGATCGTCGGAGACTCGTCAGTCGGCGTGTTCGGGATGATGCCGAGGAACTTTAGGGTCATGGTCGCTCCCGCCGTCGAGTGGGTTGCACCAGCGTGCACGAGCCTCACCCCTGCGGCTGAGCCGCGCAAGAGGGCCTTAAGACAGGGCGGTTGGGGTGCCAGCGAAGGGACGAGAGCCCCCGAGCCCGCCCTCCCGATCGGGAGGGACGACTGCGGAGGCTCGTGGTGTTGCCCTGCCCTCCGGACTGCATCATGGGGCGTTCGGCAGGCTTTGCACGGCGTTAACTGTGTCGCTCTGGCGCCTGCGGCGGTCAATATTCGCTGGTCAGGGTGATGATGGTCCCGAAAAACGGCGCCGCACCCAGCGTGCGTATTTCGAGCTGGGGCCGGGGTCGGGATGGTGACCCCCAGCGCAACTTCGCGCCGACCCTCCGATGGCCCCAGTGACGAAGTGACGGAATGACGTTTTGCTCTATTCCATCTATAGAGACTCAGAACATCTCTTAAAGGGGTAATGGGCTTCGACCGTCATTCCGTCACTTCGTCACCCGTGGATTCCACCCCAGCCTCGCTTCTGGTCGCCCAGACGATCCGGCAGCGCTCGTCACCGTTGAACCTCACGCCCACCTTGCCTCGCTGGACTTCCACGCGATCGATTGCGAGGCCGAGGCGTTCACGCCTTCCGGCTGCGTCGTCGGCCTCCCAGGCTTCACGCAGCAGGTTCGCATCCAGGAGCGGAGAGATGTCCACGGAAGGAGTCGGCATCCGCAGCAGGTCCGCGCGCAGCCCCTCGATCCGGGTACGAAGTCGTCCGGCGAGCCGGTTGTACCGGTCGATCGCGTCTTCGCCGGTGAACTCGCCACGGACGTACCTGGCCTCCTCCAGGTCCGCCAGACGGGCCCCCTCGTCCGCGATCTCCGCCTCGATCGCGTCCCGCTTCGCGAAAACCTCCGGGTCCTCCCTCTGTACCCAGCGATCGGCGATCACGGCGAGCAGCGGGTCCTGAGGCTCCAGGGACGGCAGGCGTGAGAGGAACGCCCGAGTCACGTAGTCGTCAATGCTCTCCACACGGGCCGAGACACCGGAGCATCCCCGCCCCATGCGGTGGCTGGAGCACTGGTACGACGTGCCGGCCTTGCTCATCCGGGCCCCGCAGAGCCCACAACGTGCTATTCCGGTGAGCAGCGACTTCCCCTGCTTGTGACCGTGCCGCTTCCCCGCCAGAGGAAACGTGCGCGCTTCGAGTTGGCGGAGGATGAGCTCACGCTCCCCGACCGTGATGATCCCCTCACCGATGCTCACGGTCTCCAGCGTCTCCGGGTCTCGGTAGGGAGAGACCCGGTTCATGTACTTGCGTGTCCCGTCCGGCTGCTCCTCGCACTCGGTCTGCGGCATGAGACCGGCGAAGGCCGGTGAACGAAGGAGTTGCATGACGCTGGACGAGTTCCACTCGCCCCCACGGGCGGACTCCACCCCGTGCTCGTTCAGCAGCCGGGCGATGTGGACGAGGGCCTTCCCGGACAGCGCCTCGTCGGCGATCAGGCGGGCGTAGACGGCGGTCTCGGGGTCGTGGACGAGCTTCTTCGCCTCCGGGTCCACCAGCAGCCCGTAAGGCGGCTGTCCGCCGATCCACTGGCCCCGCTGGCGCAAGTACCGCTTTGCGTTGCCGACGCGCATCCCAAGGTTGCGGGACTCATTGCGCGCCAGTTCCGCCAGCATCGCGATGGTGACCCGGGCGCTGTCGTTCTTCGTGTCGAGGCCGTCCATGACGGAGACCAGGCGTCCGCCGACTCGGCCTATGTCGTCCAGCGCCTTGCCGACCTCGCCGATGCCCTTGCGGGACAGGCGGTCGAGCTTCCAGACGATCAGAACGCCCACGACGCCGGCCGTGGCTGCTGTGATCGCCGCATCGAATCCCTTGCGGCTGACGTTCTTGTAACCGGAACGTCCACGGTCGATGTGGACCTTGCGGACGGTCAGTCCGTTGCGCTCCGCCCATGCGCGGCAGTCGGCTTCCTGGCGGTCGATCGCGGTCTTGCCCTCCCGGTCCAGGGACAGGCGCAAGTACAGGTCAGCAGTGGTGTGTTGGTGCACGCGCCCAACGCTAGCGAGGAGTGCTCACATTGGTTCATGAAATCCACAAGTCGGGGATCACGATCCGGCCGCGCAGCGCGGCCAGGGAGAGCTCCTCGCCCCCGCGTTCAGCCAGCCGCCCTCGCCGACGAGCTCGGGGGCGCGGACACGGGGGCGGCGGGGGGCGGGCGAAGCGGCGTTCATGACACCAGGGTGCCATCCGCCGGTGAACGCGGTGTCACGCCCGTAAGAAACCCGCTGCTCAGCGGTGGCCGCCGCCCCTGGTGTCAGGAGCGCTTGAGCACGGGGAGGGTCGCCCTGGCGTCCTCTACGAGGGCGTCCGCCACCTTGTCCGCGTCTCCCTTTCCGGCGGAGGAGGTCACTTTCGCGACGTACACGGCCCCGCCGTCCAGGACGCTGAGGGTGGTGAAGCGGGCGTACTCCATGTCCGTCCGGACGAGGTAGGCCCGCTCCCCGAGGCCGGAGACCTTCTTGACCGTGGTCTTGCTCTTCGGGAGGTAGTCGGCGCCCTCCGCCTCGGCGACGAACGCGGGTCCCGGGTCGGCCTTCCGGTGGAGGCTGAGGCTGGTGTTGAGCATCATGCCGCCGGCCCCGTCCGGCCCCTTGCCCTCCAGATCCCGGTGGCATTCGGCGCGGTCCATGTTCGCGTGCCGGAGCACGGACGACTCGGGGCTCTTGAGGGTGTAGAGGCGTTCGAGCGCCTTGGTGGTCTCCTGCTCGCAGAGGTTCGCGCCGGCACGGTAGCCGCTCGGGCCGGGCGCGCCGCCGCTCCCGCCGCTCCCGCCGGTCAGGGCCAGGGCGGCGCCCCACACGACCGAGGCGGCCACCGCGCCGGCGACCGCCGGAATCCAGGGACGCCGCCGCGCCGGGGGAAGGGGAGGAGGTGTCGCGAGGGACGGCTCGGTCGGGGCGTACGGCTGCTGGTCGTTCATGGGTCTGAACGTACACGGTCACACATTCCGCTGACCGGAACGTCTGCTTCCGGGGCGGGAGTTGGCGGGTGTGCCGGGCTCTCAGCGGCCGAGCACCCGGTTCCGCAGCGCCGGGAACTCCTCGCGCGTCGTCGCCACCCGGTCCATGTCCAGGTCGGCGGTGAGCACCTCCTCGTCCGGCCCGGCCTCGGCCAGGACCTCGCCCCAGGGGTCGATCACCAGGCTGTGGCCCGCCTGGGCCACGCCCGCGTGCGTTCCCGCCGTGCCGCAGGCCAGGACGTACGCCTGGTCCTCGACGGCCCGGGCGCGGGCCAGCAGCGTCCAGTGAGCGCGGCGGCGCTCGGGCCAGCCGGCCGGGACGACGAGGGTCTGGGCGCCGGCGTCGACCAGGGCCCGGAAGAGTTCGGGGAAGCGGAGGTCGTAGCAGGTGGCGAGGCCGAGCACGGTCTCCGGGAGCGGGGCGGTGACGATGTCGTGGCCCGCGCCGAGCAGGACGGCCTCGCCCCGGTCGAAGCCGAAGAGGTGGATCTTGCGGTAGGTGCGGGCGAGCGTGCCGTCGGGGGTGAAGAGGAGGGAGGTGTTGAACAGGGCGCCGTCCGCGGACCGTTCGACGATCGAGCCGGCGTGCAGCCAGACCCCGGCGTCCCGCGCGGCGGCCGACATCGCCGCCGCCGTGGGGCCGTTCAGCGGTTCGGAGCCGGTGGCGAAGGAGTCGAAGGCGAAGGCGCCGACCGTCCAGAGCTCGGGGAGGACCACCAGGTCACGGCCGTGCTGGGCGCGGACGAGGTCCGCCGCGCGCTGCCGCCGGGCGTCCGTTGTCTCCGTCGGGTCCACGGCGAGCTGGATCAGGGAGACGCGCACAGTACCACCACTCTCGGCCCGGGAAACCTCTGCCGTGCTGCCCGTGCGCAGCGTAACTTAACTGCTGAGACCCAGACAGCACTTGCCCCGTAACCATGCCGCCGAACGCACGCACCGCACGAGGGATCACGTGACCGTCCACCCCAGTCTGCAGCCCGCCATCGACGCCTGGACCCATTCCATCGAAGCGATCAACGAGTTGGTGAAACCGCTCGCCGAGGGCGACTGGAACCGGCCCACGGAGTGCCCGGGGTGGTCGGTGCGGGACGTCGTCTCGCACGTCATCGGGGTGGAGAGCGAGATGCTGGGCGAGCCCCGGCCGATCCACACGCTCCCCCGGGACCTGTTCCACGTCACCGACGAGTTCTCGCGGTACGTGGAGGTGCAGGTCGACGTGCGGCGCTGCCACACGGCGCTGGAGATGACGTCCGAGCTGGAGTTGACGATCATCCGGCGGTCGCGGCAGCTGCGGAACGAGACGCGCTCGCCGCTCGCGCCGGTGCGCTGGCCGCTGGGCGCGGGACCGGAGCGGACGCTCGAACAGCAGCTGAACATCCGGGCGTTCGACGTGTGGGTGCACGAGCAGGACCTGCGGCGGGCGCTGGGCGTGCCGGGCAACCTGGACGCGCCGGGCGCCCTGGTCGCGCGTGACCTGCTGCTGTCCGGACTGCCGAAGGTGGTGGCCAAGGACGCGGGGGCGCCGCCCGGCAGCGCGGTGGTGGTGGACGTGCACGGGCCGGTGGAGTTCCTGCGGACCGTCCGCGTCGACGCGGCGGGGCGGGGCACGCTCGACTCCAGTGTGTCGCTCGGCCCCGCCGTGACGCTCGCCATGGACTGGGAGACGTACCTCCGGCTGGCCTGCGGGCGGGTGCGGCCGGAGGGGGTGGCGGACCGGGTGACGGCGGAGGGCGATCCGCGGCTGGCGGAGGCGATCCTGCGGGGGTTCGCGGTGACGCCGTAGGGGGGACGCCGTAGGGGGGGGACGCCGTAGGGGGAACGCCCTAATGGGGACGCCCTAATGGGGACGCCCTAATGGGGACGCCCTAATGGGGACGCCCTAGGGGGAACGCCGTAGGGGGCCGTACAAGGCCCGCCCGTCACACCGGTACGTGCACCGTCTCCACCCGCGACGCCACCACCCGTTCCCGCTCCCGCCGCCGGGCCCGTTCGCGCAGCCGCAGGATCTGGGCCAGGCCCACCGCCTGGACGACGAAGAAGGCGGCGAAGGCGGCCCGGTAGTCGTCCCCGGTCGCGTCGAGGACGACGCCGATGGCCAGCAGCGTGGTGATGGACGCGGTGAAGCCGCCCATGTTGACGATGCCGGACGCCGTGCCCTGCCGCGCCGGCGGGTTGGCCGGCCGGGCGAAGTCGAAGCCGATCATGGAGGCCGGGCCGCAGGCGCCGAGCACCGCGCACAGGGTGATCAGCAACCACATCGGGGCGTGCGTCCCCGGCCAGGCCAGGGTGGCCGCCCAGAGGAGCGCGGTCGCGCCGATCGTGCCGAGGGCGAGCGGCAGCCGGGCGGCGTGGTGCCGGGCGACGATCTGGCCGTACACCAGGCCGACGGCCATGTTCACCAGGACGACGAGGGTGAGCAGCCGGCCCGCGGTCTCCCGGCTCAGCCCCTCGGCCTCGACGAGGAACGGCATGCCCCACAGCAGCAGGAAGACGATGGCCGGGAACTGGGTGGTGAAGTGCACCCACATGCCCAGCCGGGTGCCGGGCTCCCGCCAGGCGCGGGTGATCTGCTGCCGGACGTAGCCGGCGCCGGGGTGCGGGGCGGGCTCCGGCTCGTACCCCTCCGGGTGGTCCCGGAGGAAGACCAGGAGCAGGACGAGGACGACGACGCCGGCCGCCGCGCTGCCCCCGAACGTCGAGGTCCAGCCGCGGGAGTGCAGCAGCGGGGCGAGGACGAGGGTCGAGACGAGGTTGCCTGCCATTCCGAACAGCGCCGCCACCTGGGCGACCATCGGCCCGTGCCGGGCGGGGAACCAGCGGGCGCCGAGCCGCAGGACGCTGATGAACGTCATCGCGTCGCCGCAGCCGAGGAGGGCGCGGGCGGCCAGGGCCGTCCCGTAGGAGTGGGAGAGCGCGAAGCCCAGCTGCCCGGCGGTGAACAGGACGGTGCCGAGGGCGAGCACCTTCTTGGTGCCCATGCGGTCGACCAGCAGGCCGACGGGTATCTGCATGCCCGCGTAGACGAGCAACTGGAGTATGGAGAACGTCGACAGGGCCGAGGCGTTGACGTGGAACCGCTCGGCCGCGTCGATCCCGGCCACGCCGAGGCTGGTCCGGAAGACGATGGCGACGAAGTAGACGCCGACCCCGACCGCCCAGACCGCCGCCGCCCGCCGGCCGCCCGGCGGGTCCCCGGGCAGGCCCTGACAGGGGGCGGTCATCGCTCGTTCCCCTGGGCGAGCGTGCGCACCCAGCCGACGTGCCGGTCGACGACGGCGACGGCCGCGGGCGCGTCCCCGGCCCGGAGGGCCTCCAGGATCTCGGCGTGCTCGGCGATGTTCTTGGCGATGCGGTCCGGGTGGGCGTGCATCGCGGCGACGCCCATCCGCAGCTGGCGGTCGCGCAGCTGGTCGTAGAGGCGGGACAGGATCTGGTTCCCGGCGCTGCGGACGATCTCCGCGTGGAAGGCGCGGTCGCTGACCGAGACGGCGGCGAGGTCGCCCTCGGCGGCCTGCCGACGCATGTCCGCGAGCAGTTCCTCCAACCGGGTGATGAGGGCCGGCGGGGCGGGTACGGCCTTGGCCGCCGCGTGCTTCTCCACCAGCAGCCGGGTCTCCACCACATCCGCGATCTCCTGTGCGGACACGGCCAGCACGAGCGCCCCCTTCTTCGGGTAGAGCTTGAGCAGTCCCTCACCCTCCAGGCGCAGCAGCGCCTCGCGGACGGGTGTCCTGGAGACCCCTACGGCCTCCGCCAGCCCGCCCTCCGTGAGCAGCGTCCCGCCGGCGTACCGCCGGTGCAGGACGCCGTCCTTGACGTGTGCGTAGACGCGGTCGGCCGCGGCGGGCCGGCCGGCGGGTGCCTTGGCGGGTGACAGGGAGGGGGGAGAGGGGGTGGCAGGCATGCACACAGCATAGATACAAGACAGATGCTTGATGAGGGGCTGTCCGCGATCCGGACGGGTCGTGGTACGGACCGCGGCGGGGCCGGTCCGCACCGGTGCGGCGGACGCGGGTGGACGCCGGCGGGCGGGGGCACCGCGCTCAGTCGGCCAGCGGGGTGATGAAGACGAAGCGCAGGTCGGGGCGTTGTATCGGCAGCAGGACATGACTCGTCACCCGGATCTCGGCGTAGCCGTGGTACGGCAGCCGCAGCCGGAAGACGTGGCCGTCGCGGTGCTCGACGACGTCGTGCTCCTCGGCCCAGATGCGGCGGCAGTCCGCGTCGGAGTCCAGCACCTCGCGGACCAGGGCCCGCAGCCCGGCGTCGGCCGGGTTGCTGTTGGCGGCTACGCGGAGCATGGCCAGGTAGGCGCGGGCGCAGCTGTTCCCCCAGTCGAGCATCTGCTCGCGGGCCTCGGGGTGCAACAGGGCCCACCGCATCAGGTTGGCCCCCGGGCGGAGCACCCAGGGGAACCACTCGCCCATCAGGCGGTTGGAGGCGACGACGTTCCAGGCGTTGTCGGAGAGGTAGGCGGGGTACGTCGTCTGCTGGACGAGCAGGTCCTTGACGCCCTGGGGGAGCTCGCCGGCCGGGCACGGGGAGCCGGGCGGGCGGCGGCCGCAGACGGCGAGGAAGAGGGTCAGCGTCTCGGCCTCGCTCAGCCGCAGCGCGGCGGCGACCCGGAGCAGGAAGCTCTCGGAGAAGTCCTGGCGGCGGCCGGCCTCCAGGGCGCGGTACCAGCCCTCGCTGACGCCGGTGAGCCGGGCGACGTGGCGCTGCGACAGCAGCCGGCCCGGCCGGGGGTGGACGCCGCGCAGCTCGGGGACGGTCCGCGCGTCGACCCGGGCCCGCCAGGCCCGGAGCAGACGGCTGATGGACTCGCCGTCCTCCGCCGGGTCCGGTATCCCGCCGTTCGACGTCCCCCCGTTCGACATCCCCCCGCCCGCACTCGCACCCGCCACGGGGAGCCTCCCATTCCGACACTGCAAGTGTCGGTCAATCTTAAGTAAATTGCCCCACACGGGCCATTCCACCCTGCCAATGGAATGGCTCGAGGCCGCTCTGCCATGAAAACGGAGGGCCCGGACGCCGCTCGCTCCTCACCGGAGGGGGGTGAGGAGTGGGCGCGTCCGGGCCCTTTTGGCCGTTCCGGCCATTCAGTGGGCCGTTCGCCGTCAGCCCCAGGTGAGCAGCCGCTTCGGGTGTTCCAGGACGGCCGCGATGTCGGCCAGCACCCGCGACCCGAGCTCCCCGTCCACCAGGCGGTGGTCGAAGGAGAGCGCCAGCGTGGTGACGTGCCGGGGTTTGACCTTGCCCTTGTGCACCCACGGCTGGAGCTTGATCGCGCCGAAGGCCAGGATCGCCGACTCGCCCGGGTTGAGGATGGGCGTCCCGGTGTCCACGCCGAACACGCCGACGTTGGTGATCGTGACCGTGCCGCCGGACATCTCCGCCGGGCTGGTCTTCCCCTCGCGCGCCGTGCTCACCAGGTCGGAGAGCGCCCGCGACAGCTCGGGGAGCGTCTTGGCCTGCGCCTCCTTGATGTTGGGCACGATCAGCCCGCGCGGCGTCGCCGCGGCGATGCCCAGGTTGACGTAGTCCTTGCGGACGATCTCCTGGTTCTCCTCGTCCCAGGAGGCGTTGATGTCCGGGTTCCGCCGGATGGCCACCAGGAACGCCTTGGCCACCAGCAGCAGCGGGTTGACCCGCAGCCCGGCCATGTCGGGGTCGTCCTTCAACCGCTGGACGAGCTTCATCGTGCGGGTGACGTCGACGGTGACGAACTCCGTGACGTGCGGCGCGGTGAAGGCGCTGGCCACCATGGCCTGGGCGGTGGCCTTGCGGACGCCCTTGACCGGGATGCGCGTCTCCCGGGCGGCCCACGCGCCGGCGGGGGCCGGGGCCGCGGCGGTGGGAGCCTCGGCCGGGACCGCCGCCGGGGCCACGCTCGCCTGGTGGGCGGCGTGCACGTCCTCGCGGGTCACCACGCCGTCGGGGCCGGTCGGGCTGACGGCCGCCAGGTCGATGCCGAGGTCCTTGGCCAGCTTGCGGACGGGCGGCTTGGCCAGCGGACGGGCGCTCCCCGCGGCGGCGGGGGCGCCGGTCACCGGAGGGGCCGGAGGAGTTATGGGTGCGGCGGGGGCGGCGGGGGCCGCCGGGGCCACGGCGGGGGCCGCGTGCCCGTTCAGCTCCGCCTGGACCGCCGCGCCGACCGTCGACGCCTCCGGACGGGCCTTGCGCGGCCGCCGCTTGGTGGACGACGGCGCGGCGCCGTAGCCCACGAGGACGGCCTGCCGGCCCTGTCCCTGGCCCTCGCCCTCCGGCGCGGCCGCCGTCTCGGCGTGCGCGGCGGGCTCGGCCGGGGCACCGGCGGCGGTCGGGTCGATCACGTCGCCGGTCGCGGTGGCGGGCCCCTCACCGGGCCGGGTGTCGACCGAGATGATCGCGGTGCCGACGTCGACCGTCACGCCCTCCTCGAAGCGCAGCTCGTGCACCACGCCGTCGAAGGGGATGGGCAGTTCGACGGCGGCCTTGGCGGTCTCGACCTCGCAGACCACCTGGCCGTCGGAGACGGTGTCCCCTACGGCCACGTACCACTTGAGGATCTCGGCCTCGGTGAGACCCTCGCCCACGTCGGGCATCTTGAACTCGCGGAAGCGCTGGTCGCTCGCTGTGCTCGCAGTCATCGTCACGACTCTCCTCAGCCCTCAGTACGCAAGCGCGCGGTCTACGGCGTCGAGCACCCGGTCCAGTCCCGGAAGGTACTCGTCCTCCAGCCGCGACGGGGGGTAGGGGGCGTGGTAGCCGCCGACCCGCAGGACGGGGGCCTCCAGGTGGTAGAAGCAGCGCTCGGTGATCCGGGCCGCGATCTCGGCGCCGGAGCCGAAGAAGACCGGGGCCTCGTGGACGACGACGAGTCGGCGGGTGCGCTCCACGGACGCCTGGATGGCGTCGAAGTCGATCGGGGAGAGCGACCGCAGGTCGAGCACCTCCAGGTTCCTGCCCTCCTCGGCGGCGGCCGCGGCCGCCTCCAGACAGGTCTTGACCATCGGCCCGTAGGCGGCCAGCGTCAGGTCCGTGCCGGGGCGCACCGTACGGGCGGTGTGCAGCGGGCCGGGGATCGCCTCGGTGTCGAGCTCGGAGCGGTCGTGGTAGCGGCGCTTGGGCTCGAAGTAGATCACCGGGTCGTCGCTCTGGATGGCCTGCTGGAGCATCCAGTACGCGTCGGACGCGTTCGACGGCGACACGATCTTCAGACCGGCGACGTGGGCGAACAGCGACTCGGGGGACTCGCTGTGGTGCTCGACGGCCCCGATGGCGCCCCCGTAGGGGATGCGTACGACGACCGGCAGCTTGATCTTGCCGAGCGCGCGGGCGTGCATCTTGGCGAGCTGGGTGACGATCTGGTCGTACGCGGGGAACACGAACCCGTCGAACTGGATCTCCACGACCGGCCGGTAGCCGCGCAGGGCCAGGCCGATGGCGGTGCCGACGATGCCGGACTCGGCGAGCGGGGTGTCGATGACCCGGTCCTCGCCGAAGTCCTTCTGGAGGCCGTCGGTGACGCGGAAGACGCCGCCGAGCTTGCCCACGTCCTCGCCCATGACGATGACCTTGGGGTCGTTCTCCAGGGCGGTGCGCAGGGAGGCGTTGATCGCCTTGACGATGGAGAGCTTCTCGGTGGCCATTACTTGCTCTCCTCGTCGGCGAACGAAGCCTGGTAGGCGATGAATTGTTCGCGTTCCTCGTCGACCAGCGCGTGGCCGTCCGCGTAGATGTTCTCGAAGATGGCCGTGCTCTCCGGGTCGGGCATGGCGCGCACGGTCTCGCGGACGCGCTTGGCCAGCGCGTCGCTCTCCGTCTCCAGGGCGGCGAAGAACTCCTCGTCGGCGATGCCCTCGCGCTCCAGGTGGCGGCGGAGGCGCAGGATCGGGTCCTTGGCCTCCCACAGCTCCCGCTCCTCGTCGCGGCGGTAGCGGGTGGGGTCGTCGGAGGTGGTGTGGGCGCCCATCCGGTAGGTGAACGCCTCGACGAAGGTGGGGCCCTCGCCGGTGCGGGCGCGCTCCAGCGCGGCCCGGGTGACGGCGAGGCAGGCCAGGACGTCGTTGCCGTCGACGCGGACGCCGGGGAAGCCGTAGCCCTGGGCGCGGCGGTAGAGGGGCACGCGGGTCTGCTTCTCGGTGGGCTCGGAGATGGCCCACTGGTTGTTCTGGCAGAAGAAGACCACGGGGGCGTTGTAGACGGCGGCGAAGGTGAAGGCCTCGGCCACGTCGCCCTGGCTGGTCGCGCCGTCGCCGAAGTAGGCGATGACGGCGGAGTCGGCGCCGTCCTTGGTGATGCCCATGGCGTAACCGGTGGCGTGCAGCGCCTGCGAGCCGATGACGATCGTGTAGAGGTGGAAGTTGTTCTCGTTGGGGTCCCAGCCGCCGTTGTTGACGCCGCGGAACATCCCCAGGAGGTTGGTCGGGTCCACGCCCCGGCACCAGGCGACACCGTGCTCGCGGTAGGTCGGGAAGACGTAGTCGTCGTCGCGGGTGGCCCGGCCGGAGCCGATCTGGGCGGCCTCCTGGCCCAGCAGGGAGGCCCACAGGCCCAGTTCACCCTGGCGCTGGAGGGTGGTCGCCTCGCCGTCGAAGCGGCGGGTCAGCACCATGTCGCGGTACAGGCCGCGCAGTTCCTCGGGCGTCACGTCGATGGCGTAGTCCGGGTGCTCGACCCGCTCGCCCTCGGGCGTCAGCAGCTGTACGAGCTCGGGCTCGCCCGCCCCGGCGGCCGGCTTCTTCGCTCCGGCGCGTTTGCCGCCCCGCGGCTTGCGCGCGGCGGTGCTGTCCACGGTCACGTGTGCTCCTCCGTCTGTCCGGCCCCCGGGGTCGCCGGTTGCCGTAGGGGGTCCCCCCGCCGTGGGGCTGGGGGATGCTCGCCCGCTTCCCGACGGCACACGGGGTGGGTGTGCCGAGGCCGAACCGGGCGTGACAGGTGTCCCGCCGAATGGCCTGCAATAAGCACGTTACCCAGTACTCCGCATTCCTGCGAAACCCTCTCTGACCTGCGATTTTGCTTGGATTTCCAAGTAAATCGAGAAAGGGCCGCCAATGCACTGGTCACAGCCTTGCGGGCCGTCCCCGCCGAGGCAGGGTTACCGCCGGAACGACGGCACGTTATCCCGGAGGACAAGAGCAGGGGAAGACTCGATGTGTGAGACTGACACTGTGCGCGAACAAGGAAAAATCACGGTATTTCTGCTCGACGACCACGAAGTCGTGCGGCGCGGCGTTCACGAGATGCTCGCCACGGAGGCCGACATCGAGGTCGTCGGCGAGGCCGGTACCGCCGCGGACGCACTGGTGCGCATTCCCGCCACCCGGCCCGACGTCGCTGTTCTGGACGTTCGGCTTCCGGATGGCAGCGGGGTCGAAGTCTGCCGTGAGATTCGTTCGCTCGATCCGGGAATCAAGTGCCTGATGCTGACGTCGTTCGCGGACGACGAGGCCCTTTTTGACGCGATCATGGCCGGGGCCTCGGGTTATGTACTGAAAGCGATTCGCGGCAATGAGCTGCTGTCCGCCGTGCGGGATGTGGCGGCCGGGAAGTCGCTGCTCGACCCGGTGGCGACGGCCCGGGTGCTGGAGCGGCTGCGCGACGGCAAGAGCCCGCGCGGCGACGACCGGCTGGCCTCGCTGACGGAACAGGAACGGCGGATCCTGGACCTGATCGGGGAGGGGCTGACAAACCGCGTGATCGGCGAGCGGCTGCACCTGGCGGAGAAGACCATCAAGAACTACGTCTCCAGCCTGCTCTCCAAGCTGGGGATGGAACGGCGTTCGCAGGCCGCCGCCTACGTCGCGCGTCTGCAGGCGCAGAAGCACTGAGGGGAGCGGGGGTGGACCCCTGAGGCCCCCGAAGGCCGAGGTGCCCGTTTAGGGACCAACGTCCCGTCCGCGACGGGGCGGGTGGCTCTACGTGCACCGGGCGTGACGGTGCAGAGTAAGGCGCATGCCTGCACCGGTACCGCCGGCCGCCCCGCCGGCCACAGACGAACAGCGAGCGCTCGACCTGCTCGCACGCGCCCCCTACGGGCACCTCTCGGTGACCCTGCGCGCCCTCCCGTTCGTCATCACCACCCGGCACATCGTGTCCGACGGACGGGTGCTGGTGCGGCTGCACGGCGGCTACGGCTACAGCCGGGCATGCGACGGCAGCGTCATCGCCTACAACGCCGACAACTTCGGCGGGCGGGAGGAAGGCGACGAGGACGTCTGGCACGTCCAATTCGTCGGTACCGCACGCCGGTTCACCCCGGGAGCGGCGGAGCTGCTGCGGTTCGGCCCGGCCCCCCGGGTGGCGGACAACGCGCCCTTCCTTCCCGAATACCTGTGCATAGAACCGCAGTTCATCACCCTGCACCACCTCGAAGGCGTACCCGCGCGACAGGCCGCGCACTCGTCGTGAACTAACATTTGGGGCGTGCCGCGCTCACTTGTCCCCCCTGTCGCACCTCCCGACGGCGGCACCCTGCGCACCCTGCTACGCCGCTACCGGCACGCCGGCGAGCCGCTGGCCTGCGAACCGCTCACCGAGGGCCTGCTCAACCACGGCTACCGCCTCTCCACCAGCAGGGGCCACTTCTTCCTCAAGCACCACCTGGACGGCGACCGGGCCGCCATCGCCCGGCAGCACGCCGCCACCCAGCGGCTCGGCGCCCTCGGCCTGCCGGTCGCCCCGCCGGTGGCGGCGGAGGACGGCTCGACCGTGGCCGTCCTCGGCGGCCGCTGCTACGCCCTGCACCCCTGGGTCGAGGGCCGGCACCGCGACGGCGGGGAACTCACCACGGCCCAGTCGCGCGGCCTGGGCGCGCTGCTCGGCACCGTGCACGTGAGCCTGGAGACGGTGATGCGGGAGGTCGCGGGGCCGGCGGAGACGCAGGCGGGAGCGGGGGCCCGGACGCCGGGCGGACGAGTGGCCGGCGCCTCGCGGGCGGGCGCGGGGAGCGGCGCCTTCCGGGGAGCCTCCCGGGAGGCGGAGGCCGGCGCGTTGACGAGCGTGGGCGCGGGCCCCGACCTCGGCACGGAGCCACGTGGCCGCCTGACGGCGACGCGTCCGGGAGCCGCCGGCGTACGCCGTGGGGCCGCCGGACGGCGCTCCACGGGCCCGTGGGGCAGTACGGCGGAGCCGACGGCGCGCTGGAGCCCGGAGAGCGCCCCTGAGGGGCTTCAGGGCGACCTGAGGGGTCCGGAGCGCGCCCCTGACGCCGCTCGTTCCCTCGATGCCCCTGACACGCTGGACGTGGCGGCCGACCCCGAGGACACGTACGCGCTCATCGAGGAGCTGCTGGTCCTGGTCCGCCGCCACCCGCGCGACTCCTTCGACGAACTCGCCGAACACCGCCTCGTCGAACGCCGGGTCCTGCTGGAGCGGCACGCCCACCGCCGCCCGCCCCCGGCCGCGACCCCGGCGCGCGGCTGGGTGCACGGCGACTTCCACCCGCTCAACCTGCTGTACCGGGACGCCGAGCCCGCCGCGATCGTCGACTGGGACCGCCTCGGCGTCCGCCCGCGCGCGGAGGAAGCCGTCCGCGCCGCCGTGATCTTCTTCCTGCGCCCCGACGGCACCCTCGACTTCGCGAAGATACGGCCGTACGCCCGCGCCTACCGGCGCACCACCGGCGCCGGCCCCGAGGAGCTCGCGGCAGCCGTGCACCGCGTGTGGTGGGAGCGCCTCAACGACTTCTGGATGCTCCGCTGGCGCTACCAGCTCGGCGACCACCGCGCCGACCCCGGCTTCCCCGCGTCGGCGGCCCTGGCGGTGTGGTGGACGGGCGCGTACGAGGACGTACGGGACGCGTTCACGGACTGAGGCGAAGAGCCCCCCGGATATGCCCCCGGATACGGGACGAGGCGGGGCCGGAGCCCCGCCTCGTGGCGGCCGTCAGGGGGTCGTGTTGCCCTCTGTGGTGTTACCGGGGTTGTTCGCCGAACCCGGGTTGTTCGCCGTCCCCGGGTTGTTGGTGGTACCCGGGTTGTTGGTCGTCCCCGGGTTGTTCGTCGTGCCCGGGTTGTTGGTCGTGCCAGGGTCGGTGGTCGGGTTGTTGCCGGTGCCCTCGCTGGTGCCCTTGGACGTGGTGCCCTTGCCGTCGTCGGTCGGCTTGGTCGTCGGGTCGTTCGACGGGTCCTTGGACGGCTGCTCGGTGGGCGGGTTCGTGTACCTGTGCCGTGTTCCGCCGGTACCGCTGTAGTTGTCGTTCTCGTCCGAGGTGTCACCCGTCGTGCCGGTCCCGGTGTCGGGCTCGGACGACTTCTCGTCCTTCTTCGGCGTCGCCGACTTCGAGGGGTCGGCACTGGAGGACGACGAGTGGCTCGGCTTCTTGGTGGGGTCGGTGTCCGCGCCCTTGCTGCCCTTGTCCTTGTTCACCGCCGCGTACGCCGCGACAGCGACCACCACCGCCGCCACCAACGCCACGATGGCGATCAGCTTGCCGCGGTTGCTCCCGCCGCCCCGCCCGTGCCCGCCCGGCTCGTAATCGTCGCCGCCCGTCCCGCCCACGCCCTCCGGCAGGATCCGCTGCGGGGAGGTCTGGCCGTGCTGCGGGTGCGGCATGGCGGTGGTCTGGCCCAGCCCGACGCCGCCCATGACCTGGGTGGCCGCGGCGGCGGGCACCTGGCCGGTGTCCCAGGCGCCGGTGTGGCCGCCGGCCTCGTGCAGCATCTGGAGGCTGTACTGGACCAGCGAGCGCATCTCCTCGGCGCTCTGGAACCGGTCGTCCGGGTCCTTGGCCAGGGAGCGCATGACGAGCCCGTCGAGCTCCGGCGGGACGGAGTCCAGCACCTGGGACGGCGGGATCGGGTTGTCCTGGACGTGCTGGTAGACGACCGAGAGCGGCGTCTCCCCGGTGAACGGCGGCCGCAGCGACAGCAGTTCGTACAGCATGCAGCCGGTCGCGTAGAGGTCGGAGCGGGCGTCGACGGTCTTGCCGAGGGCCTGCTCGGGCGACAGGTACTGCGGGGTGCCCATGACCATGCCGGTCTGGGTCATGGTGGAGGCGGCGCCGTGCAGGGCGCGCGCGATGCCGAAGTCCATCACCTTGACGGCACCGTTGTTGGTGATGATGACGTTGGCGGGCTTGATGTCGCGGTGCACGATGCCGTGCTGGTGGCTGTACGCGAGCGCATCCAGCACGCCGGAGACGATGATGAGCGCCTGCTCGGGCGGCGGCGCCTCCGAGGTGAGCAACAGGTCGCGGATGGTGCGGCCTTCAACCAGTTCCATGACGATGTACGGCACGGTCTGGCGGCCGACGATGTCCTCGCCGGAGTCGTAGACGGCCACGACGGCGTGGTGGTTCAGCCCGGCGACGGACTGTGCCTCGCGGGTGAAGCGGGCCTTGGAGACCGGGTCCTCGGCCAGGTCGGCGCGGAGCAGCTTGACGGCCACGGTGCGGCCGAGGCGCACGTCCTCGGCGGCGAAGACCTCGGCCATGCCGCCGCGGCCCAGCCGGTGGGTGAGGCGGTAGCGGCCGTCGCCGACCATGCCGCCATTACCCCACATTTCCGGCACATCGGGCATTCCGCCCCCGTTGGCGTCAGGGTCGGACGGACCCTGGGCGCTCTGCGTCTGTGCCATCAGTCCTCGCCGTCGTGTCTGGCCGCTCGCGGGGGCCAAGCCTTGGGGCAGTGCTCACGCTGCTGAGCCGTACGCGGAGCAATGCAGTCTTCCGATAAGGCACGCTACAGGTTCCGCGACGCGCGCCGGTCGGGGATGGACGGGCAATCAAACCCGCAGCGGGCCGGGCAAGGCAAATTCCGTGACGGCTTGTCGCGCATCCGGTCACGGAACGGGCACGCGGCTTGACGTGCCCCTGGCCTGCGGCACACTTGGCCGGGATACGTGTCCGGCCGGATGGGATCCGGCCGGATCCAACCTATGAGCCGGGCCCGGCCCGGGTGTCGCGTCACCGACCCGACGCCGGTCGGCGCCGAGGGGGAAGCAACACCATGAGCCAGGACGGCGCACAGGGCCGCTACGCGGGACGGGCCGTCGGCGGCGGCCGCTACCAGCTGCGCGACCTGCTCGGCGAGGGCGGCATGGCCTCCGTGCACCTCGCGTACGACTCCGTGCTCGACCGCCAGGTCGCCGTCAAGACCCTCCACACGGAACTCGGCCGGGAGTCGTCCTTCCGCGAGCGGTTCCGCCGCGAGGCCCAGGCCGTGGCCAAGCTCACGCACACCAACATCGTCTCCGTCTTCGACACCGGCGAGGACGACCTCGACGGCACGACGATGCCGTACATCGTCATGGAGTACATCGAGGGCAAACCGCTGCGTTCCGTCCTCGACGAGGACGTGGCACGGTACGGCGCGATGCCCGCCGAGAAGGCGCTGAAGATCACCGCCGACGTGCTGGCCGCGCTCGAGGTCAGCCACGAGATGGGCCTGGTCCACCGGGACATCAAGCCCGGCAACGTGATGATGACCAAGCGTGATGTGGTCAAGGTCATGGACTTCGGCATCGCCCGGGCCATGCAGTCGGGGGTCACCTCGATGACGCAGACGGGCATGGTCGTCGGCACCCCGCAGTACCTCTCCCCCGAGCAGGCGCTGGGCCGCGGCGTGGACGCCCGCTCCGACCTGTATTCGGTCGGCATCATGCTCTTCGAGCTGCTGACCGGCCGGCTGCCCTTCGACGCGGACTCGCCGCTGGCCATCGCGTACGCGCACGTCCAGGAGGAGCCGGTCGCGCCCTCCACGATCAACCGCTCGATCCCGCCGGCGGTGGACGCCCTGGTGGCGCGGGCGCTGAAGAAGAACCCGAACGAGCGCTTCCCCAGCGCCGCCGCCATGCGGGACGAGTGCGCGCGGGTGGCCGGTACGGCGCGGACGGCGGGCTCGCCGGTGATCGCCGGGGACGCGCCGGCACCGGGGAGCGGCGCGGGGGTCTCCTCGGCGGTCTTCCCGCCGGTGGACCAGCAGGCGGTGCCCGGCCCGGGCATGCAGTCCGTCCAGACGCCCTACCAGGCGCCGCATCAGCAGAACCCCTACGGGGGGTACCCCTCGTCCGGCTACCCGACGCCGGCCCCGACCCCCGCTCCCGCCCCGGCCCCGGCGTACCAGACGCCCCCGCCGTACCAGGGCGCCCACACGCCCCCGCCCGGCGGCCTGCACACGCCCTCCGCCCCCGCTTCCGGCGGCGGCAGGAACAACAAGCCGGTCATCATCGGCTCGGCCATCGTCGCCGCGCTGGCGGTCGTCGCCGTGATCGCCGTCGTCGTCCTCAAGAACAACGGCGACGACGAGGAGCCGGCCAAGGCGGACCGGCCCGTCGTCCGGAACTCGCAGTCCGCGGCCCCGGTGGGCGGCACCTCCGGCGGCTCGTCCGGGGGCGGCACCAACGGGTCGGCGAGCGGCGGCACCGGGGGCGGCGTGGGCAACAAGCACGTCGACGGCGACAAGTCGAAGGTCATAGACCCCACGAAGTGCACGCAGGCGCGCCCCAGCTTCCTGGACAAGACGAAGACCAGCATGCCGGAGGTCACCTTCGTCACCGTCGAATCGGTGAAGCAGTGCTTCACGGACGCGGGCTGGAAGTACCGCGAGGACAAGCAGAACGAGAACGTCTTCGGCAAGGGGACGGTCGTGATGCAGAACCCTCAAAAGGGGGATCCCTTCGACCCGAAGACCACCACGATCGTCATCACGGTCTCGACGGGCGACCCGGCGTCCTGACGCCTGATCAGGCAGGCGGCAGGACTCCGGCGTCCTCTTAGGGTTACGGGTTCCCTAGGGGGTGCAGATCCCCTACGGGTTGCAGGTCCCCTACGGGTTACGGGGCCCTACGGGTTACAGGTAGGGGCCCGAGCGTGCCCCCTGCTGCGGGCGGCCGCCTTCGCCCTCGTCGTCGCCGGTGCCGGCCGGGAGGGCGCGGCGCATCTGCTCCAACTGGGCGCGGGCGGCCATCTGCTGGGCGAACAGCGCCGTCTGGATGCCGTGGAAGAGGCCCTCCAGCCAGCCGACCAGCTGGGCCTGGGCGATGCGGAGTTCGGCCTCGGTGGGGATGGTGTCGTCGGTGAACGGGAGCGACAGGCGCTCCAGTTCCTCCACGAGCTCGGGGGCGAGCCCGTCTTCCAGTTCCTTGACGGAGCTGTGGTGGATCTCCTTGAGCCGCACCCGGCTCGCCTCGTCCAGAGGCGCCGCGCGTACTTCCTCCAGCAGCTGCTTGATCATGCTGCCGATGCGCATGACCTTCGCGGGCTGTTCGACCTGCTCCGTCACGGGGACCTCGCGCGACTCGTCGTCACCCGCCCCGCCGCCGGGGCTGGTGCTGCCGAGAGCCATGCCGTCCGGGCCTACGACCAGGATGTGCGGGCTCTCCTGCGACCGTTCGTTCCTCGGCATATCCATGCCGCCATTCTCTCGCACAGATGATTTCCCCCTGGTGATGCCCCCGTACGCGTCTGATCCACCGGGTTGCGCCGGCGCGCTCGCGCCCGGCCTGCGAGCGGGAGGGCAAGCGGGCGGTCGAGCGGGCACGCCCGTCAGCGACGCCGCAGGCGCAGGGCGAGGAAGCCCAGCCCCAGGCCGGTGAGGGTCATGCCGGTGCCCAGGGGCAGGACCCGCATCACGGGCTCCTCGTCTGGTGCGGTCCGGCCGTTGCCGCCGTTGGCTCGGGCGGGCGCGGGCCCTGCGGGACGCTCAGGAACGAGCCGGGCCGGGGTCCAGGCGGGTTCGGGTTCGAGATCGGCGGCCGTGCCGGGGGTCGGGGACCCGTAGGGGCCGGGGGGCCCGTAGGGGTCCGGGTCCGCCCCGTAGGGGTTCTCGGACGGCCCGGGGGCGCGTCCGGGGTGCGGGCGCCCCTGGCCCGCGACGGTCCCCGCCAGGCGGTCGGCGTCGGTGACGGGCGCGTTCCCGGGAGAGGGAGGGGGAGAGGGCGCGGGCGGCGCGAGGGGCGGCGAGAGCGCGGGGGGCACGGGTGAGGCGACGGGCGCAGGTGACGCCGGAGGCTCCGGAGGCGCGAGGGCGACGGGCGGCGGGAGGACCGCCGGCGGGCCCACGAGCGGCGGCCGGCCCACGAGCACCGGCGGGCCC